>NZ_JBHVRR010000080.1:0-16261 GCF_042885635.1 Streptomyces sp. NPDC058045 | reverse complement strand
AGTTGCCTGCGTGTCACGATCGTCTTTCCTACCGGATCCCCCTTCCCGAGGAACCCGGGTCGGCAAGATTGATCACGACATCACACAGGCCCTAGCACCTCGCCCGCCGGATACGCGCGATTCGGCGGACACGCCATTCAGTTCCCTACTGACCGCCATGGCCTCTCTCGTTTCCGAACGCCCCGCCCCTGGCGGGGCGTTCGGCGTTTCTGGGCCCCGGCAGCAGGACCTCGCCCGCGGTGGACGGCGCCCCACGGCGCGCAGGTTCATGGTGGCGATGTGGTGGATGGTCGGTTCTCCGCCTCCGACGCGGCCGGCAGCCGGTCCGCCGTCGGCTCCGCTGCCCGCCCGGCGAGGCTGGTGTAGGCATCGTCGGCGTAGACGTCCGCGATCAGGTGGATCCGGTCAGGGCCGAGCAGGTTGCAGACCCCGTGCGCGTAGGTCGGCGTCAGCCGCCAGATCCGCCCGCCGCCCATGTGGACCTTGGTGCCGCCGGTGACCAGGAACGCGGAGGAGTTCGTGTGCAGCGGGATGTGCAGCCGGTGGCGTTCGACCTGGTCGAGCTCGTCGTAGTCGCGGTGTTCCCAGAGGAACGCGTTCGCCTCCAGCCGGGCGAGCCGCACCCACATGTAGTTCAGACCCAGCTCCGCGAGCAGGCCGGCGGTGGCGGGCATGTGCCCCAGCAAGGCGGTGGGACGAGCAGTGCCGTCGGCGATCCTGACGTCGCAGGCGTCGCCGGAGGCGTTCATCAGCGACGTGGTCCACCAGCCGCCGGACTGGAACTCGCCGTACTCGGCCTTCCAGGGCGCCGGGGCGGTCAGGGCCTCGTGCCGCATCCGCTCGATCAACTGCCCGTTCAGCCTGTCCAGTTGGACGATCTGCCCGGACAGGGCCGCGGTCGGTTGTGCGTCTTCCATAAAAGTCCCTCTCGATCTGTCAGCTCCGCAGAACAGCGCGGAGCGTGTGGACGGGGGTGGAAGGCGCGACGCGTCCGGCCGGATGCCCTGAGATCTCAGCGACGGGGAGCCATGGATGCCCGGGTCCGTCGGCCGGACGCGGCGCCGGGATCCAGAGTGGTCCGCCCGTGTTGTCACAGGTAGTGAGAGGTGCCCGCCCCTCGTGGGCGGTGTGGCCGCCCATTAGGGGAGACCATCCCGCCCCTTGCCCGGGGGTTTGATCGCCTCCTGGGGCAGGCAGTCAGTCTTCGGCAGCACGGGCGGGGGGCGCATCCGGCGCCGAGCCCGTGCCAGGCGGGGAGGCAGCCGTGAGCAACGAGGCGATCAAGAAGTCCCAAGCGGTGCACCACATCTCCTGCGGGAAGGCACTGCGTGAGCGGGCGCTCGGCCAGGCGGGCTCGCCCGGCCCTGTGCCCATGGCGCTCGTCGCCGAGATCGCCGGGCAGATCGCGGAGCACTGCGGACACCGGCTCCTCAAGTGCCGCCGCCTGGCCATGGGGTGGACCGTCGCCCAGGCCGCCGCCGCCCACCAGCTCGTCGAGAACGAGAACCTGGCCAAGGTCGGCCTGTCCGAACGCTCCTGGAAGGACTGGGAAGCAGGCGGCCTGCCGAGCCCCGACTACCAGGACCTGCTGTGCCGCCTGTTCACCACCAGCCCGTCGGCCTCGGCTTCGCCCACGACTACTCACCCCCCAAGACGGAGGAGAACAGTCCGCGTTGGAGTGCCAGGCCGGATGGTGGAACACTTCCCGAAGGGAGAGTGGCCGGTGCCAAGGCGGGCTCGCTGACCTTCACGGAGGTGGAGGAGACGAAGCGTCGCGACGCGGTGAAACTCGCCGGGCTGGCCATGGCCTCCCCGGCCGCCGCAGCACAGATCCTTCAGCAGGCATCCACCGAGGCCATGGAGTTCACGCAACAGGCGGAGGCGACCACACTCGGCTCGGGAACCCTCGACCACCTCGACCTCGCGGTCACCGAGTTCAACCACGCGTACTCGCTCAAGCCGCCAGCCGCCGTCTTCGACGCGGTGATGGACTATCGGCGCAAGGTCGACACCCTCCTGAAGGGCAGACACACCCACCGGCAGGAACGTGAGCTGCTGGCGTTCGCCGGGTGGATGTCCGAACTGCTGGCCTGGCTCGCCCACGACCTCGGCGACGCCCGCACCGGCCTCGCCTTCGCCACCGACGCGTTCGTCCACGGCCAGCAGGCCGGACACGGCCAGCTGTGCGCGTGGGCGATGGACGCCGCCTCCTCCATCAACCTGTATGAACAACGGCCCGACAAGGCCCGCAAGGCCGCCCTCAAGGGTCTCTCCGAGGCCCCGGCCGACCATCCGCTGACCGTGCGGCTGCATGCCCAGGCCGCCCGTGCCGCGGCGGCCGACGGCGACGCAGACGGCTTCACCACCGCCTTCCACGCCGCTCAGGACGCCCACCGGCTCCTGCCGCCCCGCTCACCGAGCCGGTTCGGCATGGACGTGCTGCCTCTGGCCGACTACGCGCTCACCTCGTATCCGGCGACATCGTTCATCTGGCTCGGCCAGGCCGAACAGGCCCGCCAGCATGCCGAACACGCCCTGGCGACCTACGAGTCGGCGCCCGCAGCGTCCCGCTCACCGAGCCGGGAGGCCATCGCCCGCATCGACCTCGCGATCGCCCATGCCCAGCTCGGCGCCCCCGACGACGCTGTTGCCCTCGGTCACCAGGCCCTCGACTCCGCCCGCGTCGTCGGCTCCGTCCTGGGCAGGGCCGGCGACCTCACCACGTTCCTGACCCGCCGCTATCCCCGCCAGAGTGCCGTCGAGGGCCTGCGCGAACGGCTCACCGCCGCCAGCGCCGCCCGTCCGGCCCTGCCCGCCGCCCAGGCCTGAGCATGAAGGAGAACGACACATGACCACCGAGCCCTCCCCTCAGCACTCACTCAACATCCGCCAGCCCTACTTCGACCTGATCGCCACCGGATCCAAGACCATCGAGATCCGCGTCGGCTATGCCAAGATCCGCAAAATGGCCGCCGGCGACAGCCTGCGCTTCACCTCCGGCCGATGTCAGACTGTGCCTCAACTCGGCGATTGACAAGAGCCGTCTGTTCGGCGTCGAGGTCGGCGATCGT
The DNA here is from genome assembly GCF_042885635.1 of Streptomyces sp. NPDC058045. Lineage (NCBI taxonomy): Bacteria > Bacillati > Actinomycetota > Actinomycetes > Kitasatosporales > Streptomycetaceae > Streptomyces > Streptomyces sp. NPDC058045. The sequence continues at coordinate 13,190 of NZ_JBHVRR010000080.1, read as the reverse complement.
GGGCAGCAAGTCCCCGAGCAGGGAGGAACCGCATCACGGACAACTCCGCAGTGCGGGTCGCGGCCGTGCCGGTACGCAGCACCGGGGGCACCTCGCCGACCATGCGGTTCTCGGTGACCAGGGACAGGTGCACCAAGTCGGCCAGTGCGAGAGGACGGGTCCCGCCAGCCTCGTTCTTACGCGCTTTGTTTCCGCAAAGACAATGTCCCCCGCAGGTCGTGTCGCTTTACACCAGGGCTGACCTTCTGGCGCGTGTCGCGTCACGGCGCGCCGTCGTGTCCCTTTCCCAGCTACAGCCTGTGGTGGACATCACGCCCCATCGAACTCCGGTCGGGGAAGACTCCACCGGCGGGCGGCATCCGAGCGGACGGACTCGGTGGAGTCCGCCAGCGCGGCCTGCCGTACGTGACGGGTGCGGCAGGTGCGCGGCTGCTCTGCATTCAGGTGTGCGGCCTGTCGCCACGATGCCGGATGCGGCCGGGGCTTCCGCAGGTGTCGCACGTGTGCTCGGATGGAGGCTCGCGGCAGCGTCGGTGACCGCGGTGTGCGCTGGCCTGCTTGGCAAACTCGCCGTCGAACTTGCCTTCTTCGAATGGAACAGTCCGATCAGCGTGACGAGATCCTCGCGCGACGCAGACTCCAGAGCGGACGACATGACCACGAATCCTGCCGCACCCACCCGGCACCTGTCACACCGTCAGGAGACGTAGTACAGGCAGCCCACCTTCTGAATACGTACGACTCAACAATCGTGCTGACCAGTTGGTCGAAGCCTGCGACCACGGACGGGCACCGCAATCAACAGTTAACAGAAGGCGAATCAGCATGAGAGATCGACGTTGACGGGAGCCTCTTCTGGGACGTGGTACGCCTGCCGGCGCCACCAGTCCTGTCCGTCTGGTGGAAGCGTGTAGATAGGGTCCAGATACTCGTAATCGCCTGCCAGCTCCAATGGTTCGTCGGCTTCGAACGGGGTACGAAAATTATTCTCCCAGCGCGAGATTCCACGGATCCTTTCGTAACTCTTGAACTGGTGCACCCAGCGCTTTCCCACATAGGGGACGTCGCACACGATCCGCGGGGTGGCGAACCCTGGGAGATATCCCATGATTCCGTCCTGCAGCGCTATCGCTTCGGCTAGTGACAGACGCCAATGCTCGACGCTGGGGATCATGTCGCACAGGTACAGGTAGTACGGCATGACGGCGGCCTCGTCGAGGAGCACGAAAGACAGATCGAGTAGCGCCTCGATGGAGTCGTTGACACCACGCAGCAACACTCCCTGATTTCGGACGTCCCGTATGCCTGTCTCGAGCATGGCGCGTGCCGCCCGGGCCACCAGCGGAGTGACGGACTGTGCAGCGTTCGCATGGGTATGAATGGCCAGTTGGACACCGCGGTCGCGGGCGACCTTGGCGACTCGTTCCATCCCCGCCCGGATCTCGTCCGTGAGCCAGTGCTGGGTGACCCCGATTAGCGCCTTGGAGGCGAGGCGGATGTCGCGGATGCTGTCGATGTCCAGCAGCCGGTTGATGAACCTTTCCAGCTTCGGCCAGGGCATGTTCGCGACGTCGCCGCCAGAGATGACCACGTCCCGGACCTGCGGAGACCGGGAAAGATACGCCACCATTCCGTCAAGACGGTCCTGCGGTTTGAGTGCAAATCTCAGCTTGTCCACGGCCGGTGTGGAGGTACCGACGAGGTCCATCCTGGTGCAGTGTCCGCAGTACTGTGGGCAAGTGGGGAGCATTTCGGCCAGCACCTTGGTGGGGTAGCGGTGGACGAGCCCCTCCACCGCCCACATCTCCTGTTCGTGGAGCGAATCTCGGAGCGCTCGCGGATGCGAGAGCCAGTCGGTACGCCGGTCAGAGGCCAGTGGGATCATGTAGCGGCGTACAGGATCCGCCTGGAAAGCGGACGTGAGGCTCGCGGCTCCCTTGGGTTCGGCGTACGGAGCGATGGTATTGAGCATCTGTGGCGGAAGGAGCAGAGGCATGGTTGCATGCTCTGCTCGGTCACGCTCCATGTCCTGGTAAAACGAGTCGTCGAGCAGGTCACCGAGGACAGCGTGCAGTTGTTTCGCGTTGCGCACGGAATGGGTGCGCTGCCAGCGGGCCGAGTACCATTGCATGTCGGTTACGTCCTGCCACCCCGGGAAGCGACGCCAGTCCGGCTCAACCAGTTCGGTGCGCTGGTAACTGTACGGCGGAAGTGAAGTCATCGCGCTACCTGGCCATCACGAGCGCGAGCCGGTCGAGCTTTCCGCTCGGCGTGCGGGGAAGCGAGCCCACTGTAGTGATCTGCGAAGGCACCATGTACCCGGGAAGGGCCTTGCATAACGCTGCCGCAATTTCAGTTCGGTTCATGTCCAGTGATGCCGGAACGACAAATGCTTGAAGAAATCGTTCGGATGCGTCATCGCTGCCCATGACCACGACGGCAGCCTCAGCAATCCCAGGCATAGAATTCAAAAGCGTCTCGATTTCCCCTAGTTCGATGCGGAAGCCGCGGACTTTGACCTGGGTGTCCTTGCGGCCGAGAAATTCCAGTTCGCCCTGGCTGTTCACACGCCCCAGATCACCGGTCCTATAGGCGCGGGTCCCCGCATCGCACGGATCAGGCAAAAAGTTTGCGGCCGTCCGTTCGGTAAGTCCCAGGTATCCGCGGCCGACCGCAGCACCCGCCACCCACAGCTCCCCGATCTCTCCGTGCGGTACGGGCCCACCGTGCTCGTCGCAGACATGGATGTGTGTATGGGCGATCGGTCGACCAATCGGAGGCAGCGTCGGCCAATCAGCAACCCTCTCCGGGAGTGAGTACCTGGTGCTGACATGTGATTCAGTGGTTCCCCACTGGTTGACCAGTCGGCAATCGGGTAGGCGCTCGAACATCTCACGGATCCGGTCGCCGCATTGCACCTGCTCTCCAGCGGTCAAGATCTCCAGGAGCGGGTGGGTCCGCGACGTCATGTTCCCCGCGAAGCGGGCAAGTGCCTGGATGGCCACGAACGGCATGAAGATGCGGTTGATCTGTTCTCGTTCGATCAGGTCACCCAGCAGAGCTGGGTCCAGGCGCTCGTCCTCCGAGCAGCACACCAGCGTTCCGCCACTGCCGAGCGTGGTGAAGGTCTCCTGGAAGATGATGTCGAAGGAGGCTGGCGAGAACTGCGCGGTGTGGTGGGTCGATGTGCAGCGGCTGTCGTGGATCTGCCAAGCGATCAGGTTCGCGAGGTTCCCGTGCTCGTACATCACGCCCTTGGGCCGCCCGGTGGAGCCCGAGGTGTAGACAACGTAGGCCAGGTCACCGCCTGCGAGCTCGGGCAGTTCCGCCGTTTCCGCCGCGCTTGTCCACGCGTTCGCCAGCAGGTTCACGTCGGTACGGGTGGCGATGGTGACGCCGCCCAGTTCGGCCCGTGGCTTGAGGTCACCTATGCGGGAAAAGAACTCGGCGTGTCCGACGACCACTTCGACCTTGGCGTCGTCGCACATATACCGGATCCGGTCCTCGGGATAGCTGACGTCCAGCGGTACGCAGACGCCTCCGGCGCGCATGACCCCGATGATCATCACCGCAATGTCAGTTGAACGTTCCGCGTACAGGCCGACGGTACGTCCCTGCCCGACACCGAGCTGTACCAGCGTGCGTGCGAGTTCTTCGGAGCGCTGCCACACAGTGCCGTAGGTGACCGATGCACCGCCACATCGAACGGCCTGCGCGTCCGGTGCCGAGGTGACCTGTGTCTTCACCAGGGACAGCACCGTTGTGGGGGCCAGGACATCGTCGGCTTCCGTCAGGATCGGAGGGGCGTCGGGCGCACTCATCGTGTTGGTCCCTTTCGTCGTGACCGATCATGTGGATGTTCATCAAGGCCTCAGTCGGCTCCTTGATCGGCTTCTTCGCGGTATCCGTGGGATGCTCGACAACCTTGACACTGCCCTCCTCCACGCGACGCGTCGTGGTGTTCTCCAGGCGGTGGACGAATACCGTGGCTGGTGCGGCAGGGCCCCCGGTCAGCGCGGCGAGGCTGGTCCGGAGGGACTCGGTGGACACCACACGATGGGCGACCGAGTCGAGCACCTGCTCGCGCATCTTGTCGAGATACGCGATGAAGGGCTGTTCTGGACGGTAAAGGCTGCGGATCGGGAGCACCCGCGTGTACAACCCGACCTCGCGCTGCGCGGCGGTGTTGCCCCGACCGCCGAACGGCACACCGAGCACCCCGTCGTCCACCGCGCTCCAGCCGTGCAGCAGCAGAGTCCAGGCTGCCAGGACCACCACGGCCGATGTGGCCTTCTGGTGTGCGACAAGGGTCCGCAGACCGGCCACAGCCTCCTTGGACAGCGTGATCTCACGGTGGGCGGAGGGGCCTGGAGTCACTTGCTGAGTAACGAGGTCGGGCAGCGGCGCCAGCCAGGCTGCCTGCCCCCGCAGCAGGTCACGCCAGTACGTGTCCGAGTCCGCGTGGGCGTCGGTGTCGATGTCCGGAGCAGGTATACCGAGATCCGGCGTACGGCCCGCCAGCCTGGCCGCGTATGCTTCGGTGACATCGTTGGCCAGCAGGTCCAGGGACCAGCCGTCACAGACGATGTGGTGGGTGGTCAGGCTGAGCAGCGCGGCACCAGCCTCGTACCGGAAGAGATCTGCTCTCAGTAGCGGCGCCGTCGCCACGTCTAAGGGACGAGACACCGCCCGCACTGCCGGACCGAGCGCCTCTGCCCGCTGGTAGGGCCGCCGCTGTGGGTGGATGCGTAAGGGAACTTCGGCTGTTGGGTACGTTACCCGCCGTAGCTCTCCTCCGTCCGCGATGAAGGCGCTGCGCAAAGCCTGATGCCGTGCCACGACATCGGCCAGCGCGAGCCGCAGGGCAGCCTCATCCACCACACCGCGTATCTCGAGATGAACCGGGACGTTGAAGCGATCGGCCTCCGCGTCGCGCTGCCCGGCAAGCCAGATCTCGAGCTGTTCAGTGTCCGCCGTGCTGTGCGTCGCCAGGAGCCCGTTCGGGCGCGTTGGGTCCTCGGCCGCGTATGTCATCGAGCGTCCCCGGGATCTTCGACCTGAGCTGGGAGCGCCGCGGCGAGTTCACCGACCGTCGGGTTGTCGAAGAGCAGGCGGACTGGCAGCCGCACGCCCAAGCCTGATTCAAGTTCCTTCATGAGAGCGATGCCCAGCATCGAATGACCGCCGATGTTGAGGAAGTTGTCATCGTCGCTGAAGTCGTTGTGGTTCAGCGCCGTGGCCCAGGTCCTGCGGACAAGTTCCACGTGCGCTCCGCTGGATTCCTTCCCGGGCGAGGAACTGGTCTCCGTCTCGTGGGACGGTGGTGTCATGGTGGCCTTCCCTTGCCGCTCGGTTACTTGTGCCACTCCGTCTCCAGGTCCGCGTGAACCACGATGCGGCGAGGTCGCTCGCTGCGGAGCAGTTGGGCATGGAGCTGTTTTCGAATCCAGTCGGGGTCCACCGCGTCCGGACCATGAACATGCACATCGAGATCGAACCGGACGTCACCACGTTCCTCCTCATACACCCGGGTGCTCGCCCTGACGACTCCGGGAATGCTCCCGGCAATGCGGCGGACGGACGGCAGGGAGACCTTGTCGCCCCGGATGACGAGGAAGTCGGATGTCCGGCCCTTGAAGTACAGATATCCGTCGTCGTCGATGTCGAAGAGGTCTCCAGTGCTGATGCGGCCGGACGCCGCACCTCCCCCGGTTCTTTCGCCGTTGTCCTGGGTCCCGACCTTCCTGCGCAGGACCGTGTCCGTCTCGACAATCAGCTCGCCCCATGGATCTTCGGGGTGGTTCCGGCGAAGCGAGGTCCGTACACCATGCAGTGGCAGCCCGACTGAGGCGTGCCGCCGCTGCGGCTCCGCGTGAGCAGCCAGGGTCGCGACCCGCGGGCCCGCTTCCGTGAGTCCGTAGGTCACGTAGAGCTCGAGTTCCGGATTCTGCTCCAGCAGGTCTTTGACGTAGCGCGGTTCCAGCTGGTCTCCACCGACCGTCAGGGTGCGCAGACAGCCTGGGAGCCGGTCAGTGCTGTCCTTCATCAGTACTTTGATCAAAGCTGGCGTCAGAGAGGAGACGGTCACCCCGTACTCCCGGATCGCGGTCCGGTACGACTGCGGGGTGAAGGGAGGACCGGAGACAACCAGGCTGTTGCGCCGCACCAGCGCCGAAAGCCCTTGCGCAACAAAGGCGTAGGAGTAGTGCAGCGGAAGGTTGACCAGCACCGTGTCTCCCGGCCGCTGCCCTACCGCCTGCGCATGACGGTCGGCGTTCCGCATCAGGGCGTCGATGTGGTGGACGCAGCCACTGAAGATTCCCGATGTCCCGGACGTCATCAAGATCATCTCTCCGGGCTCAAAGCGCTCGGTGCACTCCGTAGGCAGCACCAGGGCTTCCGCTGAATAGCCGATGGGCCGGGGTCTTTCGGCGCCATACCGCTCCGCGGCGAGGCGCGGGGCCAAAAGTGCTCCCGCTCCCATGCGGCGAGCCATCTCCCTGGTCCTGGCTGCCGGGCTGGATGGAGGGATCAGGGTGGGGACGGCCCCCAGACGCAACAGGGCGAACGTCAAGGCCAGCAGTTCCGGCCCGTTGGGCATCGCTACGAGCACCGGACGCCCCGGTTCGATGTCAACCGACGCGAGCCGCTCGTGTACGGCTTCCAGGGCCATCTCGGCGGATGCCGGCCTGCCAACCGTGACGATCCGCGAGAGGAAGTCCTGTACCTCACCGGATTCCAGGAGCGTGTCCATGCGGAGCAGCCGGCGGGCCGGTGGACCGCCGTGAGGAGAAATGTCTTGGAGAGGACCGAACGGCCTTGGCCTGACGCTCATGTCACCGCCCGCCCTTCTGCGTCGTGCGGCGGACGATCACACTCCACACAGCATGACAGTCCCCGCTGTCCGCCACATGGCCGTTCAGGACCACGTACGTGGCGGCCTCGAGTGCCAACCAGGAACGAGCGACCACAAGCGCCGGGGACAGTCCGTGTGTCAGCGGGGTCGAGAGGGTCAGGCTCGGCCCTCACAAAGGCATATGCGAAGGAGAGCCGTCCCCTGCTGGTGGTTGGCGGACCCAGGTTCACCGAGTCCGAGGGCGCCGCTCTCGGCGTCGACAACGTCTTCACTCGTGGCACCACACCCGGCGAGGTGGCCAGCTACCTCGCGCATGCCCTGACGGTGCGCAAGACAGGCGCATAGTCCGTACAGGCGTTAAGAGGAGGAGCGTACGCATGACCTGCGTTGTGGTGACAAACCAGGAAGGGCAGCTCTGCCTGTGGCCGACTGAGCGTGGACCGATACCTTCCGGTTGGCGCGAGACCGGTGTCCGTGGCTCCGAGACGGAATGCCTGGATCACATAGAGGCAGCGGTCCGGCGGACGACACCCATACGGCAGCCGGAGGCAAACCCGCCGTGGCCCGGAGAAGACCCTTATAGCGGGCGGCCGCAGCCTGGGCGGCAGCTAGGGCTGCATGAGCTGATGGCCGCCCACGCCGCTCGCCATCCGGGCGCCATCGCACTGCGCCAGCATGGAAGCGAGGTCACCTACGGAGAACTCGACGCCGCAGCGGCCCAGTTGGCGGTACGCCTCAAGGTCGCCGGTGCTCGGCCCGGCACTGTGGTGCCCGTGCGGTTGCCCCGTTCACCCGGCCTGGTAGCGGCTCTGCTGGCTGTGCTGCGGCTCGGTGCGGCGTACGCGGCAGTACCTGCGGATTGGCCGCCCAACCGCTTGGCACGGCTTGTCCGTATTGGACGCACCTCGCTCGCAGTCGACCACAGTGCCGCCCCAGCCTCCTGGCCATGTTCGGTGGTCTCGGTACCCACTTGGCTGCCGCCAGCTGAGCCAGGCACCCCCGGTGGACTCGGCTGTCCCGACGACGTCGCCGGTTCGTCCGGCGAGGGCAGTGCATCGGGGAACGACCCCGCGTGCGTGCTCTTCACCTCGGGAAGCACGGGTGACCCCAAGGGAGCTGTATGCCCACACCGTGCGTTGACCGGGCTGTTGCATAAACCGGACTTCGCGCGGTACGACACTGAGACGGTGACCCTGCTGGCTGCGGCGCTTCCCTGGGACGCCTTCGCCCTTGAATTATGGGGAGCACTGCTCAACGGCGGCTGCTGCGTCCTGCCGCCGGAAGGGCCGCTCGGTCCAGAGGAGATGAGCGAGGCTATACGCTCCAACGGGGTCAACACACTGTGGCTGACGAGCTCATTGTTCAACACACTCATCGACATTGATGCGCACTGCATGGACGGCGTCCGACAGGTCCTGATCGGTGGGGAACGGCTTTCTGTGCCGCATGTGCGCCGCTTCCGGCAGGCACATCCAGGAGTCCGGATCGTCAACGGCTACGGCCCTGTCGAAGCGACGGTCTTCACCACGACGCACCCGGTACGGGACGAGGACGTGGCACCCGACAGCACGGACATCCCGATCGGCCGCCCGGTCGCCGGGGCGGCAGTTCACGTGCTGGATACCGACGGCAGGCCGGTCGCGGGGGAAGGGGTGGGTGAGCTGTACGTCTCCGGACGCGGGCTCACCCTTGGTTATCTCGCTAGCCCCCGGGAGACTGCGCTGCAATTCGTACCGGTCGCGGGCGGCGCCCGGGCGTACCGCACCGGGGATCTCGTACGCCGGGAACCGGACGGCATCCTGCGCTATGTCGGACGCGCCGACCGCCAGGTCAAACTGCGTGGCATGCGCATCGAACCCGGCGAAATCGAGGCAGCCCTGCGCGACTGCGCGGGGATCGCCGACGCCGCTGTGGTTCCCCGTCATGACGCCGGCGGCGCGGTGGTCGCCCTGCATGGCTGGTACACCGGTGAGCAAGTCGATCCGGCATGCCTGCGTGAGGCGTTGAAGAAGCGACTGCCCGCTTCCTTCGTGCCTGCCACCTTCGCGCACCTTGAGGCTCTCCCGAAGGGCGAATCCGGCAAGACCGACACTCGCATCCTGCGGGACATGGCGGCAGCTCTTACGGAACCGCCAGCAGCCCATCCCGCAGAGCATGGGCCGTCAGCATCACCTACCCCCCTGATATCCCTGGTGAACCGTGCGATGTCTGAAGTGCTGGGACGGCCATTGCAGACGGAGGACACCGATTTCTTGCAGGCCGGCGGCACTTCGCTTACCGCGATCACACTCGCTGTCCTGCTATCGAAGGAGACGGGGCGGAAGGTCGCCGCCGTGGACATCCTCAAGGCCCCCACCAGCAGCGCGATTGCCCGAAAAGTGGAGCACGCCGCTTCTCTTCCCCAGCCAGCGAACGGCGCCACGGCCGTTTCAGCAGCACAGCGCGGCCTGTGGATGACGGAGCAGATCTACGGCAGCGGTATCGAGCGTGCCCACCTCGTGCACCGGCTCTTCAGGCTCGACGGCGAGGTGGACACAGGCGCCCTCGCCCATGCTCTTCAGGATGTGGCCGAGGCGCACCCCGCGCTGCGGCACGTGCTGGCCGAGGGAAAGGCGACGCCAGTTCTCTGCCCGCTCGACGCACGCCAGGCTGTTGCACTCTCCATGGCGCAACCCGTGGGGCATCCCGAAGAGTTGCTGGAGCGCGAGGAGACCTGGCAGGTGGGGCTGAGCGGCCCGACGCTGCGGCTCACCGTCGCCGACTGCGGTCCCCGCAGCGGGCAGACAGCCCTCGCCGTGGTAGCCCACCACGCTTTCATAGACGGCTGGTCGCTGCGGATCCTGTTCCAGGATCTCCGCCTCGCCTACCGCGCACGCTGCCTCGGGCAGCTCCCGCGGATAGCTTCCGAGCAGCTCTCGTACTCGAAGTGGGCCGCGGCCGAGGGTACTGACGGGTGCAGCTCGGCCACCACGTTCTGGCAGACCGAACTGCGCGACGTTCCTGACATCGCATGGCCCCTCCCCGGGGCCGGAGGGGGCTCGGGGTTTACCGTGCACAACCTCGAAATCCCCACCACACTGGGTCGGTACGCCCGCGACCAGCGAGTGACAGTCACCTCAGTGCTCGTCAGCGCGCTGGCCGGAGCCTTGGCCAAGACGGTTGGGACGGACGACCTCTGTGTGGCCGTACCAGTCGCCGGCCGCGATGACCCGCGACTGGAACGAACCCTGGGACTCTGCGTGAATCCCCTTCCCGTGCGGGTCCGCTACGTGAATGCCACTCCCGAAGATCTGTTGCACACAGCACACGACGCGCTGTTGCGCTCGATGCGCCATGCCATGCCGTTCGACGAAATCGTGGCGGCAGCAAACCCCCAGCGATCCGAACGGCCCGCATTGTGCCAGGCCTCGGTGCTGCGGCACCTCCAGCCCGACCCGGAGCTAGCACTGCCCGGTCTCACCGTGACCCGGTTCCCCACACCGCCCAGCGGAGCTATGTACGAGATGATGCTCGAGGCCTGGCCGCTGAGGAACGGCGGGTGGACCGCCTGGTTGCAAACGAGCCGCTCGGCTGTCGCGGGCGGAGTCGCCGACGCCGTCCTGAGCCATCTCACCGCAGCTGTCTCCTCAATGGCCCACAGCAGGACGTGAGGTGACGGCGCAGCGATGCGAGTCCCTGGGGCGCCATGTGAAGTGCGGCGCATCCGATGTCGGCGGCGGCTGAATCGTTCGGCCGTCGTCGAGATCCGGTAGGACATCAAATGAAGGGGCCCGCCTGCAGCCGACCTCTGGTCGTCCCACATCAGAACTCACCGGCCGCTGCAGGCGGTGCGCGCCTCCACGCTCACCTATGTCTGGGCGCCTGCCTCACCCGACATCGGACGGAGAGTTCCTCTTGCCCACCGCTGAACCCTCAGTCGCTGCCGAACCCTCGGCCGCAACAGCTCCCGCGACAGCATGCGGGCTCGTGCGGTCGTCGTACGTGACGAACCGCGGCAGCACCGCGGCCAGCAGTCCCACCGCGCCCACACACATGAGCCCTCCGGAGACAATTGCGCCGCGCAGCCCAATCGCCGCGGCCATGCCTCCCGAACGCATTTGTGCCAACGTCGGCCCGATGGAGAAGGACAGCAGTTCGATGCCCGCGAGCCGGCCACGCAGGTGGTCCGGGATGGTCTGGTTCCAAATGGTCTGCCGGAAAAGGCCGCTCACCATGTCCGCCGCCCCCGCCACTACCAGACAGGCCAGCGCGATCAGGAGGTTGGGCGCCAGACCGAGTCCGGCGATGCCAAGGCCCCATACCCCGGCCGCCACCGCAACCGCGAGACCATGCCGGTGCACGTGCCGAATCCAGCCGCTGGTGAGGCTCACCAACAGGGCGCCGACCGAGGTCGCCGCGTACATCATGCCCAGGGCCCACTCGGACTCCAGACGATCTGCCAGGAAGGGATAGAGGGCCAGGGGCATCGCCAGAAGCATCGCCGCGATGTCGACGACGTAGGTGCCCAGCAGTTCCTGCCGCCCGAAGGCGTACCGGGCACCCTCCAAGATGGCCTTAACGCTGGGGCGACTTGCATCCTTCGCAGCAGGAGAAGGACGTAGCGAGACCAGCAGCGCGAGAGACACCACGAACGTCGCCGCATCGATCGCGTAAGCCGGGGACATGCCTACTTGCGTGACCAGCAGGCCGCCGAGCGTCGGACCAGCGATGGAACCGATCTGCCAACGCATTCCCTGCAGCGCGTTGGCCGCAGGGATCTCATCGCGTTCGACGAGCCGGGGGATCAGAGCGTTGAGCGAAGGCCGTTGGAGTCCGTCGAGGGCGGCAATGGCTCCCGCCCCGAGGTACAGCGGCCACAGCATGGGTTCCGGCAGTAGCGCGTTTACCAGCAGGATCGCAGCGACGGCAGCCATCCCGCCCTCGCACCAGACGATCACTCGTCGGCGGTCCATGGCATCTGCCAGGGCCCCGCCCCACAGCCCGCACACGACCATCGGCACGATCTCGATGACGCCTACGACTCCCACTGCCAGGTAGGAACCCGTCAACTCCATGATATGGAAGGGAATCGCCACCATGGTGATGTAGCTGCCGAACATCGTGATGGTGCCGCTGAAGATCAACAGTCTGAAGTCCCGCTGCCGCAGCGGCCGGAGATCCATCCGGGCATGGCGCAGCCAGTCAAGAATCCGGGAAAAGCTCTTACGAATGCCCCTAGACCAGTCCCGGGGCCGCTGTTCGGCCAGCCCCTCAACTCGGTTTAATTTCCCGCACGTCGGGGACCACCCAGGCCCCGACGTGTCTCGTCGGAATTTCGTCAGAGGGGTCGAGGGGGAGGCATCTCTCCTAGTCGACTGGAGTCAGCTCCGGCAGCTTACTGGAAGGGAAGCGCTGGCGGCTGCCCTTGACGGCACTTGACAACTCGATGGGCGGCGAGAGTTCACGCTCGTTGGCCGGAAAGCGAGCATGCCGCGGGGCGTCGCCCACGACTTCTCCGCCCGCCAGCTGGGCGGCGTGTGCGGCATCGCGGGCGTCTTCACGGTCCTCGACGACCTCGCCGTGTTCCTGCGCTACTGCTCGATGCATCCACTGCCCCCGTCAAGGCCGGATTCGGAGCCGATTGGACGGCCCACTCCCTGGCCGTCCGAACCGGCCGGCTCCAGCCCGCCCGGGGCCTGTTCTGGCACCCGGCCCCTGCCACCAGCGACGACGCGGACATCTGGGTCCACTACGGGTTCACCGGCACCGGCATGTGGCTCTCGCCTGCGAAGGACCGCTGGGCCGTACTGCTGACCAACAAGCTCTACTACACCCGGGACCGGCAGCCGCTGACAGACATCCGCAACCGGTTCCGCGAACTCGCCTTCGCATAGCCGAGATCCCCGGCGGAGCCGGGATCTCGGTGCGCTGTGCGGTCGGGTGATCAGAAGTCGCGGGGGGCGAGGTCTTCAATGTCCTCGACCGCCCACTGCCATTCCTCCTGGTTGATGACCCACCTGGCCATGACCGCCTTGGCCAGGACGCTGTTGTCCCGCTGTATCTCGTCCAGGGTCTGCCGGCAGCGGCTTGCGGTTATGTCGTCTCAATCAGATTGAAGTTTGTGCCCAGCTTTTAAGTCGCTGGCCTGCGGACCTTCACTGGTTGAGAAGCTGATCTTGGTCGTGGACGGCGATTCTGTGGCAGTCTCCAAGGCGTTGACCTGTGAGGCTTGAAAGCCTGAGACGCCCCTTCAATCTCATTGTGTTTTTACCGGGCTGTTTCGGTGCCGGTGATCCGGTGAGTTCGGGTACCGGTGGATCTCCGGTGAGTTTGGGAGCCACTTGGTCTGATGGTG
>NZ_JBHVRR010000079.1:0-18445 GCF_042885635.1 Streptomyces sp. NPDC058045 | reverse complement strand
GGGGGGGGGGGGGGGGGCGCGGGGGGGGGGGGGGGGCCCCGCCCCGGGGGGGGGGGGGGGGGTGCCGCCCCCCTCCTGTTGGGGGGGGGGCGGCGGGGGCCCCCCCCCGCCGCCCCCCCCGCCCACGCCGCACTGCCCGCCACCCTGCATCTGACGGTGACCGCCGCCGCGGCCGGCGAGGAGAGCACGGCGCCACCGGCTCGCCACCGTGGCCCCGGCGCTGGCCGCGGCCGCTGTACTCGATCCGGCGGCGCTGAGTCCCGAAGAGGTCCAACTCGCCCTGGGAATGGCCGGGTTGGGGGAGGGCGGCGCACTGCCCGAGCGGATGGCGCCGGTGGCCGTGCTCCGGGCGCTGCCCGCGCCTGTGGCGCAGCGGCTGCTGCCGGAGGTCATCGGATGCCAGTACCGGGCCGCGTACTGACATCGCGGAGGGCGGTCCCGCGGTGGGTGCGGGACCGCCCTCCGGCGTGACGTTTCTGCCCGGTGACTCCGAGGCGGACGAGTCCTGGCCCGGTCAGGCGTCCTCGTGGGCCACGGCGCGGCGGGCATCCGCGTCCAGCACGCCCCAGCTGATCAACTGCTCGGTCAGCACCGAGGGCGACTGGTCGTAGATCACGGCCAGGGTGCGCAGATCGTCCTGGCGGATGGAGAGCACCTTGCCGTTGTAGTCGCCGCGCTGGGACTGGATGGTGGCCGCGTACCGCTGGAGCGGGCCCGCCTTCTCCGCGGGGACGTGCGCCAGCCGCTCCAGGTCGAGGACGAGCTTGGGCGGCGGCTCGGCGGCTCCGCCCGGCGTGGTGCCCGGCAGCAGCTCCTGCACCGGCACCCCGTAGAAGTCCGCCAACTCGGCCAGGCGCTGCACGGTCACGGCACGGTCGCCGCGCTCGTACGACCCGACCACGACCGCCTTCCAGCGTCCCTGGGACTTCTCCTCGACACCGTGGAGGGAAAGGCCCTGCTGGGTGCGGATCGCCCGGAGCTTGGCCCCGAGCTGTTTGGCGTATTCGCTGGACATATGGCTCCCCGGACACTGGACGACGAGCGGCTGTACCGCACGATGGTGACTCACTGTGAGGTTACGCAGCGTTACTCTCCCCCGTCAAGCCGAGCGGGGCCGCCCGATCACCGACCCCGCCCGCCACCGGCCGCCCGGCCCCCGCCGCAGCCGTACAAATCCGGCCTGATACGCTGGGCAGCGCAAATTTCCGACGTCCTTTAACGTCCGTCCCGTGAGGCGGAGAAGGAGGTCCGTTCCCATGGACGCGAACCGTACCGATGCCGCGCGCCCCGTTCTTGAGGGCCCCGACATCTCTCGCGTGATCACCCGCATCGCCCACGAGATCGTGGAGCGCGCCAAGGGCGCCGACGACGTGGTGCTCCTCGGCATCCCCACCCGCGGGGTGCACCTGGCCCGCCGGCTGGCCGCCAAGCTCGCGGAGATCACCGGCGCCGAGACGCCGCAGGGCTCCCTCGACATCACCATGTACCGCGACGACCTGCGGATGCAGCCACCGCGCACCCTCGCCCGCACCGACATCCCCGGTGACGGGGTCGACGGCCGCCTCGTCGTCCTCGTCGACGACGTGCTCTTCTCCGGCCGCACCATTCGCGCCGCCCTCGACGCGCTGAACGACATCGGCCGTCCGCGGGCCGTGCAACTGGCGGTGCTGGTCGACCGCGGCCACCGCGAGCTGCCCATCCGCGCCGACTACGTCGGCAAGAACCTCCCCACCTCGCTGCGGGAGACGGTCAAGGTGCAGCTCGCCGAGGAGGACGGCCGCGACACCGTGCTGCTCGGCCTCGCCCCCGAGACCCCCGCCGCCGCCCGCTAGCCCCCGTCACGCCCCACCCCGCGCGGGACGGTGCGCCGCCGCATGTCCGCGACCCGCGCCCACCCGCCCCACGGATCCACCCGAACCGTCCCGTACGGGACCCACGGACCCCAACGGAGCCTGACCAGATGCTGCGTCATCTCATCTCCGCCGCCGACCTCACCCGCGACGACGCCGTCCTCATCCTCGACACCGCCGAGGAGATGGCCCGCGTCGCCGACCGGCCGATCAAGAAACTCCCCACCCTGCGCGGCCGTACCGTGGTCAACCTCTTCTTCGAGGACTCGACGCGCACCCGGATCTCCTTCGAGGCGGCCGAGAAGCGCCTCTCCGCCGACGTCATCAACTTCAGCGCCAAGGGCTCCTCGGTCTCCAAGGGCGAGTCCCTCAAGGACACCGCGCAGACCCTGGAGGCGATGGGCGTCGACGCCGTCGTCATCCGGCACGGCGCCTCCGGCGCGCCCTACCGGCTCGCCACCTCCGGCTGGATCGACGCCGCCGTCATCAACGCCGGCGACGGCACCCACCAGCACCCCACCCAGGCCCTGCTGGACGCCTTCACCGTGCGCCGCCGCCTCATCGGCCGGGACGAGGGCCTCGGCCAGGACCTCGCCGGGCGCCGTATCACCATCGTCGGCGACATCCTGCACAGCCGGGTCGCCCGCTCCAACGTCGACCTGCTGCACACCCTCGGCGCCGAGGTCGTCCTCGTCGCCCCGCCCACCCTGCTGCCCGTCGGTGTGGAGCACTGGCCCTGCGAGGTCTCCTACGACCTGGACCGGGTGCTGTCGAAGAGCGACGCGGTGATGGTGCTGCGGGTGCAGCGCGAGCGGATGAACGCCGCGTTCTTCCCCACCGAGCGCGAGTACACCCGCCGCTACGGCCTGGACGCGGAGCGCATGGCGCGGATGCCCGGGCACGCCGTGGTGATGCACCCCGGCCCCATGGTCCGCGGTATGGAGATCACCGCCGAGGTCGCCGACTCCGACCGGTGCACCGTGGTCGAGCAGGTCGCCAACGGCGTCTCCATCCGGATGGCCGTCCTCTACCTGCTGCTCGGCGGCAACGAACCCGCGGTCAGCCACAGCCGTCCCACCACCGACGTGTCCGAGGAGAAGTGACACCATGAGCAAGATCCTGATCCGCGGCGCGCGCATCCTCGGCGGCGAACCGGCCGACGTACTCGTCGACGGCGAGACCATCGCCGCCGTCGGCCCCGGGCTGAGCGCGGACGACGCCGAGGTCGTGGACGCCGCCGGACACGTCCTGCTGCCCGGTCTGGTCGACCTGCACACCCATCTGCGTGAGCCCGGCCGGGAGGACTCCGAGACCGTCCGCACCGGCACCCGCGCCGCCGCCGCCGGCGGCTACACCGCCGTCCACGCCATGGCCAACACCTTCCCCGTCGCCGACACCGCCGGCGTCGTCGAGCAGGTGTGGCGCCTCGGCCGCGAGCACGGCTACTGCGATGTGCAGCCCGTCGGCGCCGTCACCGTCGGACTCGAAGGCCGCCAGCTCGCCGAACTCGGCGCCATGCACGAGTCCGCGGCCGGGGTCCGTGTCTTCTCCGACGACGGCAAGTGCGTCCACGACGCGGTGATCATGCGCCGCGCCCTGGAGTATGTGAAGGCCTTCGACGGGGTCGTCGCCCAGCACGCGCAGGAACCCCGGCTCACCGAGGGCGCCCAGATGAACGAGGGCGCGGTCTCCGCCGAACTGGGCCTGGCCGGCTGGCCCGCCGTCGCCGAGGAGTCGATCATCGCCCGCGATGTGCTGCTCGCCGCGCACGTCGGTTCCCGGGTGCACATCTGCCACCTCTCCACCGCCGGCTCGGTGGAGATCGTCCGCTGGGCCAAGTCCAAGGGCTGGAACGTGACCGCCGAGGTCACCCCGCACCATCTGCTCCTCACCGACGAACTGGTCCGCGGCTACGACCCGGTCTACAAGGTCAACCCGCCGCTGCGCACCGAGCGCGATGTGATGGCGCTGCGCGAGGCCCTCGCCGACGGCGCCATCGACTGCGTCGCCACCGACCACGCCCCGCACCCGCAGGAGGACAAGGACTGCGAGTGGGCCGCCGCCGCCATGGGCATGGTCGGCCTGGAGACCGCGCTGTCCGTGGTGCAGCACACCATGGTCGACACGGGGCTGCTGGACTGGGCGGGAGTCGCCGACCGCATGTCCGCCAAGCCCGCCGGGATCGGCCGCCTCGAAGGGCACGGCCGGCCCGTCGCCGAGGGCGAACCCGCCAACCTCACCCTGGTCGATCCGGCATACCGTGGAGCGGTGGACCCCGCGGGCTTCGCATCCCGCAGCAGCAACACCCCGTACCGGGACCGTGAGCTGCCCGGCCGTGTGACGCACACCTGGCTGAGGGGGCGCCCCACGGTCGTCGACGGGAAGCTTCTGTGACTGCGCACGCCAGCACCCTGCACCACCTCGCCCGCACCGCCCTCGCGGACGGCCGCCACTCGGCGCCCGTCACCGACTGGGCCGGCCGGATCGGCTGGGTCATCGGCCTGGCCCTCTTCGTCGCCCTGGTGTATTGGCTGATGCGGGAGGGCTGGAAGTGGCGGGCGACCCTCCAGGGCGACCTGCCCGCACTGCCCGAGCCGCCCGCGGAGCCCGGCGAGCCGCAGCTCACCTTCACCGGTCGCTACCACGGCTCCACCACCGCGGGCCAGTGGCTCGACCGCATCGTCGCGCACGGCCTCGGCACCCGCAGCCGGGTCGAGCTGACCCTCACCGAGCAGGGCCTGGACGTGGTCCGGCCCGGCGCCGCCGACTTCTTCGTGCCCGCCGGGCGACTGCGCGGCGCCCGCCTCGACAAGGGCATCGCCGGCAAGGTCCTCACCGAGGGCGGCCTGCTGATCGTCACCTGGGAGCACGGCGACCGGCTCCTCGACTCCGGCTTCCGCTCCGACCGCAGCGCCGAACACCCCCGGTGGGTCGAGGCCATCGACGCCCTCGCCACTGCACCCACCCCCAGTACCACCGGCACCATCCCGAAGAAAGGCGCGGAATGACGAACACGCCGACCGCCACCCCAGGAGCCGCGAAGGCCCCCGCCGTACTCGTCCTGGAGGACGGGCGCACCTTCCGCGGCCGCGCCTACGGAGCCGTGGGGGAGACCTTCGGTGAGGCCGTCTTCTCCACCGGCATGACCGGCTACCAGGAGACCCTCACCGACCCCTCCTACCACCGCCAGATCGTGGTGATGACCGCCCCGCACATCGGGAACACCGGCGTCAACGACGAGGACCCCGAGTCCCGCCGCGTCTGGGTCGCCGGCTATGTGGTCCGCGACCCGGCCCGCGTCCCGTCCAACTGGCGCTCCCGCCGCTCCCTCGACGAGGAGCTCACCGCGCAGGGCGTCGTCGGCATCAGCGGCATCGACACCCGTGCCCTCACCCGCCATCTGCGCGAGCGCGGCGCGATGCGCGCCGGCATCTTCTCCGGCAACGCACTCCCCGACGAGGGCACCATGCTCGCCGAGGTGCGCCAGGCCGCCGAGATGCGGGGCGCCGACCTCGCCGCCGAGGTCGCCACCGAGGAGCCCTACGTCGTCCCGGCCCTCGGCCCCGACGGCGAAACGCTTCCCCCGGGCACCGCCAGATTCACCGTCGCCGCCGTCGACCTCGGCATCAAGGGCATGACCCCGCACCGCATGGCGGAACGCGGCATCGAGGTCCATGTACTGCCCGCCACCGCCACCGCCGACGACATCTACGCCGTGGAACCGGACGGGGTGTTCTTCTCCAACGGGCCCGGCGACCCGGCCACCGCGGACGGCCCCGTCGCCGCGATGCGCGCCGTCCTGGACCGCGGCACGCCCCTCTTCGGCATCTGCTTCGGCAACCAGATCCTCGGCCGCGCCCTCGGCTTCGGCACCTTCAAGCTGAAGTACGGGCACCGCGGCATCAACCAGCCGGTGCAGGACCGCACCACCGGCAAGGTCGAAGTCACCGCGCACAACCACGGGTTCGCCGTGGACGCCCCCCTCGACACGGTGTCCGACACCCCCTACGGCCGCGTCCAGGTCTCCCATGTCTGCCTCAACGACAACGTGGTGGAGGGCCTGCAACTCCTCGACCGGCCCGCGTTCAGCGTCCAGTACCACCCGGAGGCGGCCGCCGGCCCGCACGACGCCGCCTACCTCTTCGACCGCTTCACCGCTTTGATGAGCGCCACCCCGATGGAGGCCGAGCGTGCCTAAGCGCACCGACATCCAGTCCGTCCTGGTCATCGGCTCCGGCCCGATCGTCATCGGCCAGGCCGCCGAGTTCGACTACTCCGGCACCCAGGCCTGCCGCGTCCTCAAAGCCGAGGGCCTCCGCGTCATCCTGGTCAACTCCAACCCGGCGACGATCATGACGGACCCGGAGATCGCCGACGCCACCTATGTCGAGCCGATCACCCCCGAGTTCGTCGAGAAGATCATCGCCAAGGAGCGGCCCGACGCGCTGCTCCCCACCCTCGGCGGCCAGACCGCCCTCAACGCCGCGATCTCCCTGCACGACGCCGGCACCCTCGGCAAGTACGGCGTGGAGCTGATCGGCGCCAACGTCGACGCCATCAACAAGGGCGAGGACCGCGACCAGTTCAAGGACGTCGTCGCCGAGGTCCGCCGCAAGACCGGGCACGGCGAGTCCGCCCGCTCCGTCATCTGCCACACCATGGACGACGTCCTCGGCGGCGTCGAGCAGCTCGGCGGCTACCCGGTCGTGGTCCGCCCCTCCTTCACCATGGGCGGCGCCGGCTCCGGATTCGCCCACGACGAGGACGAGTTGCGCCGCATCGCCGGCCAGGGCCTCACCCTCTCCCCGACCACCGAGGTGCTCCTGGAGGAGTCCATCCTCGGGTGGAAGGAGTACGAGCTGGAGCTGATGCGCGACAAGCACGACAACGTCGTGGTCGTCTGCTCCATCGAGAACTTCGACCCGATGGGCGTGCACACCGGCGACTCCATCACCGTCGCCCCCGCGATGACCCTCACCGACCGCGAGTACCAGATCCTGCGGGACATCGGCATCGCCGTGATCCGCGAGGTCGGCGTCGACACCGGCGGCTGCAACATCCAGTTCGCCGTCAACCCGGACGACGGCCGCGTCATCGTCATCGAGATGAACCCACGGGTCTCCCGGTCCTCCGCACTCGCCTCCAAGGCCACCGGCTTCCCCATCGCGAAGATCGCCGCCAAGCTCGCCGTGGGCTACACCCTCGACGAGATCCCCAACGACATCACCGAGAAGACCCCGGCCTCCTTCGAACCGACCCTCGACTACGTCGTGGTGAAGGCCCCCCGGTTCGCGTTCGAGAAGTTCCCGCAGGCGGACTCCACCCTCACCACCACCATGAAGTCCGTCGGCGAGGCCATGGCCATCGGACGGAACTTCACCGAGGCCCTCCAGAAAGCCCTGCGCTCCCTGGAGAAGAAGGGCAGCGCCTTCCACTTCACCGGCGACCCCGGCGACAAGACGGAACTCCTCCGGGACGCGGTACGCCCCACCGACGGCCGCATCAACGCCGTCATGCAGGCCATCCGCGCCGGCGCCGGCCCCGAGGAGGTCTTCGACGCCACCCGCATCGACCCCTGGTTCGTGGACCAGCTCTTCCTCATCAAGGAGATCGCCGACGAGCTGACCGCCGCCGCCGAACTCAGCCCCGCACTCCTCGCCGAAGCCAAGCGGCATGGCTTCTCCGACGCGCAGATCGCCGACATCCGCGGCCTGCGCGAAGACGTCGTCCGCGAGGTCCGGCACGCCCTCGGCATCCGCCCCGTCTACAAGACCGTCGACACCTGCGCCGCCGAATTCGCCGCGAAGACCCCGTACTTCTACTCCTCCTACGACGAGGAGAGCGAGGTCGCGCCCCGCGAGAAGCCCGCCGTGATCATCCTCGGCTCCGGGCCCAACCGCATCGGCCAGGGCATCGAGTTCGACTACTCCTGCGTCCACGCCTCCTTCGCCCTCAGCGACGCCGGCTACGAGACAGTCATGGTCAACTGCAACCCGGAGACCGTCTCCACCGACTACGACACCTCCGACCGGCTCTACTTCGAGCCGCTCACCCTGGAGGACGTACTGGAGATCGTGCACGCCGAGCAGCAGGCCGGACCCGTCGCCGGAGTCGTCGTCCAACTCGGCGGGCAGACCCCACTGGGCCTCTCCCAGGCACTCAAGGACAACGGCGTGCCCATCGTCGGCACCCCGCCCGAGGCCATCCACGCCGCCGAGGACCGCGGCGCCTTCGGCCGGGTACTCGCCGAGGCCGCCCTGCCCGCACCCAAGCACGGCACCGCCACCACCTTCACCGAGGCCAGGGCCATCGCCGACGAGATCGGCTACCCCGTCCTCGTCCGCCCCTCCTACGTACTCGGCGGCCGCGGCATGGAGATCGTCTACGACGAGACCCGGCTCGCCGCCTACATCGCCGAGTCCACCGAGATCAGCCCCACCCGCCCCGTCCTCGTCGACCGCTTCCTCGACGACGCCATCGAGATCGACGTGGACGCCCTCTACGACGGGCACGAGCTGTACCTCGGCGGCGTCATGGAGCACATCGAGGAAGCCGGCATCCACTCCGGCGACTCCGCCTGCGCCCTGCCCCCGATCACCCTCGGCGGCCACGACATCAAACGGCTGCGCGCCTCAACCGAGGCCATCGCCAAGGGAGTCGGCGTCCGCGGCCTGATCAACATCCAGTTCGCCCTCTCCGGCGACATCCTCTACGTACTGGAGGCCAACCCGCGCGCCTCCCGCACCGTGCCCTTCACCTCCAAGGCGACCGCGGTACCGCTGGCGAAGGCCGCCGCCCGGATCTCCCTGGGCGCCACCGTCGCCGAACTGCGCGCCGAAGGACTGCTGCCCGCCGACGGCGACGGCGGCACCCTGCCGATGGACTCACCGATCTCCGTCAAGGAGGCCGTGATGCCCTGGACCCGCTTCCGCGACATCCACGGCCGCGGCGTCGACACCGTCCTCGGCCCCGAGATGCGCTCCACCGGCGAAGTCATGGGCATCGACTCCGTCTTCGGCACCGCCTACGCCAAATCCCAGGCCGGCGCCTACGGCCCGCTGCCCACCAAGGGCCGCGCCTTCATCTCCGTCGCCAACCGCGACAAGCGCTCGATGATCTTCCCGGCACGTGAACTCGTCGCCCACGGCTTCGAGTTGCTCGCCACCTCCGGCACCGCCGAAGTCCTCAAGCGCAACGGCATCAACGCCACCGTCGTCCGCAAGCAGTCCCAGGGCGAGGGCCCGAACGGAGAGCAGACCATCGTCCAGCTCATCCACGCCGGCGAGGTCGACCTCATCGTCAACACCCCCTACGGCACCGGCGGCCGCCTCGACGGCTACGACATCCGCACCGCGGCCGTCGCCCGCTCCGTGCCCTGCCTCACCACCGTCCAGGCACTTGCCGCCGCCGTCCAGGGCATCGACGCCCTCAACCACGGTGACGTAGGCGTCCGTTCACTCCAGGAACACGCACACCATCTGACCGCGGCCCGCGACTAGCCCACCGAGGGGGACACCGAGAACGGTGTCCCCCTCGCCACGAGGACCCCGCATGTACCAGCTCTTCTTCCGTCTCGTCTTCCGCCGCCTCGACCCCGAGCGCGCCCACCACCTGGCCTTCGGCTGGATCCGCGGCGCCGCCCGCGTCCCCGTACTGCGCGTCTTCGCCGCCGCCGTCCTCGCCCCCCGCCACCGGGAACTGCGCACCGAGGCACTCGGCATGAGGATGCACGGCCCGTTCGGGCTCGCCGCCGGCTTCGACAAGAACGCCACCGGCATCGACGGCATGACCATGCTCGGCTTCGACCACGTCGAGATCGGCACCGTCACCGGCGAACCCCAGCCCGGCAACCCGCCCCGGCGCCTCTTCCGCCTCGTCCCCGACCGCGCCCTCATCAACCGCATGGGCTTCAACAACGACGGCTCCGCCCTGGTCGCCGCCCGCCTCGCCGCCCGCCGCCCCGTGTTCCGCTCCGTGGTCGGCGTCAACATCGGCAAGACCAAGGCCGTCCCCGAATCGGGTGCCGTCGCCGATTATGTCAAGTCCACCGAGCGCCTCGCCCGGCACGCCGACTACCTCGTCGTCAACGTCTCCTCCCCGAACACCCCCGGCCTGCGCGACCTCCAGGCCACAGAGCACCTGCGCCCCCTCCTCACCGCCGTACGCGAGGCCGCCGACCGCACCACCGGACCCCGCCGCGTCCCCCTCCTGGTGAAGATCGCGCCCGACCTCGCCGACGAGGACATCGACGCCGTCGC
This sequence comes from Streptomyces sp. NPDC058045, assembly GCF_042885635.1. Taxonomy (NCBI): domain Bacteria; kingdom Bacillati; phylum Actinomycetota; class Actinomycetes; order Kitasatosporales; family Streptomycetaceae; genus Streptomyces; species Streptomyces sp. NPDC058045. Next base: position 8,337 of record NZ_JBHVRR010000079.1, on the reverse strand, counting down.
CGACCTCGCCGTCGAACTCGGCCTCGACGGCATCATCGCCACCAACACCACCATCGCCCGCGACGGCCTCGGCCTCACCTCACCCGCCGCCCTCACCGCCGAGACCGGCGGCCTCTCCGGCGCCCCCCTCAAGGAACGCTCCCTCGCCGTACTCCGCCGCCTCTACGCCCGCGTCGGCGACCGGCTCACCCTGATCGGCGTCGGCGGCATCGAGAACGCCGAGGACGCCTGGCAGCGCATCCTCGCCGGCGCCACCCTCGTCCAGGGCTACAGCGCCTTCGTCTACCAGGGGCCGTTCTGGGCCCGCGCCGTCCACAAGGGCCTCGCCGCCCGCCTGCGCACCTCCCCGTACGCCACCCTCGCGGACGCCGTCGGCGCCGGCGTCCGCCCCCGCGACCAGCACCGGAGGACCACGGCATGACCGCTCAGGAACCGTTCGGCGCCCGGCTGCGCCGCGCCATGGACACCCGCGGCCCGCTCTGCGTCGGCATCGACCCGCACGCAGCCCTCCTCACCGACTGGGGCGTGGGCGACGGGCTGGCCGGCCTGGAACGCTTCAGCCGCACCGTGGTCGAGGCCCTCGCGGAGCGCGTCGCGGTACTCAAACCGCAGAGCGCCTTCTACGAGCGGTTCGGCTCCCGCGGGGTGGCCGTACTGGAGCGGACCGTGGCGGAGGCCCGCGCCGCCGGAGCGCTCGTCGTCCTGGACGCCAAGCGCGGCGACATCGGCTCCACGATGACCGCGTACGCCGAGACCTTCCTCCGCCCCGGCGCCCCCCTCTTCGCCGACGCCCTCACCGTCTCGCCCTACCTCGGCTACGGCTCGCTGCGCTCCACCGTCGACCTGGCCCGGGAGAACGGCTGCGGCCTCTTCGTACTGGCCCTCACCTCCAACCCGGAGGGCGCCGAGGTGCAGCACGCGGTGGACGGCGGGGGCCGCTCGGTGGGCGCGACCGTGCTGGCCCGGCTCGCCGCGGAGAACGCCGGCGCCGCACCGCTCGGCTCCTTCGGCGCGGTCGTCGGCGCCACCCTCGGCGACCTGTCCTCCTACGACCTGGCGATCAACGGCCCGCTGCTGGCGCCCGGCATCGGAGCCCAGGGCGCCACCCCCGCGGACCTCCCGGCGGTGTTCGGCGCGAGCGTCCACAACGTGCTGCCCAGCGTCAGCCGCGGAGTGCTGCGGCACGGTCCCGGGGCGGGGGCGCTGCGGGAGGCCGCGGACCGCTTCGCGGACGAGGTGCGGACCGCGCTGGCCGCGGACTGAGGCGCGGGCCGCCGTTATCGCTCGGGCGTTCTCCCAGGTGGCGGGCGGCGGCCAGGAAGGCGTCCGGTAACCGAAATCCGGGGTGATTTCGTGGCTAATGTCCGGTTCGGCGGAGGCTGACCAGGACTTTTCGACTGTTCTCGCTGACTCGGGCGGACTTGGCCGCTAGTCTCCACCGAGAGCGAACGGGCGAACGTCCTGCCCCGCAGCTCACCAGGTGGGGGCCAAGGCGTTCCCGCCGCACCGAATTCGACATCCGACAGTTCGACATCCGAGGTGACGTAGGCGTGGCTCTTCCGCCCCTTACCCCAGAACAGCGCAAAGCCGCGCTCGACAAGGCCGCCGCGGCTCGCCGGGAGCGGGCCGAGGTCAAGAATCGACTCAAGCACTCCGGCGCCTCCCTTCACGAGGTCATCAAGCAGGGCCAGGAGAACGACGTCATCGGCAAGATGAAGGTCTCCGCCCTCCTGGAGTCCCTCCCCGGCGTGGGCAAGGTCCGCGCCAAGCAGATCATGGAGCGTCTGGGCATCTCCGAGAGCCGCCGGGTGCGCGGCCTCGGCTCCAACCAGATCGCCTCCCTGGAGCGCGAGTTCGGCGGCAACGCCGCCTGACCTTCCGGCCGCGGGGCCGGGGGCGAGCCCCCGCCGTCCCGCGCCCGGAAGCGGGCAGCGACCGCCTGAGCGGGTGCGCGTTTCCGGGCACCCGCGGGAAGCTGGATAATCGCTCCATGGCTGCAGCATCCCGGGGGGCGACCCCCGCATCCCCGGAAGTACGTCCGCGGCTGACCGTGCTCTCCGGCCCCTCCGGGGTCGGCAAGAGCACGGTCGTCGCCCATATGCGTAAAGAGCACCCCGAGGTCTGGCTGTCGGTGTCGGCCACCACCCGGTCCCCGCGCCCCGGCGAGCAGCACGGCGTGCAGTACTTCTTCGTCTCCGACGAGGAGTTCGACAAGCTGGTCGCCAACGGTGAACTCCTCGAATGGGCCGAGTTCGCCGGCAACCGCTACGGCACCCCGCGCGGGGCCGTCACCGAGCACCTGGAAGGCGGCGAGCCGGTCCTGCTGGAGATCGACCTCCAGGGCGCCCGGCTGGTCCGCGAATCCATGGCCGACGCCCAACTCGTCTTCCTCGCCCCGCCGTCCTGGGAGGAACTCGTCCGCCGCCTCACCGGCCGCGGCACCGAACCACCCGAGGTCGTCGAGCGCCGCCTGGCGGCCGCCCGCGTCGAGCTGGCCGCGGAATCCGAGTTCGACACCACCCTGGTCAACACCTCCGTCGAGGACGTCGCCCGCGAGCTGCTAGCCTTGATGGACGTTGTGTGATCGTTGTTCGATCTGTAGACGTGTACCCGTCTTTCCCCCCTTTCGGAAGGTAGAGCGTGTCCTCTTCCACGACCGCGCCCGAGGGCATCATCAACCCGCCGATCGACGAGCTGCTTGAGGCCACCGACTCGAAGTACAGCCTCGTGATCTACGCGGCCAAGCGTGCCCGCCAGATCAACGCGTACTACTCCCAGCTCGGCGAGGGCCTGCTGGAGTACGTCGGTCCCCTCGTCGACACCCACGTCCACGAGAAGCCCCTGTCGATCGCCCTGCGCGAGATCAACGCGGGCCTGCTGACCTCCGAGGCCGTCGAGGGCCCGGCGCAGTAACACCGGCAACCGCGGCCCCGCCCCCGGCGGACCACCGCGGCACCACTGGCCCGGCAGCCCACTGCCGGGCCAGTGGTGTGACCGGGCCCACCGCCCCGCGGTGACCAGCACGGGGTGACCCACACGAGCGCGGGGAGGCGCAGTGGCCGCACAGCCCACCGAGGACCGGACCGGCCGGACCGGAAAGCCCAGAGTCGTCCTGGGCGTCAGCGGCGGCATCGCCGCCTACAAGGCATGTGAACTGCTCCGCCGCCTCACCGAATCCGGCCACGACGTGCGCGTCGTCCCCACCGCCGCCGCCCTCCACTTCGTCGGCGCCCCCACCTGGTCCGCCCTCTCCGGCCACCCCGTCTCCACCGAAGTCTGGGACGACGTCCACGAGGTACCCCACGTCCGCATCGGCCAGGAAGCCGACCTCGTCGTCGTCGCCCCCGCCACCGCCGACCTCCTCGCCAAAGCCGCCCACGGCCTCGCCGACGACCTCCTCACCAACACCCTCCTCACCGCCCGCTGCCCCGTCGTCTTCGCCCCCGCCATGCACACCGAGATGTGGGAACACCCCGCCACCGCGGAGAACGTCGCCACCCTCCGCCGCCGCGGCCACCTCGTCATCGAACCGGCCGTCGGCCGCCTCACCGGCACCGACACCGGCAAAGGCCGCTTCCCCGACCCCGCCGAGATCTTCGAACTCTGCCGCCGCACCCTCACCCGCGGCACCCGCCCGGCCGACCTCGCCGGCAAGCACGTGGTGATCAGCGCCGGCGGCACCCGCGAACCCCTCGACCCCGTCCGCTTCCTCGGCAACCGCTCCTCCGGCAAACAGGGCTACGCACTCGCCCGCACCGCCGCCGCCCGCGGCGCCCGCGTCACCCTCCTCGCCGCCAACACCGCACTGCCCGACCCGGCCGGCGTGGACGTCGTCCCCGTCGGTACCGCCGTCCAACTCCGCGAAGCCGTCCGCGAAGCCGCCGCCGAAGCCGACGTCGTCGTGATGGCCGCCGCCGTCGCCGACTTCCGGCCCGCCCACTACGCCACCGGAAAGATCAAGAAGCAGGACGGCCGCGAACCCGAACCGATCACCCTCGTCCGCAACCCCGACATCCTCGCCGAAACCGCCGCCGACCGGCCGCGCCCCGGACAACTCGTCGTCGGTTTCGCCGCCGAGACCGACGACGTCCTCGCCAACGGCCGCGCCAAACTCCGCCGCAAAGGCTGCGACCTGCTCGTCGTCAACGAGGTCGGCGAACACCGCACCTTCGGCACCGAGGAGAACGAAGCCGTCGTCCTCGGCGCCGACGGCACCGAGACCCCCGTCCCGCGCGGCCCCAAAGAAGACCTCGCCGACACCGTCTGGGACCTCGTCACCGCCCGCCTGACCTGACCCCGCCCCCGCCCGGCCGAGCCGACGCACCCGGGCCGATGCGCAGCCCGAGTGAAACCCGCACCACCCCCGGCGCACCCTCCCAACCGCCGCAACCACCCGACCACAGCCCTCCCCGCACCCCGCCGCGGCCACCCCCAGGCAGCGGGTGCCGCACATCACACGACTCCCAAGTGACGAGACACCCGGGACGGCGGCCGAAACGGCCGGATAAGCTGGTTGCGGACGACGCCGGGCGCAGCTCCCGGCCACTCCACAAATGATCAGCCAGCAGCCGCTGCAACCACAGGGAGCGATGTGTCCCGCCGTCTGTTCACCTCGGAATCCGTGACCGAGGGCCACCCCGACAAGATCGCTGACCAGATCAGCGACACCATCCTCGACGCCCTTCTGCGCGAGGACCCCACCTCCCGAGTCGCCGTGGAAACCCTCATCACCACCGGCCTCGTACACGTCGCAGGTGAGGTCACCACCAAGGCGTACGCACCGATCGCCCAACTCGTACGCGACAAGATCCTCCAGATCGGCTACGACTCCTCGAAGAAGGGCTTCGACGGCGCCTCCTGCGGAGTCTCCGTCTCCATCGGCTCCCAGTCACCCGACATCGCCCAGGGCGTCGACACCGCCTACGAGACCCGCGTCGAAGGCTCCGAAGCCGAACGCGACGCCCTCGACCAGCAGGGCGCAGGCGACCAGGGCCTCATGTTCGGCTACGCCTGCGACGAGACGCCCGCCCTGATGCCGCTGCCGATCCACCTCGCGCACCGCCTGTCCCGCCGCCTCTCCGAAGTCCGCAAGAACGGCACCATCCCCTACCTGCGGCCTGACGGAAAGACCCAGGTCACCATCGAATACGACGGTGACAAGGCGGCCCGCCTGGACACCGTGGTCGTCTCCTCGCAGCACGCCAGCGACATCGACCTCGAATCACTCCTGGCCCCCGACATCCGCGAATTCGTCGTCGAACCCGAGCTGAAGCAACTCGTCGAAGACGGCATCAAACTCGAAACCGACGGCTACCGGCTGCTGGTCAACCCCACCGGCCGCTTCGAGATCGGCGGCCCCATGGGCGACGCCGGCCTCACCGGCCGCAAGATCATCATCGACACCTACGGCGGCATGGCCCGCCACGGCGGCGGCGCCTTCTCCGGCAAGGACCCCTCCAAGGTCGACCGCTCCGCCGCCTACGCCATGCGCTGGGTCGCCAAGAACGTCGTCGCCGCCGGCCTCGCCTCCCGCTGCGAAGTCCAGGTCGCCTACGCCATCGGCAAGGCCGAACCCGTCGGCCTCTTCGTGGAGACCTTCGGCACCAACACCATCGACACCGGCAAGATCGAAACCGCCATCGGCGACGTCTTCGACCTCCGCCCCGCCGCCATCATCCGCGACCTGGACCTCCTCCGCCCCATCTACGCCCAGACCGCCGCCTACGGCCACTTCGGCCGCGAACTGCCCGACTTCACCTGGGAGCGCACCGACCGCGTCGACGCACTCCGCAAGGCCGCCGGGCTCTGAACCACCCCGCACCACCCGCGCCACCCACACGATCTGCCGGCCCGCACCCCCTCGACAGGGGTGCGGGCCGGCAGCATTTCCACCCCACCCGCAACACCCCCAACCCCCCCGCCGCCGAAGTTATCCACAGGCCCGCAGCAGTGTCCCCGCCTTCTGGTAGGAATGGCCCTACCAGCAACAACAAGGCGAAAGGAGGCGGCATGAGCAGCGCAGACAACCCACCACCCACCACGCCCGAACAACTCGCCCTCATCCGGGACACCGTCCGCAAAGCCCAGCCGCCCCGCGCCAAACCACGCACCTGGCGCGGCGCCCCACCAGCCCCCCACTGCCCCGTCGCCCGCGTCCTCGTCGACAAAGGCAACCTCCACCTCGACCGCCTCTTCGACTACGTCGTCCCCGAAGAACTCGACCAGCAGGCACAACCCGGCGTCCGCGTCCGCGTCCGCTTCGGCGCCGGAGCCCACCGCGTACGACAAGGACGACGCGAAGGCGGCGGCCTCGTGGACGGCTTCCTCATCGACCGCGTCGACACCACCGACTACACCGGACCCCTCGCCGCCCTCGCCCAAGTCGTCTCACCCGAACCCGTCCTCGACCCCGACCTCCTCGCCCTCGCCCGCGCCGTCGCCGACCGCTACGCCGGCAGCCTCGCCGACATCGTCCAACTCGCCATCCCCCCACGCCGCGCCAAAGCCGAAGCCCGCCCCACCCCACCCCCCCAACCCACACCCCCAGCACCCGCACCCGGCACCTGGACCCGATACCCCACCGGCCCCGCCTACCTCCAAGCCCTCACCGACGGCCAAGCACCCCGCGCCGTCTGGACCGCACTACCCGGACCCGACTGGGCCGAAGAACTCGCCCGCGCCATCACCGCCACCCTCGCCTCCGGCCGAGGCGCCCTCGCCGTCCTCCCCGACGGCCGCACCCTCGCCCGAGTCGACACCGCCCTCACCCACCTCCTCGGCCCCGACCACCACGCCGTCCTCACCGCCGACGCCGGCCCCGAAAAGCGCTACACCCAATGGCTCGCCGTCCACCGCGGCTCCGTCCGCGCCGTCATCGGCACCCGCGCCGCCATGTTCGCCCCCGTACCCGACCTCGGACTACTCGCCATCTGGGACGACGGCGACCCCAGCCACAGCGAACCCCACGCCCCCCAACCCCACGCCCGCGACGTCCTCCTGCTACGCGCCGCCCACCACCACTGCGGCTTCCTCCTCGGCGGCCACAACTGCACCGTAGAAGCCGCCCAACTCGTCGAATCCCACTGGGCGTTGCCACTCACCGCAGACCGCGAACAAGTACGGCGCGCCGCCCCCCGCATCCGCACCGTGGGCGACACCGACCTCGCCCGCGACGAAGCCGCCCGCGCCGCCCGCCTCCCCACCCTCGCCTGGGGAACAGTACGCGACGGCCTCCGCCACGGCCCCGTACTCGTCCAAGTACCCCGCCGCGGCTATGTACCCAGGATGGCCTGCGAACGCTGCCGCACACCCGCCCGCTGCCGCCACTGCGCAGGACCACTCCAAGCACCCTCCGCGGACACCCTCGCCTGCGGCTGGTGCGGACGACCCGAGCCGGAATGGCACTGCCCGGAATGCGGAGCGTTCCGCCTGCGCGCCCAAGTCATCGGCGCCCGCAGAACCGCCGAGGAACTCGGCCGCGCCTTCCCCACCGTGCCCGTCCGCACCTCCGGCCGCGAACACGTCCTGGACACCGTGCCCGACACCCCCGCCCTCATCGTCAGCACACCCGGCGCGGAACCGGTCGCCGACGGCGGATACGCCGCCGCCCTCCTCCTCGACGGCTGGGCCATGCTCAACCGACCCGACCTACGCGCAGGCGAGGAAGCACTCCGCCGCTGGCTCACCGCGGCCGCACTCGTCCGCGGCCAGGAAGCAGGCGGCACCGTCGTCATCGTGGCCGAACCGACACTGCGCCCCGTACAAGCCCTCGTCCGCTGGGACCCGGCCGGACACGCGATACGGGAACTGGCCGACCGCGCCCAACTCGGCTTCCCACCCGTCTCCCGCATGGCCGCCGTGTCCGGGAGACCGGAAGCCCTCGCGGAGTTCCTCGCCGAGACCGAACTGCCCGCCGACGCCGAAGTACTCGGCCCGGTCCCCGTAGCGCCACCCGACCGCAGAGGCACAGGCAGCGAGGACGGCTGGGAACGCGCCCTGATCCGAGTCCCACCAGGCAGCGGCGCCGCCCTCGCGGCCACCCTCAAAACAGCTCAGGCCACCCGCCTCGCCCGCACCACAAGCCGCAGCCGAACCGGCACCCCGGACCAGATACGCATCCGCATCGACCCGCAGGACATCGGATAGGCATCGGACAGGGGAGGGGGCGGGGGCGCGCGGTGCGGCAGCGATCGGCGCGCTGTGGAATGGGTGGGCGGGGGAGGCGTTGCCCCCCGGGACCGCCGGCCGGGCGCGGGGGCTGAGGGGGCGGGACGGGGGGGGGCCCACCACCCTGGACTCCCCGATCCTGATCAGGACCGCGGACATCGCCGGGGACGG
>NZ_JBHVRR010000078.1:0-18496 GCF_042885635.1 Streptomyces sp. NPDC058045 | reverse complement strand
CACCACCCTGCACCGGTCCATCCCCACCACGAACGGACCAACCCGGCTCCGAAACCCGACGAAGAAGCGGCCCTCAAACAGCCCGGTAAAAACACTCATTGAGACGCTCTTATGGGAGTAGTGAGTTTGGGGGGCGCAGGGATCGTGTCGCGTTGTGATCTCCGCAGGTTTCGGTACTGCTCCCCACCGGCTTCAGGTTCCTCGCTGCCAGTTGACGGGGGCGGTTTACCCCTTCTCGGGGGCGTTGTCAGTGGCGGTGTCTACGCTGGCTGTCAGCTGCCCGATGCCTCCCGAACACGGACGAAGTCTGCCCCACCAGGCGGCCGAACTCGGTGTGGAACCAGGGCTGGACACGTGAGATCGAGGAGGCACCATGCGGATCGACGAGGCGTTCGACGACTTCCAGAGAAGCGTCAACGAGGACGTGGGCCAGACCAGGCTCGCCCGGGACCGGCGTGATCTGTTCAAGAGGGCGCTGATCAGCGAGCCCGATGTCACCGAGGCGTTCGGCTCGGGATCGCTGCGCCGCAGCACCCAGCTCAAGCCCATCAACGACGTCGACATCATCGCCGTCTACGACGCTTCCCAGCACCCCGGCTGGGGCAACGCCGGCCTCAGCGCCGAACATGCCCTGGACCACGCCCGCAGCCGGGTCAACCGGCTGCTGGGCAAGACCAACGGCAGCCACGGCAACGAAGTCCGGCTGGCACTGCCGAGGAACCACGCGGTCAAATGCTTCCTGGACGACCCCGACGACGAGAACGCGTTCACCGTCGACGTGATGCCGGCCCTGCGGCAGGCAGACGACACTCTCCTCATCCCCGAGAAGCTCACCCAGGCATGGGTGCCCGCCGACCCCGAGCACCTGATCACCCTCGTGGCCGACCGTCAGCGAGACTGGGAGCATTTCCGCCCCCTGGTCCGCGTCCTGAAGCAGTGGCGTCACGACGTCGCGGTCACAGGACGGATCAAGTCGCTCGTCATCGAGGTCCTCGCTCTCGACTGCATGCCCACGTCCGGTAACCGCCCCAACGGACTGTGCACCTTCTTCACCGCCGCGGCAGCACGCGTCAACGAGGGTGTGAGGGACCCGGCCGGCCTGTGCGGTGAGATCCAGCCCGACCTTGACTACGACAGTCTGCAGACCGCGCTCGCCGAAGCCGCCGAGCTCGCCGACCGGGCCTGCGCCGCGGCCGCGGCCGGTCACACCGACCAGGCCCTGCGCCTGTGGCAGGAGATCCTGGGCGACTCCTTTCCCGCCCCGCCGAAGCCCGCCAGCCCCGTCACCGGAGCACCGGCCCTGATTACCGGTGCGCCCGCCCTCATCACCCCCCGGCCGATCAAGGACGCACCTCAGGGATGACGGCCACCACCGATCCTCACAAGTCCGCGGCGCAGCCGGCCCCCCTCACGTGGTGGGCCGCCGAGCCACGCCGTTTCGAACGGGACCAGCGCGAGATCACCGCCGCCTTCCCCGACCTCGTCTACGACGCGGAAGGCGCCGGGAGCTGGCACGGCATCCTGCCGCTGTGGCCGTTCGACCGGCCCCAGCCCGTACACCTCACGGACTGGACAGGAACCACGGGGCTCCACGTCCTCATGGTCTACCGGCAGGCCTATCCCATGGTGCCTCCGCACATCTTCCCTCTCGACCCGGTTCCCGAGCCGGCCGAGTGGACGCAGTCGCGCTGGCATGTCAACGGCGACCGCACCCTGTGTCTCCTGCGCGCCGACTCACTGTGGACCGGCCGGGAGTCCGTGGTCGATCTGCTCCTGAAGGCCGCGGCATGGAAAGTGGAGTACGCGCTGATGAAGCACGAGGCCATCACGCAGATGTCCGACCGCGGCATCGTCGAGGACGACCGCTTCGACCACTTCCTCACCCACCCGCCCGCCAAGGAGCCCACCCACCACAGCAGCCTGGCGACTCCGTCTGACACGGCACGGGATCGTCAAGACGCTGGGAGTGAGCCCTCGTGCTGATCCTCGTTCCCCATCGCGCCGCAGCCACCATCCGCCAGGCCGGCCCCTGGGGTCTGATGACCCTGCGCGGCAACCACGAGGACCTGGCCGTCATCCGAGGCATCTCCGCTTCCGACGGCGTGATCCTCCCCGTCGACGCCTCACCGGGCCCGACCCTGCTCGCGGCCGGCGGCGATGTCAGCCTGTCCGGCTGCTGGTACCGCGTGGCCCCCGTGCTCCATCTCTACTGGCGCCAACTGAGCGGCAGACTCGGCACGGGGATACCCCTGTCCGTGTTCCAGGAGCACCTCACCAGCGGATACAAGAACCCCGGCGGCAATCCGTACATCGCCCTGACCTACGCACCGGATGCGAAGGAATCCTTTCCCGAGCACGAGGTGTCCGACATCGTCGCCTGGCGCATCGGACGCGACGGCGCGTACCCGCTCGGTTCTTTCGTCGAGCCGTCGATCACCGGCATCGGTCAACTCCAGGACCACTGGCCCGTCAGGGACCTTCAAACCACACGCGTCATGCTCGTCGGCACCGGCAGCATCGGATCCGCCGCAGCGCACGCTCTCGCCGGCTACGGCATCGGACACCTCACCCTGGTCGACCCCGACCGCCTTTCCTGGCACAACCTCGTACGCCACACCACCAGCCGCCGCCACGTCGGCCGCCCCAAAGCCACCGCCCTCGCCGAAGAACTCGCCTCCCTGCGCCCCGACACCACAGTCGTCCCCCTGGTCCTCGACGTCATCGACGACGCCGACCGGATCAGACCGCGGCTCCAGGAAAGCGACCTTGTCGTCTGCACCGCCGACGGTGTCGCCGCCCGCCGAGTCACCGGCCACCTCGCCCGCCGTGCCGGCATCCCCGCCGTCATGGCCTGCGTCCTGCAGGACGGCGCCCTGGGCGAGATCCTGCGGCTGAGGCCCTGGCCCCAGCACGGATGCCTCACCTGCCGGCGCCAGACGCTCGCCGACCGCGGCGGCATCGATCCCGAACCCGCACTCGATGCCGGATACGGAACCGGCACCCGACATCGGCCGATGACCGCGGTCGGCCCCGACCTCCACCTCGTCGCCCATCTCGCCGCCAAGACCGCCGTCGCCACCCTCCTCGAGCGCCACGGCCACCCCGACCAGCGCCTGCCCGGCGAACACGGCCTGATCAGCCTGCGCCGGCAGCCCGACTGCGCACCGCCCTTCGACCTGAGCCGAACCGGCGAGACCCGATGGCTCCCCGCCACACCACCACGCCCCGGCTGCCCCACCTGCGAAACCCCATGACCCCGCACCCCGTCACCGCCGTCCACCTCACCGAAGAGGCCGTACGTGTCATCACCGACGAACTCAGGACCGCCGACAACAGCAGGGAGACCGGCGGCATCCTGCTGGGACACCACGTCCACGACACGGTGACCGTCCGGCACGCCGGAACCCCCGGACCCGACGCGGTTCAGACCCCCGCCTACTTTCTCCGCGACCTGGCCCACGCCCAGACCCTGGCCGACCAGGCCTACGCCCAGGACCACAGCGTCTGGATCGGCGAATGGCACACCCACCCCACCAGCCGGCCCGTACCCAGCGCCCGCGACGCAGCCACCTACCGCCAACTCCTCAACGACCCCGAACTCGCCTTCCACAGCTTCATCGCCGTCATCCTCGGCCAGAGAGCACCGCACTGGGACATGACCGCCTGGACCTGCCACGACAACACGATCACCCAGGTCGCCGTACACAGCCCGCCGCGCCAGCCGCAGCACCAATAACGGCCGGATGCCGGAGCGATTCACACACAGCAGCGGCACACGCCCCTCACCCGGAGAGCGCCCATGGAACCTCTGCCCGCGCCGAGCCCCACCAGCGTCAGGATCACCGGCGACCACTATCAGTGGCTCATCGCCTGGACCGGCTGCCTCACTCTCCTGCGCGAGAACGCCATCCACACCGCCAACCCCGTCATCTCCGTCGGCGTCGAAGCCGACGACGCAGGCAACCTCGACGACGTCGTCCGGCGGCGCCGCAACCCGCCCCACACCTACACCCAGGTCAAGTACACCGTCAGCAGCGCCACACCGGTCAACGAGGAGTACCTGACCAAGCCCAGCCCCACGGGCGGTCCGTCGATCCTGAAGAAGATCGCCAGAACCTGGCGCGCACTCACCGCCGACGGTATCGACGCCGACCTCGCGATCGTCACCAACCGGGCCCCGGACCCCAAGGATCCCCTCATCGCTGTACGGGATGCCCGCACCCAGCTGCTGCTGCCCAAGGCCGCCGACGGCACTGCACGGTCGAAGATCGGCCAGGCACGGACCAGCTGGGCTCAGAGCGCCGGCCTGAGTGAGACCGAGCTTCACGAGCTCCTCTCCTGTCTGCGCTTCGATCTGGCCCGGGAACTGGCCCACGTATACGAGCAGTTGCAGCTCCTGATGGCCGTCTGCGGTCTGCGCAACGACAGCCGCGCGGTCGACGAAGGCGCCAACTGGGTCGCCCAGCAGGTCCGCGACGGCCACCGCGCCCTGACCCTCGACATGGTCAAGGCAGCCGTCGACAGTCTCGAACTCAAGACGGGACCCGCCCACGCGATCCTGTCGATCGCCACACTCAAGCCCGACCCGCTCGCTGCCGAAGCCGACCACACCATCAACTCGATCGACCGGTTCGAAACCGACTCCGAATACACCAAACGCCGCCCGCTCGCCCCCGCCACCTGGGCACAGCTCCAGGACGACATCGAGGCTGCCCCCGCCCGCCTGCCCGGCCGCACCGACATCTCCGTCTCAGGAAGCCTCCGCCTCGCCCCCGCGTTCCTGACCGGCACGGCCTTCCGGATGGTCACCGGAGCCGACCTCGCCGTCCTCCAACGCGGAGAGCTGTGGTCCACCCGCGACACCTACGACGCCGAATGCGCCCCCGTCGTCGAGGAGTACGACATCGGCCAGGGCGAAGACCTCGCCGTCGGCATCAACGTCACGGTCAGAGCCGAGGACTTCACTCAGGACGTCCTCGAATACGTCGAAGGACAGAACATCCCCGCGTCCAGACTCCTCATCGTCACACCACCCGCCGGCCCCAAGGACCGCTCCGTCCTCGACAGCCCCGCCGCCAACGCCCTCGCCGTCGGCATCCGCAACGCCCTGCGCCGACCCGCCCGCATCACCCCCCGGATCCACCTCTTCCTTGCCTGCCCCATGGGGCTCGCCCTCCTCCTCGGCCACCGATGGAACCGGCTGCGCCCCACCGTGGTGTACGAAGACGTCAGCACGGCACAGGTGTACGAACCGGCCTTCTTCATCCAGGCATGAACACCACCGCCAGCCTGAGATCCGGCCCCGGGCCGCGCGAGACCGGCACAGGGGGCCGCCTCTCACCAGACCTCCCTGCGAGGCACCGACCCGCACCGGGTTCTCAGGCGGTCACCGGGAGGCAGGACGCATGCGGCGGCGGCGCTGCAATGTCAGCCTGGTCCGCCTGGCACTCCGCTCCGTCTGTCTGCGATCGACCCGTCGGCCGCGCAGGCGAACGTGGCGCCGCTGTGGGAGACGGAGGCACGGAACGGCTTCGAGGGACCTCTGCTCGGCCAGGGGCGGAGCGGAGCGGGCGTGATCATCCTTCGTTCCGCCGGTTTCCCCTGCACTACCCGCGTGGTCAGTGGCTGTCGCCGCGGCCGATGCGGATGTCGTCGAGGAGCTCTCTGGTGATGGCTTCTGTGCCGGTCAGGTGCGCGGTTTCGATGGCTTCCTGGGCGGCCTGGCAGATCAGGTCGTTGAGGGAGTCGATGTAGCCGCCGGTGCGCTTGTGGAGGTAGCGGGAGAGCTTGACCAGGGTGCGGGGCTCGTGGTCGTAGAGGCGCAGGTCCTCCTCGAAGCCCTGGATGCAACTGTGCCAGTCGTCGCCGTAGCCGATGGCGCCGGCCCACAGCACCGGAAGGTCGCTGAAGGAGGTCTTGCCCTTGATTCCCGGGGGCAGATTCTTGCGCTGCTTGCTGTTGCGGGCGTCGTGCACGATTTCGCGGGCCCCGGTGCCGCAGAAGACGAACGTTGCGCGGGTGCGGTCCTGGAGGGCTTCGAAGTAGTCGAAGGCGCCGGTGATCTCGTTGTCCTGGATGCGGTCCACGCCGTCGACGAGGACCAGCTGGGTCCGGGCGTGGGCCATGACGTGGGCGATGGGCTCGGTCATGTCGGCCGGCCGGCGGGTGCGGTCGGTGGGGTTCAGGGTGTGGTTGAGGCCGAGGAACTCGGCGAAGGGCAGCGACCAGTGCAGGTTGGTCTCCCGTTCGGGCGGGACGCTGATGTAGATGACCGGGATGCGGTTGGCGTCAAGGCCCAGGTCGGCCTCGATCAGTCCCTGGAAGCCGCGGCCGATCTGGACGAGCAGGGTGGTCTTGCCGGTGCCGCGGTCCCCGTCGATGATCATGTTGGTGCTGCGGCCGACGCTGCTGAAGCGGTTCTTTCGCAGCTGGCGCCGTGCGTCGAGCAGACCGCGGCGCAGCGCCGGTGTGATGACCGGCAGCATCTCGCCGTGGTACATCAGCCGCGGGTCGCGGGGCCCGACACGGGTGCCCTTGGGAGCACAGTCCGCGAGGTCGGGCGCTTGGAGCGTGCGTGACGCAGCAGCGTCCCAGCCCTCCCGAGTGGTCAGCAGCGGGGCCTCGACGAGCCGGGTCACGGCATGGGCGACCTCCGGGCTGAAAGTCCGGATCAGTTCTTCTCGGCTCACAGGGCCTCTCCATCCGCTGCGTCATCGTCGGACGCACTGCCGTGGGGGTTCGGGTTGTCGGTTATGTGCTGGGTGGCAGGTTGGCTGTAGCCGAAAGCGAAGATGTCGGCCGCGCTGCCGCGCAGGCTGAGCGAGTCCGCACCGGACGGACGGACCCAGTAGGTCTGTTCGTCCTCTTGGACGCTGTTGTCCAAGCCGTCGAGCGCGGTCGGTGCAGCCGTCCCCGACTGTTCCGGGGCAGCCGGGGACGGTGGGGGAGTGGTGCCTCCCGCGGCCAGGACGTGCTCGGCGTCCATGGCCAGCGATGGTGCCCGCACGACCGTTGCCGGGTCCGGGTCGGGCACCCCTTCGTAGGGGTCGGGGACGTCCGCATCCAGGTCTAGGGCGGGGCCGGTGAACAGCTGCGGCACCCGTTTCGCCTGCGGGTCGGGGCCGCGCCGAGCCCGTTCCCGCAGGGCGGACACCTCACGTGCGATGCGCCGCTGGTCGTCCTTGCGGCCGCCGTCCTCCAGCACCCGCAGCGTGGCCTGCTCCCAGGTCCACTGGGTCCAGGCATCACTGATCAGGCGCTGATGGATGAACTCGGCCTCCACCCAGTCGTCGGTGATGTGGTCGTAGAGCCACACGAACCTGGGGGCATAGGGGCTGTAGCGGATCTGCCACCGCATGCCCTGCCCGGAGATCTGGCTGTGCCGGTTCCTGTACTCCTGCAGGGCTTCGCTGTTGTAGGTGCGGTTGTCGACGGTGACGCCCTTGTCAGTCACCTTCAGCCGCTTGAACGGCAGCAGCCTGCGGTTCTCACGGGCAGTGAGCGGCAACGGCACGTGGCCCTCGGCGGCCACCAGCGTCGCGTACATCCGGTTCGGGCTGACCGTGATCCCCGGCAGGAAGGGGCTGCGCAGTCCCTCGTGCGCAGTCTGCTGCCAGTCCACAGCGATCCACTCGTCGAGCAGGTCCTGCAACTCGTTCAGGCTCCACAGCGGGCCCTCGGAGACGTGCTTGCCACGCCGGGCGAGATCCGAACCGGTGTAGCCGGCGACGTACTGCGAGAACCGCTTCTTGACCGCGCCGAAGGTGCTCTCGATGACGGCCTTGTCGGTGGCGGTACGCGTCCTGGCCGGGCGCACGTTGATGCCGAGCATGCGGCACACGTCGTCGAAGTGCTCGCTGTTGAAGATCTTGCCGTGGTCGACGACGATCATCCGGGGCCGGATCACCGGCCGGGCCGCGGCCCCGGCCATGCGCGGATCGCAGGCCACCAGGTCCGCATACGGCATCTCGGACCGCTCCGCCATGGCCGACAGCGACCAGCCGGGCCGGCCGGGCATCGGTGCCAGAGCCTGCGCCAGCATCAGCACCGCGTCGAAAGAACGGGTGCCGCGCCCGCCCAGCCGACGGCCCCGGGGGCCGCGACCGGGAACCTTCGGCACGATCATCGCGCCGATGATCGACCGCGACGCCACATCGATTGCCGCATTGTGGCGGTAGTTCTCAACTGACCGTTGACCACTGTGGACCTGGAGATGACCACGGTGGTGTCGGAAGGATCAGGCCCGGCGTCCTCGGTGCGGTTGATCGATGCGGGTGACCTTGCTGCTGTCTTCCAGGGCCTCGCGTAGGCGGGCGTTGTCCACGGCCAGGTGCTGGATCTGGGCCGCCGCGAAGCGGAGGTTCTCGGTCAGTGACCGGTTCGTCCGGCGGAGCTTGGCGTTTCTGGCGGCAAGGATCTCGTAGGGGCTCGGGTGCTTCTCCGCTGCAGCAGTGGGTTCCGGGGTCGAGCGGATGGTGGAGATTTCTTTGGCCAGGTCGGGGAAGTGCCGCCGGAAGGTGGTGTTGCTCAGGCCGAGCTTCGTGGCCAGGGTGAGGACGCTCGGCCTGGTGCCGTTGTCCGTGCACTCCGCCATGTACTGGTCCATGACGCGGCGGGCGCGAGCCTCGGTGGGGATGTCGGCAGCGCGGCTCATGCGGACTCCAGAACGGTGGTGTTCTCCAGGAGGAACGCGGCGATCTCCGCGCGGCGGGACTCCAACCGGTGCCGCAGCAGCGGTGGCAGGGTAGGCCGGGAGGCCAAGCGGTGGGTGATGCGGTCGATTTCGCGTTGCCAGGCCGCGGTGTTCTCCGGAGTGAGGGCGACGTTGCGGCAGGCCAGGGGCTTGCAGCCGCCGTGGTCGGGCAGACCTTCGGTTCGTCCTCGGCGGGCGCGTTCGCAGAGGGCCTTGGCGTGGTCGTGGACGCAGGTGATGTACTCGCCGGGATAGACGGCCGGGTCGTGCTTGGCCATGAGCCGCCTCAGGCGGTTGTCGTCGAGGACGACCTTGCCCTGGAAACGGGCTCGCGTGCCGAACGCCTCCAGGCGGCGGGCGGCCTCCTCGGCGGCCGGGCCGGTGAGGTCGGTGTGCTCGTGGGCGTCGATCGCGGCCATGAGGTGTTCGCCGCGGGCGAGGGCCTGCTCGCTCTCCACCTCGGCCCGGAAGCCGGATTCGCTGGTGCCTGCGTAGCCTTCGAAAACTTGGACGCAGTGGTGCCGGTAGGCAAGTGCCCCGGCGATGACGCCGCCGGGACGGCGGGCGATGAACCAGGCCAATGTCCTTCTGAACTGGCTGTTTTTCAGGTGCCAGGTCCGTCCCTCGACGTCGGCGATGCCGTCGGTTCGGCCGTTGCGCTCGCAGTAGTCGTTGATCCAGGCGGCGAAGGTGTTGAGGCGGGCATTGGTGGCTCCGCTGGTCAGCACCTGGCTGACTGCGTCGGCCTTGACTCCGGGGCTGTGCTGGAGCCGGGCGAAGAGGAACTCGCTTCCAGGAGGCTGGAGTTGCTCCAGGATCCTGATCGCGCGGGCGGCGGGTTCTCCGATGTTCCAGACGGCCGGGACGCCGGCGGGGTCGTCCTCGGCCTTGAAGGCGAGACTGTGCATCTTCCAGCGGTAGGGCGTCCCGTTCGCGTCGCGCTCGATGGTCAGGCCGCCGCGTTTGAGGTGCTTGATCTCGCTGTCGCGGGCGCCAGAGAGGAAGGCCAGGACCAGGTAGCAAGCGTCCTGCAGCATGCGGGCCAGGGCGGCGAGGCCGTCGCGTTCGGTGTGGTCCGCCAGGATCGCTTCGATCCACGGCTCGCCGTCGAGACGGCTGCGGATCGGCTGGTCGCTGACCGTCTGGGGTGCGGTCCCGACCAGGGCTGCGGCCTCGTCGATCATGTGCCGGTAGCGGGCGAGGGAGATCCGGTTGCGGCCGAGGGCGTCCGCGATCGCCGTGGTGCTGGTCTTGCCGCGCCAGGCTGGAAGGGGCCGGCCTGCGGCGATGCGGTCGTCCAGCCAGGCCCGCAGCAGGATGGGCAGGTCGCCGTAGGCGTGCGGCTCGGCGGCGGCCGGAGGCGGGGTCCGCCATGCGCGGTCCGCGGCGAGGATGTCGGCAGAGAACACGTCGATGAATCGCATCGCCCAGACGAACAGCGGGCCGAGGACCTCCTCGGGAATCCGCGCGGTGGCGTTCTCGTAGGCGCCTTGGCCGGTCGCCTCTCCCCATCCGTCGACATGCCGCGGGTCGAACCGCAGGGCCCCGGAGGGCAGGCAAGCGCGCCAGAGCCAGAATTTACGCACTCCCGCCCGAGCTCCTTGCCGGGCGCCGATGGCAGGCAGAGTCCGGGCCAGGAATCGCTGGAAGTCCTCGAGATCGCGGCCGGTCAAGGTGTCCAGCGGGAGGTCGCGGACGGCTGCCCAGCGCAGGAACCGGATGTACTCGGTGAAGGCGGTGCGGACGGTGCCGACCGCCGGCCGGTCCTCCCCTGCCGGGACGCTCCCGGAGAGCATCGCGTAACAGAGTTCCTTGCCAACCTGCCGGTGACTGGCGGGAATCAGGGTGAAGTCGAGGATGAAGCGGCGCTCGTGTTTCTTGAGCATCGCGGGGGCCAGGTTCCAGACGTCGTCACTGAACCGCGAGGTGGCTTCGAGCCGACAGCCCTCGCGCAGGCGTCGGCCGTGGAAGACGTACGGATCCGCCTGCCCGGTCCGGGACTGCGGGAGCAGGCCCGGACCGGGCAGGGTTCGCAAGGCGGTGGTCACGGCAGTTCCCAAGGGTTCTCGACCAGGTCGAGCAGAGCGTCGTGCGGCTGCTTGGTCCGGGCCTGCTGGAGTTCGGCGGGGGTGAACTTGGTGAGGATGTCCTGGCGGATGGCGACCCAGGCCGGGCCGTAACGCTGCCACCACACCTCCTCGGACAGTTCAAGGCGGCGCTGGGCCAGGGCGTCGAGCAGGCCCAGGAGGCGGGGCAGGTGGTCCCGGGTGACCAGGCAGTTCCCGCAGTGAAAGCAGTCCAGGAAGGTGACCTGGCACGGCTGTTGGGTGAGCGGATGCCGGTCGTGGTCGGCGCAGGCAGCCCATCCGGTGTCGAGACTGCCCTCTGCGGTCTGCCAGGCGATGTCCGCATCGAGACCGATCTCGGCCAGAGATTCGGCGTCGCCCGGGCCGGGCAGGACGCGCGGGCCTCCTCCGGCGGCCCGCGCCGCCTGGTCGTGGGCCCGGCGGGCGGCCTGTTCGGCATCGACGAGGGCCTCACCGAGGACTTCCTCGGCCCAGGAGGTGATGACGGGGTCGCCGCTGAGGTAGTTGCGGAACAGCACCTGCATGGTGTTGGACTTCGCGGCCGACGGCAGGTGGCCGCCCATCCGCTTCGTGCGTCGCACCTCCATGCTGGTCTTGATCCGGTTGAAGCTCACCTGCAGCGGCAGGCCCGCGGACGTGCCGCCCGAACCGGCGGAATCCGGCTGCGGATCGGCCAGCAGCGGACGCGATCGATTCGCTGCCCAGACGGTGGGCAGGAGCGCCGTGCAGCTCAGCGAGTTCTCAAACGGCGCGACGTGGTCGTCGGCGACCTTGAGTCTGGCGCCGTGCCCGTTGCGCCAGACGCACCACAACAGCGGCGATCCGCACTGCTCGCGGCTGCGGGCCGTCAGTTCCAGAAGCAGGAGGTAGAAGCCTCCCGGGGTGTGCAGCTCGCGTCCCGGTGCCCCGATCTCCCAGGTCACAGTCTCGAACCAGCGTCGTGCACCCCGGCGCCGCTTGACGATGACCAACTCGGCTGCCCGGCCTTCCAACACCCGGTGACGGACCGGCAGTTCCTTGATCGTCTCGCCGTTGCGCTCGCTCAGTGCCGCCGCGAGCATCATCAGCGGGGGCAGATCTTTGAGCGTCAGGAACAGCTTCCCCGCCAGCTCCTGGCGCCCGGAGGAGAACGGGTTGCGCGTGCCGGGTGGCATGGGGACCCGCCCCGTGGTGGCCATCTGCTCCAGCAGGCGGCCCGTCTCCCGGTCCTTGTCGTCCAGGGCCGACGGGGCGTCTCGATAGCGACGCAGCAGGTTCTCGCCCGCCCGGATCCGGTCACGGATCTTGGCACTGTCCGATCGCAACGCGGCCAGCAGCCGGGCCAGTTCCCCGTCCGAGAACCCGCTGGTCACCCGCTTCGTGCCGGCTCCCGCCGGGCCCTCGGCGTCCCGGGGCGCCGGCAGACGCCGCTGGACGTGGTCGAGGACCTCGGCCGAGACCAGGTCGCGCAGCGCGGATGAGCTGAACAGCATCCGGGCCTCGCCCAGCTCCCGCAGGGCCGCACTCGGCGCGGTCCGGGCCCGGTGGGTGTGAAAGGCGTCCAGGTGGGCGGGGGTGAGGTGGCCGGGGATGGCAGGAGGTTGCGGCATGGTGCCGAGGAACCGCATCAGCCGGCCCAAGGACCCCCAGCCGGTGGTCGCCGCGGCGAACGTGCGCAGCCCGCCGCCCGGGCCGGTCCGCTCGGCGACCGCCGCGGCCAGGGCCGTGTGCCAGCCCGGCAGCGGGAGTGCAGAGACATCGAAGAGCCTGCGGCGTCCGTCATCGCCGTGGAAGGCCACCACCAAGCGCCCGTCGTTCAAGTCACGTACTGGTGAAGGTGGTTCGTAGCCGTGGGACGGCATCGCGGCGGGGCGTCCGCGACCGGTGCTGCCGCGTCCTTGACGGCTCATCCGGCGGCCTCGATCGCGTCGGCGGGCGGCGGGGTGTCGTCGCCGATCCGTTGCAGCGGGGTGTCGCGCGGGTCCTCCCAGGAGTCAGGGACCAGAGCCATCCGCGTCTCCATCTCCAGCTCCTGCAGGGCGTGCAGGTAAATGGCCGTGGTGAGGACGGACCGGTGTCCGAGTCTGCGGCGGACCCAGTCGAGCGGGTCGCCGAAGATGCGGGTGTAGTGGCCGCGCTGGGCCTCATTGAGCTCGGCCAGGGCGGCGATGTGGCCGCGCTGGAGCTGTTCCAAGGTCACCACGGCAAAACCGTGCCGCAGCAGGTGGGCATGACATGACAGCGCGATCCGCTGGTCCCGGCAGCGGTCGTTGGCGTCGGCGAAGATGCTCTTCCACGTCGACACCGCCAGCGGCTGCCCGTCCTCGCCGAGCCAGAACAACGCCGGCTCCAGCCCGTCCGTGGTCTCCACCAGCAGCCGGCGCCGTTCCATCGGCTTGAGCTCGCGCAGGTTCCGCGTGCGGCGGGCGACGCCGCCGGTCACCCGCACCAGCTGCGGACGCGACGGATCATCAATCACCAGCGGGCGGCGCCACCGCCGGTAGCGGCCGGCCGCGCGGGCATCCTCGACCACCTCCGCCCGGTCCAGCTCCGCGTAGGCCGCCAGGTCGCGCACCACGCTGTGCGGAGCGTAGATCCAGCGGGCGGAGAAGTACTTCGCGATCGTTCCTGGCAGCCAGAACCGCTGGTAGCCGCCCAGTCCGACCCGGACCGGCATCTCCATCGTGGTCAGGTGGGACTGCTCGGACAGCCGCATGCCGGTGCGGACCATGAGATCCGTGAACGTCGCGTTTCTCGCCGACCAGCGGCCCTTGAACCGGCCCGTGGGCAGGCCGTCCGCCCCGTATCCGCGCAGGCCGACGTCCCGCCAGAGCCGGTAGGAAGCCGGCGGAAGCCACTCGATCCGCTCGCCGCCCTCGTCATGCGCGTAGGTCGCCGGGACCGTCTCCTCCGCGCGGGTCCTCGGCGTACCCGCGAACGTCCCCAGCGGCGCGGAACGTCGCGAGCGGTGCGGGATCGGGACGGCGCCGAGCTGGTTCTGCCGTACCGCCCACTCGAAGAACTGGTTGACGTGCGCGACCTCCTGGCTCCAGGTGCCGCCTGCCACCCGAGGCCCGGCCGGATCGCGGCGCCGCCATTGATGAAACGCCAGATGATCGGCCTCACTGGCCTGCCGCCACGACTTCCCGCCGCGGGCGCAGTGCAGGAAGTTCAGGTAACCCGCAAGCGCACGGGCCCGGTTGGCGTTGCTGTTCCACGGCGCGTCGATCAAATCCACTCGATGGAAGTACGAGTTGAGTACCACGTCGTACTCGAATCGAGGCGACAGCAGGAACGGCAACCCGTCCGGGAGCCCGACCTCGTCGAGCCACGGCATCAGGTCATCGGGCAGGTCACGCAGCCAGGACGGCCCAGCAGCGGGCCGGTCGACGTCGCGGCTGGTGTAGTGAACCGTCCAGCCAGATCTCTGCATCACCGGCGCAACGTACGCGGTCAGTGACCAGTCGTGCACAAGCGATGGTGAGTTCGGGGCGGGCCAGGCGGCCGTCGTCGAAGAGGGCCAGGACGTCCAGGCGGGTGGTGTCGACCTGGACCTGCTCGCCGGGCCGCAGCGCCGTGGCGGGGGTGAAAGCCCGCCCCTCGAAGCTCGCCGGCAGCTGTCTCACGGGAGTGGTGGGCAGTTCGCCGGGGCGGGCCAGCGAGGTGACCAGACGGGACAGCGTGGCCTGCGACGGCACCGGCACCGCACCAGGGCCGTGCCGGTCGGTGAGGATCTGGTTGATCAGCGGGAACAGGCCGCTGATCGTGCCTTTGGAGCGCCCGCGCCAGCGGCGCAGCGCGTCGCGGACGGCGGCGACGACCCGTTCGTCGGCCCGTCCGGTGGGGCTGGCGGCGCGGGTGGTGCGGTGGTCGAGCAGCCCCCACAGCCCCTGTTTGCGGTAGGCCAGGCGCATACGCTGCACCGTGGTGCGCGACACCCGCCCGAAGCCGAGCGCGGTCAGCTCCACCGCCTTGGCCTGTTCCCGCTCGGCCAGCGTATGCCGCTGCGGGTCGTACTGCGGCCGCATGGCTCCTTCGCCGTGGGGCCCGCCGGGCAGTCCGCTGTCGACCTCCCGGACATGGCGCTGCCAGGCCAGCGCCTTCTCCCTCGCTGCGGCGGGCGCGGTCTCGAACAGGCCCCACTGCGGGGCCGCCTGGGGCACGTCGGCGCCAATCACGCGGAAGTCCGGGTCGGCGAACAGATGCCCGGCGAGCACCGACTGGCCGCCGCCGTCCGGGCCGACGAGACGGATGTCCTGCCCCGACAGGGCGACCACCTGCCAGCTCACGCCCCGGAAGCGGACATGGCAGCCGACCCTCACGGCCGGCCGGACCGGGCGCCGCGCGCTCATCCCTCACCTCCCGCATCCCCCGGGCCGCTCCGGTCGGGCGGGCCGACGAGGACGCGCTCGTGCAGGGGCGCATCCAGATCGATCGTCAACTGCCCGTGCCACAGGGCATGGAAGACGGCGGGAAGAACCTCGATGGGGTCACCGGCTGCTTCGGCACCCGCGATCAGCGGCCAAGGCCGGGCGAATGCCTCGAGGACGGCCGCGGTCAGTCCGCGGCGGCCCGCGTTGCGCGGATGACGGTAACCGGCCAGCCACTTCAGGTTGGCGGCCGGCGCGTCATCGAGCGGTTGCAGACGCCGGTAGGTCCAGCCGATGTGCGCGCAGGCCTCGGTTACCGCGACCGCGGCGCTGAGGGCGCGCTCGCCGCCGGCGTCCGCATGACTGGGGCAGTCGGCCAGCAGGGCCGTGCCGTCGCTGTAGCGGGCGAACAACTGCGGCACCCACGAGCGGACCTGCCCCCGGGGATTGCGCCACAGCAGCCGTACCGGCCGCCCCGCCAGCCCCGTCACCCGCGGATCGCGGTCCAGGACCATCAACTGGGTACGCATCGCGTTCGACCCCGCCACCACGTGCCGCCCGGTCGTCGCCGACCACCACAGGCCCGGTCCCCAGCGCCGCCCCGGGACCGCCGGGAACGCCGACACCGGCGGCAACTCCTCGAACGCCACGGTCATGGCGGCAACCGCCCACCGCTGCTGGACCGCCTGCCCCACCGGATCGAGGAACACCGCCTCGAACCCGCTTCCACCATCCACGGCCACACGCCCTGCCCGGCCCCCGGACCGTACTGCTCCTGCGCTGCTCACCTGCGTCAGCCAAGCCGCCGAAGCCCACAGAAGCCGCCGCTTTCAGGATTCCTGCCACAAACGAGTGCTCTATCAGCCAACTACTGACGCCCTGCCCGGCCCTGCCGCACTCAGATGCCGTCCTCCTGCTCGCCTGCCAACAGCATCCCGGCGAGCTCCTGGGCGGGCATGCCCGCCCACTGGGCCACTTCCTCAAGCGGTACTCCGCCGTTCACCGCCGCCACCGCGGTCCGCTTCCGCGCATGCTCGATCTGACCGGCACTGTGCCCGAGACCGCGCAGCAACTGCCGGGCGACCTCGGCGGTCGCGCCGGTCTGCACGCCGCGCAGCTGCAGCAGCTGTTCCTGCGCGCTGTCGATGAGACTGCCGATCCGCGCCCGCTGCTCGGGCGGGACCACCGTCCGCCACATCGTCCCCGAGCCCGGCGCCAGTCTCTCCTTGCCGAGCACCCGCAACTGCCCGGCCATGGTGGCCGGTTGATGTTCCTGGCGCACCCACCAGGGATCGTTTGCGTACCCCGGCGGCCCGCCGGCTCCGCGGCGCCGGCTGATGATGCTGCCCATCCAGGCGATCAGTGGACCGCCGTGGTCCGTCGCCGCCAACGGACCCAGCCACGTGCGCCCCACCCGCTCGCCGAGCCGGTGGCAGAACATCCCGTCGGCGGGCAGCGGCCGCGGCCGCCCTGCACCGCTGTCCGTCCACACCAGCTCGGCCATGCGTGGATCCAGCAGCGCGTCGGCGACCGCCACCACCTCGGGAAAGACGACCGCGTCCCGCCCCACGATCCGCCACCGCTCCAGATCGCCCCCGGCATCCCCGCCCGCGACCCGGTGCAGCCGCCGCGGCCAGATCGCCTCCCGCTCCCACTGCAGAGCCTGCTCCCACCACCGGGCCACCACCGCATGAGCCAAGGCGAACACCCGCTCCGGCTCGGCCCCGGCCCGCACCGCCCGCCGCGCCACACCCGTCCACCGCCGCTGCGCCGCGACCACCTCGGGCAGGCTGCGCACGTCGAAGTGTTCCAGCGGCTGGTTGGCGTCCGCGTCCAACAGCCACCGCCCGTGCCGCGCGCACACCCGCTCCCACCGCTGCGCATACCGCACCACACACACCGCGACCCCGGTGCGCCGCGCCGTACACAACCGGCACCCGAACGCCACCGGCCCCACCACCGCGCCCCCGACCCGTCATACCGCCCGCGCAGCACCGTCCTCCGCCGTGAGCTTGGAGTCCTCCCGCCCCCAGGACGGCAGCGCCCGCGCCAGTACTTCTTCCTCAACTCCGGACACTTCCGCCAGCGCACGTCGGCCCGCCGCATCCAGCAGCACTTCCGCATCTGCGCGCAGCCCGCCGCCGTCGTGCCGGGGCCGGTGACCGCGCCACTGCCAGCAGGACAACAGTGCCTTCTCCTCCAGCCCGTACCGGTCAGCCATCCGGCACAGAAACGACAACGTCGTCTCCCCACCCACAGGGGGACAGACGGAACACCCCGGGAACCATCCCCCCAGCCTCCCGGAAACCACAGCACCCAGAGGCGGATCCGGCCCTACCCAGGGACCCTGACAGTGAGAGTGCCAGCGCGTCAGCCCAACCACCCGGCCGCACGGACGCCGGATCAAGACTTCTGTCCCCTCGGCCTCTCTCCAGCGCGGGAAGATAAGCCCGTCCGTATCCGCCGTCTGCCGAGGTCCCGCCCCCATGCCGCCCACCTCCCCTCCCGTAACCACGACTCCTGCTCCCCAGGCCTCAGATCCTCGCCGGGTGCTGCGCGCGGATCAGCAGACGGCGGTGGACAGCGGGGCCCGCCACCTGAAGAAGCCCGGGACACGCGGGCATATGGTCTCCGCGTGCGGTACCGGCAAGACGCTGATCGCGCTGCGTACCGCCGAGGCCCTCAACGCCCGCCACCTGCTGATCGCGGTGCCCTCATTGGACCTGATCGGCCAGTGGGCGGCCGCGGCCCGCGCGGACGGCCGCACGGAACCGCTGATGGCGGTCTCCTCACTCAGCGCGGACAAGCACCCGCTCCTCGCCCAGGCTGGGGCGGCGAGTACCGGCTCGGGGGAGTACCTGGCCTACTGGCTGGCCCAGCGCACCAAGCGGCGTGAGCAGGCGACCGTGTTCGTCACCCTCGACTCCCTCCCGCGGATCGAGGAGACCCAGCACACAGTCTTTCCCGTCCCCATCTTCGACCTGCTGGTCGTGGATGAGGCGCACCGCACCGCGGGCAGCTGGGACAAGGAGTGGACGATGGTCCACGACTCCTCCCGGATCCGCACCCACCGCCGCCTCTACCTGACCGCCACCCCCTACGAGTGGGAGGCGCCGCGCCTGGCCGAGGCCCCGGACACCCGCCCCCGCCCGAAGCGGACCGCGTCGACCGCCCCTGCGTGGGAGTCCCCGTCGCTGATCGCTTCCATGGACGATCCGAAGGTCTTCGGCCCTCGTCTGCACACCTACTCCCACGCCCAGGCGATCGAGGACCGCGTCCTGGCCGACTACCAGCTCCTCATCCCCACCATCACCGACACCGACCTGCGCACCGTCCTGGCCGACCCCGACCGTGCGCACACCGGCGTA
>NZ_JBHVRR010000077.1:0-18579 GCF_042885635.1 Streptomyces sp. NPDC058045 | reverse complement strand
GTGTGGGTGAGGTCGTCGATGCCTGCTGAGGCCGAGGTCATCACGGCCTCGGTACGCAGCGGGTTGATCTCCGAGACCGCGCCGACGAACGTGGTCTTGCCCACGCCGAAACCGCCGGCCACCACGATCTTCGCGCTGGTGGTCGATCTGGCGGTCCCGCCGCTAGAGCTTGCGAAGTCCACTGAGCACCCTTTCGAGCAGTGTCACGTCTGGCTGGCCTCCCGCGTTCTCGTCCCCGCCCGGCTGGTGGATGGCGACGAGTCCGGCCTCGGCCAGGTCGGCCACGAGGATCCGGGCAACGCCCAGAGGAATGGTGAGAAGTGCCGAGATCTCAGCGATCGACTTGATCTCCCGGCACAGGTGGCAGATCCGCTGGTGCTCGGGCAGTTGGCCCTGCAACTGGTGCGGCTGCGCGGTGGTGTGCACCAGCGCCTCGATGGCGAGCTGGTAGCGCGGCCTGGTCCGGCCGTTGGTCATCGCGTACGGCCGTACCAGCGGGTTGGCACGGTTGGAGGGCGCTTCCTCCGGGATGTGCTGCGGCGGCTCGTACGGCTGGATACGGGGGGAGCGCGGTTGTTCGTACTGGTACGGGGGCTGGGGCGGGTAGGGGGTGCCGCGGTGGCCACCGGGGGCGGAGGGGTGCGTGTAGCGGTGCTGTGAGCCGTCACCCCCCGGCTGTGCGGCCCCGCGGGGCCAGTGCGCCGAAGACGGACCGTCCTGGGGTGTTGTCACGTTTTCCTCCTCCGACTGCCGGGCACCGAACGGGGACCGCGTCCCCGAAACCTTACGGGCAGGGACGGCGGAAAGGCATTGCTGCTACGTCAGTTGAGAAGACTGCCCTGGAGTTCGGCCCGGAGGTCGGGGGTGAGGACGGTGCCCGCGCGGTCGACGAGAAGTGCCATCTCGTACCCGATGAGGCCGATGTCCGCTTCCGGGTGTGCGAGTACCGCGAGCGAGGAGCCGTCCGAGATGGACATGATGAAGAGGAATCCCCGCTCCATCTCCACAACTGTCTGATTCACACCGCCGCCCTCGAAGATACGGGAGGCGCCCGCGGTCAGCGAGGTCAAACCGGAGGCGACGGCGGCCAGTTGGTCGGCGCGGTCGCGGGGGAAGCCTTCGGACATCGCCAGAAGAAGTCCGTCGGCGGAGACCACCACGGTGTGGGACACCCCGGGGGTGTTCTCCACGAAGTTGGTGATCAACCAGTTCAGGTTCTGTGCCGCCTGGCTCATCGGGCTCACACTAACGCTCCTGGTCGTAGGTGCTGTCAGGACCACTGTGCGGATCGCCAATGGCCTGGCCGTTCGTGTCACTTCCTGCGCTGCGTCCCCGCTGGACACCGCGGTGCAGGTTGCTCAGCCTGCCCCGGACGTCCTCGGGGGCGCGGGAGACCTGGGGGCCGCCCTGCGGGTTCTGTTCCGCGGTGCCGTCGACCAGATTGGCCTTGGGCACCCGCCGAGGCAGGCCCGACGGGGTCACCCCGCCGGCCTTGGGCTCGCGCAACTGCTCGGCGCGCCGCCAACGTTCGTCGTTGGGCGACCGCCAGCCCTCGGTCGGCGCGGTGTCCTCACTGCCGTTCGCGGACGGGCCGCGGCGCGGCAGGCCCGCGTCGGTCACCGCGTGGGGGGTGCTCGGAGCCGGACCCTGCTGGTCGCAGCCTACGCCGTCGTGGTCCTGGGCGGCAGTGCCCGGGGACGAATCCGGCCCGACCGGGTAACTGCCGCTGAGGTAACCGCTGTTGGGGCTTGCGTTGCCGTTGACGCCGTAGTCCATGCGCTGCCCGTCGTCGACGTTGTGGACCGGCCCGGCCAGGAGCGGATCGCCGGGTTCCGGGTGCTGTGGCTGCGCATAGTCGTCACCGGGCGCGGGGTAGCCGTCTGCGGTCGCCGCGTAGCCGTCTCCGGCCTCTCCGGTCGCGGGGTAGCCGTCATAGCCGTCATAGCCGTCGACGGGCTGGGGGTAGGCCTCTGCGGCCGGGGCGTACGGCTCTCCGTGGTACGCCTGCCAATCGGTGCCGGGGGAGTGGCCGTCGGGTGAATAGCCGTTGCCGGGCTGGCCGTTGTACGCGGCGGGGTCGGCGTAGGGGGCGGACTGGTCGTACCCGGTGGGCTGGTCGTACCCGGTGGGCTGGTCGTACGCGGTGGGCTGGGTGTAGGCGGACTGGTCGTAGCTGGTGGGGTCCTGGTGGCCGGTGGGGTCTTCCAGGCCGGGCTGGGGGGTGGGGTCCGGCTGGGGCTGCTGGTCGGGGGCCGGGGTGGGCTGGGCCTCCAGGGCCGCGCGGCGTTCCCCGCGCAGCAGGGCGGAGGAGGCGGTGAACTCACCGTCCGCGGGCTGCTGTCGGCCGCCGCCACCCTGGGTGATGATCTCGGGCAGCATCACCAGCGAGGTGGTGCCCGCCTGTTCGCCGGAGGGCCGCAACTGGACGCGGATGCCGTGGCGGGCGGAGAGCCGGCCGACCACATAGAGGCCCATGCGCTGGGAGATGGCCACGTCCACGGTGGGCGGGTTGGCGAGTTTGTGGTTCAGCTCGGCGAAGTCCTCGGAGGTGAGCCCGATACCCTTGTCGTGGATCTCGATCATGACGCGGCCGTCGGGCAGCCGGGTCGCGGTGACCCGGACCTTGGTCTGCGGCGAGGAGAAGGTGGTGGCGTTCTCCAGCAGCTCCGCCAGCAGATGCACCAGGTCGGTCACGGCCAGGCCGTGGATCTCCGCGTCCGGCACGCCCTCCAGCTCGATCCGGTGGTACTTCTCCACCTCGGCGGAGGCCGCGCGCAGTACGTCCACCAGCGGCACCGGCTGGTCCCAGCGGCGGCCGGGCTCCTCCCCGGCGAGGACCAGCAGGTTCTCGCCGTTGCGGCGCATCCGGGTCGCCAGGTGGTCGAGCCGGAAGAGGTTCTCCAGCTGGTCCGGGTCGGCCTCGTTGTTCTCCAGTTCGGTGATCACCGTCAACTGGCCTTCGATCAGCGACTGGTTGCGGCGCGACAGATTGGTGAAGATCGCGTTGATGTTGCCCCGCAGCAGCGCCTGCTCGGAGGCGAGCCGGACCGCCTCCCGGTGTACCTGGTCGAAGGCGCGGGCCACCTCGCCGATCTCGTCCGTGGAGGAGATCGGGATGGGCCGCACCCGGGTGTCGACCCGGCCCGGATCGGTACGCGACAACTGGTCCACCAGCATCGGCAGCCGCTGCTCGGCCACCGCGAAGGCGGCGGTGCGCAGCCGGCGCATACTGCGGCTCATCTGCCGCGCCATCAGACCGGCCAGTACGAACGCGGCGAGCAGCGCCACCAGGACGACGCCCGCGGTGATGAAGGTGTCCCGCTTGGCCTTGTCCGCGATCCCGGCGGCCTCGCTCGCCGCCTTGTCCGCGAGGCCGGACTCGATGGTGCGGTACGAGTCGAACTTGGCGGTGTTCACGGCCCAGAAGTTGGCCGGGGTGATCCCCTTCGCGGCGAGTGCGGTGCGGGCGGCCGGCTTGGTGTCCGGCAGTACGGAGAGCGCGCCCACCATGGCCTTGGCGGAGGGCGGCGGCACATAGCGCTCACCCTGCTTCTCGGCCTCCGCGCCGACCCGTCCGGCCGCCTTCTCACCGTCCGCCTCGGCCTTCTTCTGCGCCGCGGTCAGCCGCGCCAGGTCCCCCGGGGTGCCGCCGGAGGTGTACTCCTCGACGGCGATGCCCTCCAGATAAGCGTACGAGCCGAGGGCCACCCGCTGCTTCGCCAGGGAGTCGTCGCCCGGACCGGGCTTGGTCAGCATGTGCATCCCGATGGAGCGCTCCAGGGAGAGCGCCGCCTTGGACAGCGAGATGGCGTAGACGGTGCGGCCGTAGCTGGTGATGTTGCCGGTGCCCAGGCCGAGTTCGTTGGCGAACTCCATCAGCGGGTGCTGGATGGCGACGTAGTCTTCCTCGGTCTTCACGCCGGGGAGCTTGGCGGTGTAGGCGTCGGCGCGCAGCTTGGACAGCCGCGGCTCCACCTCGTGGAAGTCGGTCATCCGCCGGTCCAGGCCGGGGGTGTGCGGCATATCGGTGGCGGCCCGCTCGAAGTCCTGGGCGGCCTGGTCGGTGGCGGCTCGGGCCCGCCGTACTGCAGGATCGTTCCGCTTGCCCTTGAGCAGGGGGGCCGCGGAGATGTCGCGTTCGTCTATCAGCCGATGGCCGTAGGTGAGGGCGGCGCGCACCAGGCGGGCGGTGTGCTCCGCGTCCTTCGCCTCTCTCCAGGTGTCGATGGAGCCCTTGACCTGGAAGCCGCCCATGAGGAGGCCGACCAGGACGGGGATGAGCAGGATCGCGTTCAGCCGCGTCGGCACCCGCCAGTTGCGGGGCGAGAATCGGCCACCCGGATCGGGCAGCGGCTCCGCGGCAGGTGCGTCCGCGGTGGAGACAGCCGCGCGCGGTGGCGGCGTGAAGTTGCCCCGTGCCCGCGGCGCGGGACCGTTCTTGCTTCGCCTCACTCGACCAACAACCTCTCGGCGTCGGCACCAGACCCCTGTGCCGCTGACTTCCGCACCCTTGCTACCGGGCAGTTCACGGAATTCCAGCACGTCAGCCGGTAGTGCGCCAAACATTGTGTGAGGGAAGCGAGTTGCGCCAAAAGCCATGGATAAATCGGGCATAAAAAACAAGCCCCACCAAAAGGCGGGGCTCATGTGAGCTCAGGGACATCGGGCGAACGCTGCGCGTGGCGACGGCCCGGTGATTGCTTGTTGAAACGTTATGAACGCCGAGGCCGACCGTGTCAAAGGACACAGTCGGCCTCCGGTTCGGCTACGACAACTTCCGTAGAGATCAAGCCAGTTGATCACCACGGAATCCGTACCGTGAACGGGCTCCGCGCTACCACGGCAGCCCGCTGCGGGCTATCGCAATCGGGCCATCAGGGCGTGCTCGACCAGGGTGATGAGCGCGCTCTTGGCGTCGCCGCGGTGGCGCGCGTCGGTGGTGATGATGGGGGTGTCGGGCCCGATCTGGAGCGCTTCCCGTACTTCGTCGGGGGTGTACGGCTGGTGGCCGTCGAAGCCGTTGAGGGCGATGACGAAGGGGAGTCCGCTGTTCTCGAAGTAGTCGACGGCGGGGAAGCAGTCGGCGAGGCGGCGGGTGTCGACGAGGACGACGGCTCCGATGGCGCCGCGGACGAGGTCGTCCCACATGAACCAGAAGCGGTCCTGTCCGGGGGTGCCGAAGAGGTAGAGGATGAGGTCCTGGTCGAGGGTGATGCGGCCGAAGTCCATGGCCACCGTGGTGGTGGTCTTGTCTCCGGTGTGGGTGAGGTCGTCGATGCCTGCTGAGGCCGAGGTCATCACGGCCTCGGTACGCAGCGGGTTGATCTCCGAGACCGCGCCGACGAACGTGGTTTTCCCCACGCCGAAACCGCCGGCCACCACGATCTTGGCAGAGGTCGTCTGGCGACCCCCGTCAGAGCTTGCGAAGTCCACTGAGCACCCTTTCGAGCAGTGTCACATCCGGCTGACCGCCTGCGTTCTCGTCCCCGCCGGGCTGGTGGATGGCGACCAGCCCGGCCTCGGCCAGGTCGGCCACGAGGATCCGGGCGACGCCGAGCGGCATCGACAGCAGAGCCGAGACCTCGGCCACCGACTTCACCTCGCGGCACAGGTGGCAGATCCGCTGGTGTTCCGGCAGCAGGCCCATCAGCTGGGCCGGGTCTGCGGTCGTGCTCACCAGCGCCTCGATGGCGAGCTGGTAACGCGGCCTGGTCCGGCCGTTGGTCATCGCGTAGGGACGCACCAACGGCTGGTCGCCTTCCGCGCCGTACGACGCATGGTGAGACGCTCCGTACGGATCGTGAGAGGCGGTGGGCGGGGTCATGAATCCTCCGGGCGGGACAGCAAGAGGTCTGCGTGCCGTCTGACAGAGCCGGTGGGGGGACTGGAGTTGGCGGCCGGACGGTGGGGTCGTTCCTGAGTCGTTGACGGTCTTGCGGACGAGGTGGAGCGTTGTGGCTGACTAGTGAAGCAGGCTTCCCTGAAGTTCCGCACGCAGGTCCGGTGTCAGCACCGCACCCGCCCGGTCCACCAGCAACGCCATCTCGTATCCCACCAGGCCGATGTCGCACTCCGGGTGGGCAAGGACGGCCAGTGAGGAACCGTCCGAGACGGACATGATGAAGAGGAACCCCCGCTCCATCTCCACCACCGTCTGGTTGACCGCCCCGCCCTCGAAGATGCGGGACGCGCCCGCCGTCAACGAGGTCAGGCCGGAGGCGACCGCGGCCAGTTGGTCGGCACGGTCGCGCGGGAAGCCTTCGGACATGGCCAGAAGAAGTCCGTCGGCGGAGACCACCACGGTGTGGGACACCCCGGGGGTGTTCTCCACGAAGTTGGTGATCAACCAGTTCAGGTTCTGTGCCGCCTGGCTCATCGGGCTCAACTAACGCTCCTGCTGGTGAGTGGGGCTCGGGAAGCTGCCGGTCGACGGGCCGTTGCCGGCCTGCCGCCCCTGCTGGATGCCCCGACGGAGATTGGTCAGCCGGCCGCGTACGTCATCAGGCGCACGCGACACCTGCGGACCGGTCTGGTGCTGCTGCTGCTGAGCCGTGCCCGCGACGAGGTTCGCCCGCGGCACCCGGCGCGGCAGCCCGGACGTGGTGACCCCGCCGGCCGACGGCTGCCGGACCCGCTCGGCCTGCCGGCCCAGTTCGTCGTTGGGCGAGGAACGCCAGGTGGGGGAGGCCCCGCCCTGGTCGCCCGCGGCGCCCGGACCAGCTGAACCGTTCGTACTGTGCGCGCCGTTGGCACGCCCCGTACCGGTCGTGCCCGCGGGGGCCTGGGGCGTGCCCAGGACACCGGGGCCGCCCGGTATGGTCGCCGGCCGCACGGTGGCGTCCGGAGTCTCTGGCTGGGCCTGCTGGGGCCCGGGATCCGCCTGCCGGCCCGCGGCCGGGTCGCCCTGACCACCGCGGAACCAACTGGTCTCCATCAGGTTGTCGTAGAGCGGGGTACGTCCGTCGCCGGGGCTCTGGGCCGGCGGCAGCGCCTCCGGCTCCGGCCGCCGCTGCACCGCGGGCCACCGGTCCCCGGGGAACCCGGGCCGCTCGAACTCACCGGTACCGGACGGGTCTTGGCCGGGCCGTGTGAACTGGCCTGTGCTGGACGGGTCTTGACCGGGGCGTGTGAACTGGCCTGTGCTGGACGGGTCTTGACCGGGCCGTGTGAACTGGCCTGTGCTGGACGGGTCCTGGCCGGGTCGCTGGTACTCGCCCGTGCGGGAGAGGTCCTGGCCCGACAGCGCGAACTGGCCGGTGTCGGACGGACCTTGGCCGAGTTGGGCGAACTGGCCTGTACCGGAAGGGTCTTGGCCGAGCTGGGCGAACTGCCCGGTGCCGGACGGATCCTGGTCCGGGTAGCGGTCGTAGCCGCCGGTGTCGTAACCACCGCCGTCATGGCCGGAGTTGCCGTGAGCCCCGCGGTCGTAGCCCTGGCGGCCGGCGTCGAGGTCGGCGCGGGCCTGCTGCGGCTCCTGGGGCCTCGGGTACGAGCCGGTGGACTCGCCCCGGCCGCCGAAGACATCGGAGCGGACGAAGGTGCCGTCGCCCTGGGATCCGCCGCGCTGCGGGAGGCCCGCCGGCGGTCCCTGCCGGGCGTCGATACGGGGGAACTGCGCGGTGTCGGTGTCGCCCCGCGGCGGCTCCCGGTCCTCCGTGATCCGCGGCAACTGCGCCGTGGAACCGGGGCCCTGCCGCTCGTCGTACCCGGCATAGGCGTCCTGGCGGGTGTCCTGGGCCTGGTGCTCCTCGTGGCCGCGCGGGCCGTCCTGGGCGCCGGGCAGCGCCGGACGTTCGCCGGCCTCGCTCCAACTCGGCACCCGGGGCTGGGAGTTGCCGCCGGGCAGCTCGGCACGCGGACCGCCGCGCGCCGGCAACTCCGGCCTGCGGCCCGGCTCCTGGGCGTCCCCGGTGCGCTGCTGCGGCGGCACCGGACCGCGGCTCCCGGGCCCGCCGATACCGGCCGGACCGAGATCCTGCACCGGGCCGAGGTCCTGGGCGGACCCCTGGTCCTGGGCGGCGGCCGCCTGGTGCCCGAAGGCGCCGGCCATCGGGTACCGGTCCTGCCGGGGAGTGCCGGGGCCGCCCTGCGGGGTGGCGGGGCCGCCGAAGAGGTTCACCCCGGTCGACGGCGTCGCACGCTCGCGGCCGGGCAGGTTGCCCTGCGGCTCGCGGGTGGGCAGGCCACCGGTCTGCGGTTCGCGGGTCGGCAGGCCGCCCTCGCGCTCGCTGCGGCCGCTGTCCCGGGCGGGCAGCGCCGCACGCGGGCCGGAACCCGCGCCGACCTCGCCGCGCCGGCCGCGCTGCGGAGTGACGAGCCGGGTGGAGCGGGAGGACTCCAGCAGGGAGGCACCGCCGCCGCCGGCGCCCGCGTTGCGGCGGGCCTCCGCGGCACCGGCCGCGGCCTGCGCGGCGGCCGGACCGCCACCCGGCTTGCCCGGTACCTTGCGCCCGCCCTGCGCCACCTCGACCGGCAGCATGACCAGCGCGGTCGTACCACCGGAGTCGGACGGCCGGAGCTGGATGCGGATGCCGTGCCGCTGCGAGAGGCGGCCGACCACGAAGAGGCCCATCCGGCGGGAGACCGACACATCCACGGTGGGTGGCGAGGCGAGCCGCTCGTTGATGGAGGCCAGATCCTCGGGGGAGAGGCCGATACCGGTGTCGTGGATCTCGATCAGCACCCGGCCGTCGGGCAGGGCGTGACCGGTGACCTTGACCTTGGTCTGCGGGGAGGAGAACGAAGTGGCGTTCTCCAGCAGCTCGGCGAGCAGGTGCACCAGGTCGTTGACGACCCGGCCGGCGACCTCGGTGGCGGGCACCGAGGCCAGCTCGATCCGCTCGTACTGCTCCACCTCGGAGGCCGCCGCACGGAGCACGTCGACCAGCGGGACGGGGCGGGTCCAGCGGCGGCCGGGCTCCTCACCGGCGAGCACCAGCAGGTTCTCGCCGTTGCGGCGCATACGGGTCGCCAGGTGGTCCAGCTTGAAGAGCGAGGAGAGCTGGTCCGGGTCGGCCTCGCGGGACTCCAGCTCGGAGATCAGCGACAACTGGCGCTGGATGAGGCCCTGGCTGCGGCGCGAGAGGTTGGTGAACATCGCGTTGACGTTGCCCCGCAGCAGGGCCTGCTCGGCGGCCAGCCGGACCGCCTCGCGGTGCACGTCGTCGAAGGCCGCGGCCACCTTGCCGATCTCGTCGCGGGAGTGCGCGCCGACCGACGCGACGGAGGTGTCGACATCCTGCGGGTCCGAATCCGAGAGCTGCTTGACCAGCTCGGGCAGGCGGTCCTGGGCGACGCGGGTCGCGGTGTCCTGGAGCCGGCGCAGCGAGCGGATCATGGAGCGGCCGACCAGGAAGGCGCCGACTATCGAGACGCCGAGCACGAGCAGGATCAGGACACCCGAGATGATCGCGCTCTGCTTGGACTCGTTGCGCAGGTTCCGGGCCTTCTGCTCCATGTCGCTGAGCAGGGATCCCTCGATCTTGATCATGGCTTGGATCTTGGTGGAGTCGGCGTCCACCCAGTCCTTGTAGGACCGCTTCTCCTGGATCTTCAACCCGTCCCGCTGGCGCAGGACGCGGTCGGCGTAGGTGTCGGCTTCCTTGATGGTGGGGTTGCCGTTGTTGATCGGCATCAGCAGTTCGTCGGAGGTGTCCCCGCCGTTGCCCTGGGCGTCGCCGTCGTAGATGGCGGAGAAGGCCTGCAGTCTGGAAGCCTCCTTGGTGTGGGCCGCGAACCCGTAGTGCCGATCGGTCTCGGAGAGCTTGCCGGGGTCCTTGCTGTTCGGCGGCAGGGCGGCGGCGATCACGGCCCGCTGCACCGAGGCGTACTCCTTGGCGGTGGAGAACGCGGCCAGGGCGCGGGTGCGCTGGACCATCTCCGGATTGCTGGTGGCCTGCGCCATGTCCTGGGACAGGTTCAGCAGTTGCTCGATGAGCTGACTGTAGGCGTCGATCGTCTGCAGGGAGGAGGACGGGTCCTGGTAGGCCCGGCTGCGGATTTCCTGGAGGTCGTTGAGCTGGCCGGAGACCTGGGTGATGCTGGTCCGGACGCCGAGCAGATCCTTCGTCTTGCTCTTCTTGCCGGCCTCGTCGATCTTCCTGGTCTCGTCGGAGAACTCGTCCTTGTGCTTGTCGGTCACGGCCCGCGTTCGCGTCACGTCGTAGGCGCTGGTGCCGGTGCCGTGGGCGAGGGGACCTGCCGAGCGGTCCCGCTCCTCCTGGAGGGCGGTGGCCAGCTGGGTGGCCTGCTTGGTCAACTCCGTCAGCAGCTTCATGTTGTCGAGCTGCTGGATGTCGTCCATGTTCTGGTTGATGCGGACCGCGCCGAGGGAGGTCGCGGCGACCACAGGCAGCGCCAGCAGGGACACCAGCCGGGTGGAGATACGCCAGTTGCGCAGCGCGAGCCGCGAACCGGTGCCGGCCGAACCGGACTTGGGACCCGGCGCCGGCTTCACATCGGCCGGCGGACTCGCGGAGTCGCCGTCCTTGCCACCGCCACCGCCACTGCCGCCGAGCGGTGCGCCGCCCTTGCCCGACGGCCGCTGGGTCTGCGTCGGGGCGTGCTGGGGCGAGGAGCCGACTGACGTGGGGTCAGTCTCGCCGCGCGGCTCCGGCTCGGCCGAAGCGCTGCCATCCCTCTTGAAACGTCCCTGCACTAGCGTCGCAACCTCTGGACCAGGCGCCCCTCCGCTCGCACGGTGGGACGGTGTCGGCGTCGTGGGGCGCCGTGGCACCCCGGTGGTCGTCAGTGAACCGGCGCTGCTCCCCCTCCTTCGCCGCCACTCGGCGCTGCTGTGCGCCCCGGCGCGCCGGCTCCTTACCCGCGGCGGTTCCGGGGAATTCCAGCACAGAGCAGGATCTCCAACAAGGCCCATGTCCCAGCCTGTGACCACCGTGACGCCATGTGTCGAGAGCGTCACGAGCTGTGGAAAACGTTCCACCGTCAATGGGGGCGAACCGGGCGCGTGCGGGGGTGCGGTGATGTGTTCGCGACGTCATGATCGGTAACGGGAAACCGGCTTCGATGGTGCAATGTCCGTTTCCCGCCCTCGAGGAGACGGGCGGATATGCTCCGTTTGTTCCAAGATCCGTGAGGAAACTCACATGAAGATCATGGCTACTTAGCGTCTTCGGCCGGGAAGCGGATGTTTAGCCTGACGCTTTACACAGCGGGCGTTTCTGTCGAGTGCCGCCCGCTCTCCCGCCCACCGACAGGGCGCCCGAAACGGCCCCGGTACGGCTGGCCGCGAGCGGCGCCCCCCACCCGAGAAGGCCGCAGACACCCGATGAAGACCACGCTGCTCATCCGCAACATAGCCAACCCGCGTCGCACGACCCTCGCCCACCTTGAGGACAGCGGTGAACTGCAGTCGGCCGAGCAGCCGGAGCACACCGCCGACCTCCCCGCCAACACCGCCAACCCCCGCCGCACCGTGCTGATGACGGTCCCCGGCACGGCGGCCGGCGCCACCGGGGAAGCAGCCGAGGCCGCGGCGGTCTGACGGGCGCGAGCCCGGCGTGGTCGACGTGAGCTGACGCGGCCCCGGCGGCCCGGCTCCCGGGTCGGTGGGGCGCCCCTCCCGCGTTAGCCTGGAGCGTCAGACTCCAGCGGGCTCAGTGAGGGGCACAGGCAACCCGTGCGCATCGCCAGATTCTCCATCGACGGCAATGTCGCCTTCGGCGCGGTCGAGGGCGACACCGCCGCCGGCGGCGGCACCGAAGGTCTCGTCCTCGACATCATCAAGGGCATCCCGTTCGCCGAATTCGAGCTGTCCGGGACGAAGGTGCCGGTGAGCAAGGTCCGCCTGCTGCCGCCGGTACTGCCCAACAAGGTCGTCGCCTTCGGCCGCAACTACAGCGACCACGCGAAGGAACTGGGCAACACGGTGCCCGAGACGCCGTTCGCCTTCTTCAAGCCGTCCACCTCCGTCATCGGACCCGGCGACGAGATCGCGTACCCGTCCTTCTCCGAGGAGCTGCACCACGAGGCGGAACTGGCCGTGGTCATCGGCCGGATGTGCCGCGAGGTGCCCCGGGAGCGCGTCGCCGACGTGATCCTCGGCTACACCTGCGCCAACGACATCACCGCCCGCGACGTACAGCGCCGCGAGAAGCAGTGGGCACGCGCCAAGGGCTTTGACTCCTCCTGCCCCCTCGGCCCGTGGGTGGAGACCGGACTCGACCTGGCCGCGGCGAACGACCTCACCCTCCAGTGCACCGTCAACGGCGGCCAGCGCCAACTCGGCCGCACCAGCGAGATGATCCACCCCATCGAGGACCTGGTGGTCAACATCTCCGAGGCGATGACCCTGCTGCCCGGCGACGTCATCCTCACCGGCACCCCGGCCGGAGTCGGCCCCCTCAACGCCGGCGACGAAGTCGCCGTCACCATCGAAGGCATCGGCACTCTCACCAACAAGGTGATCAAGCGTGGCTAACGCGACCCGCGTACGTTTCTGTCCCTCGCCGACCGGCAACCCCCATGTGGGCCTGGTCCGCACCGCCCTGTTCAACTGGGCCTTCGCCCGCCACCAGCAGGGCACTCTGGTCTTCCGCATCGAGGACACCGACGCGGCCCGCGACTCCGAGGAGTCCTACCGGCAGTTGCTCGACGCCATGCGCTGGCTCGGCTTCGACTGGGACGAGGGCCCCGAGGTCGGCGGCCCGCACGCCCCGTACCGGCAGTCCCAGCGGATGGACGTCTACCGGGACGTCGCCCGGAAGCTGCTCGCCGCCGGCCGGGCCTACCACTGCTACTGCTCCACCGAGGAGTTGGACGCCCGCCGCGAGGCCGCCCGCGCCGCCGGCAAGCCCTCCGGCTACGACGGCCACTGCCGCGACCTCACCGAGGAGCGGGCCGAGGCCTACCGCGCCGAGGGCCGGCAGCCCATCGTCCGCTTCCGGATGCCGGACCGGGCGATCACCTTCACCGACCTGGTCCGCGGCGAGATCACCTACCAGCCGGAGAACGTCCCCGACTACGGCATCGTCCGCGCCAACGGCGCCCCGCTCTACACCCTGGTCAACCCGGTCGACGACGCCCTGATGGAGATCACCCACGTCCTGCGCGGCGAGGACCTGCTCTCCTCCACCCCCCGCCAGATCGCCCTCTACGAGGCCCTGATCGACCTCCAACTGGCCACCCGGGTACCGGAGTTCGCCCACCTCCCCTATGTCATGGGCGAAGGCAACAAGAAGCTCTCCAAGCGGGACCCGCAGTCCTCCCTCAACCTCTACCGGGAGCGCGGCTTCCTCCCCGAGGGCCTGCTGAACTACCTCTCGCTGCTGGGCTGGTCGCTCTCCGCGGACCGCGACATCTTCTCGATCGAGGAGATGGTCGCCGCCTTCGACATCGCCGACGTCAACCCCAACCCGGCCCGCTTCGACCTGAAGAAGGCCGAGGCGATCAACGCCGACCACATCAGGCAGCTCGACCCGAAGACCTTCACCGAGGCCTGCGAGCCCTGGCTGAACGCCCCGTACGCCCCCTGGGCGCCCGAGGACTTCGACCGCGCCGCCTTCGAGGAGATCGCCCCGCACGCCCAGACCCGGCTCACCGTCCTCTCCGACATCACCGCCAACGTCGACTTCCTCTTCCTGCCCGAGCCTGTCGAGGACGAGGCCTCCTGGAAGAAGGCGATGAAGGAGGGCTCCGACGCGCTGCTGGCCACCGCCCGCACCCGCCTCGCCGCCCTTGACGGCGAGACCTGGAAGGCGGAGGAGCTCAAGGCCGCCGTCCTGGCCGCGGGCGAGGAGCACGGCCTGAAGCTCGGCAAGGCGCAGGCCCCCGTCCGCGTCGCCGTCACCGGCCGCACCGTGGGCCTGCCCCTCTTCGAGTCCCTGGAGGTCCTCGGCAAGCCCCGCACCCTGGCCCGGATCGACGCGGCACTGGCGAAGCTGGGCGGCGCCTGACCCGTACCGCACGTCCCGCGGGCCGGACACCCCGCACCGGGGGTGCGGCCCGCGGCGTACCGTCGGGGCATGGTCATCCGTGCGGTGGTGTGGGACGTGGACGACACCCTCTTCGACTACACCGGTGCCGACCGGGCCGCCCTCAGCGGGTACCTGGCGGCCCAGGGACGCGAGGCGGGCGACGGCGATGTGCTCCTGCGGTGGCGGGAGATCACCGAGATCCACTGGGCCCGCTTCGCCGCCGGTGAGACGGACTACGAGGGCCAGCGCCGGGACCGGGTCCGCGAGTTCCTCGGCGAGCGGATGACGGACACCGAGGCGGAGGACTGGTTCGGCGGTTACCTGGAGCACTACCGGCGGGCCTGGGCGCTCTTCCCCGACGCGGTGCCCGCCCTGGACGCGCTCGCCGGGCTCTGCCGGCACGCCGTACTGTCCAACTCCAGCCTCTCCCACCAGGATCCCAAGCTGCGCGCGCTCGGTGTGCGGGACCGCTTCGAGGCGGTGCTCTGCGCCGCCGAACTGGGCATCGCCAAGCCGCGGCCCGCCGCCTTCCACGCCGCCTGCGACGCGCTCCGCCTCCCACCGGACCAGGTCGCCTACGTCGGGGTCCATCCGGAGATCGACGGGAGGGGGGCCGCGGAGGCGGGACTGCACTCGTTCTGGCTGGACCGCCTGGGCGCCGCGGACGGCCGTCCCCGGCCCAGGTCCGGGGTGCACCGCATCGCCTCGCTCGCCGAACTGCCCCCGCTGCTGCGCGCGGATACCCGTTTTGGAGCGCCGTCGACCTTCGGGTAGTGTTCTTCCTGCGCCGAGGGGAGCGGACCAAGGTCCAGACCCAGAAGCGCGAAAACCGAACGAAATTCCCGGCAGGGGGTTGTGTTCCGGTGGCCTATGGTGTAATTGGCAGCACGACTGATTCTGGTTCAGTTAGTCTAGGTTCGAGTCCTGGTAGGCCAGCTCGCAGAGCTCATCTGCAAAGCCCCCGTTGTGTAGCGGCCTAGCACGCCGCCCTCTCAAGGCGGTAGCGCCGGTTCGAATCCGGTCGGGGGTACTGCGGGTCTAGCTGGTCTAGACCACTTTGGGCTATGGTGTAATTGGCAGCACGGCTGATTCTGGTTCAGTTGGTTTAGGTTCGAGTCCTGGTAGCCCAGCCGGTTCGCGGCAGTGAGCGCGAATCTCGCCCCCGTTGTGTAGCGGCCTAGCACGCCGCCCTCTCAAGGCGGTAGCGCCGGTTCGAATCCGGTCGGGGGTACAACCGATGACGATGGCCTCCCACCCAGGTGGGAGGCCATCGCCGTATCCGCCGCCGAAGCCACCGCGGCCCGTTGTACGGCGCCTCTCCCGGCCCAACTCCGCCCGCAGCGCGCTGACTTGGCGTTCCGCCTCTGTCTCGCTGTGGCTCGCCCGAACTCTGCGAGCCGTATCCCCGGCGCCCCTTGGCGTGACCCCGGAAAACGGTGAACCGGCCGGTGCCGCCGCGGCGTTGAGGCGGCTCCGGCCGGTTCGGGGACGGGGTGGGGGCGGGCCGGGGGGCGTCCGCGGCCCGGTGGTGCGGGGTGGTCAGCCGGAGCGGCGCAGCGCTTCGGAGAGCCGGCCCGCCGCGTCGATGATGGCCTGGGCGTGCATCCGGCCCGGGTGCCGCGTCAGCCGCTCGATCGGGCCGGACACCGAGACCGCGGCCACCACACGGTTCGACGGGCCGCGTACCGGCGCCGACACCGAGGCCACTCCCGGCTCCCGCTCGCCGATCGACTGCGCCCAGCCGCGGCGCCGTACCCCGGAGAGCGCGGTCGCCGTGAACCGCGCGCCCTGGAGCCCGCGATGGAGCCGCTCCGGCTCTTCCCAGGCCATCAGGATCTGCGCCGAGGAACCCGCCTTCATGGTGAGCGTCGAGCCCACCGGCACGGTGTCCCGCAGACCGGAGAGGCGCTCGGCGGCCGCCACGCAGATCCGCATATCGCCCTGCCGCCGGTAGAGCTGCGCGCTCTCGCCCGTCACATCGCGGAGGTGGGTGAGCACCGGTCCCGCCGTGGCGAGGAGGCGGTCCTCGCCGGCCGCGGCGGCCAGCTCGGCCAGCCGGGGGCCGAGGATGAACCGGCCCTGCATGTCCCGCGCCACCATGCGGTGGT
The DNA here is from genome assembly GCF_042885635.1 of Streptomyces sp. NPDC058045. Classification (NCBI taxonomy): domain Bacteria; kingdom Bacillati; phylum Actinomycetota; class Actinomycetes; order Kitasatosporales; family Streptomycetaceae; genus Streptomyces; species Streptomyces sp. NPDC058045. Next base: position 2,537 of record NZ_JBHVRR010000077.1, on the reverse strand, counting down.
GCTCCAGTGCCACGGCCAGCCGGTGGGCCGTGGGCCGTGCCAGTCCGGTGGCCGCGACCAGCCCTGCGAGGGTGGCCGGACCGGACTCCAGAGCGCCCAGGACAAGGGCAGCCTTGTCCAGAACGCCTACGCCGCTAGAGTTGTCCATGCAACGATACTTGCGTCTCACTTTGTGAAACGCAAGTTCAATTTCCCGTGGAACTTGCCACTCTGTAGATACGGCGGCCCCGAAGACCCGGGGGACGCACGGCCGGCGCGGCCCGGGGGAGCGCGCGCGGCATCCGATCTCTAGTTGTGGCCGGGCGACGACGCCGGCCGGAGGGAAAGCGATGGGTAGGACACTCGCGGAGAAGGTCTGGGACGACCACGTCGTCCGGCGCGCGGAGGGCGAGCCCGATCTCCTCTTCATCGATCTGCACCTGCTGCACGAGGTGACCAGCCCCCAGGCCTTCGACGGCCTGCGCAAGACCGGCCGCCGGGTGCGACGGCTCGACCTCACCATCGCCACCGAGGACCACAACACCCCGACCCTCGACATCGACAAGCCCATCGCGGACCCGGTCTCCCGCACCCAGTTGGAGACCCTGCGCAAGAACTGCGCCGACTTCGGTGTGCGGCTGCACCCGCTGGGCGACGTCGAGCAGGGCGTGGTGCACGTCGTCGGCCCGCAGCTCGGTCTGACCCAGCCCGGTACCACCGTGGTCTGCGGCGACTCCCACACCTCCACCCACGGTGCCTTCGGCGCGCTCGCCTTCGGCATCGGCACCTCCCAGGTCGAGCATGTGCTCGCCACCCAGACGCTGCCCCTGGCCCGTCCCAGGACGATGGCCGTCACCGTCGACGGCGAACTCCCCGAGGGCGTCACCGCCAAGGACCTGATCCTCGCCATCATCGCGCGCATCGGCACCGGCGGCGGCCAGGGCTACATCCTGGAGTACCGCGGCTCCGCCATCGAGAAGCTGTCGATGGAAGCCCGGATGACCATCTGCAACATGTCCATCGAGGCCGGTGCCCGCGCGGGCATGATCGCCCCCGACGAGACCACCTTCGCCTACCTCAAGGGCCGCGCCCACGCCCCCGAGGGCGAGGACTGGGACGCCGCCGTCGCGTACTGGAAGACGCTGCGCACCGACGAGGACGCGGTGTTCGACGCGGAGGTCGTCATCGACGCCGCGGAACTCGCCCCGTTCGTCACCTGGGGCACCAACCCGGGCCAGGGCGCCCCGCTCTCCGCCTCCGTCCCCGACCCCGCTTCGTACGAGGACGCCTCGGAGCGGCTGGCGGCCGAAAAGGCCCTGGAATACATGGGGTTGAGCGCCGGGCAGCCGCTGCGCGAGATCGGTGTCGACACCGTCTTCGTAGGCTCCTGCACCAACGGCCGGATCGAGGACCTGCGCGCCGCCGCCGCGATCGTCGAGGGGCGCAAAGTCGCCGACGGCGTACGGATGCTGGTGGTTCCGGGCTCCGCGCGGGTCGGTCTCCAGGCCGTCGAGGAGGGCCTGGACAAGGTGTTCAAGGACGCCGGAGCCGAGTGGCGGCACGCGGGTTGCTCGATGTGCCTCGGTATGAACCCCGACCAACTGGCCCCCGGCGAGCGCTCCGCGTCCACCTCCAACCGCAACTTCGAGGGACGGCAGGGCAAGGGCGGCCGCACCCACCTGGTCTCCCCGCAGGTCGCCGCCGCCACCGCGGTCCTCGGCCACCTCGCCTCGCCCGCCGACCTGTCCGACGCCGACGTCCGTACGCCCGCTGGAGTCTGAGAACCATGGAAGCCTTCACCACCCACACCGGCCGGGCCGTCCCGCTGCGCCGCAGCAACGTCGACACCGACCAGATCATCCCCGCCCACTGGCTGAAGAAGGTCACCCGGGACGGCTTCGAGGACGGGCTGTTCGAGGCCTGGCGCAAGGACCCGGAGTTCGTACTGAACCGGCCCGAGCACGAGGGCGCCACGGTGCTCGTCGCCGGCCCCGACTTCGGCACCGGCTCCTCCCGCGAGCACGCCGTCTGGGCGCTCCAGAACTACGGCTTCAAGACGGTCATCTCGTCCCGCTTCGCCGATATCTTCCGCGGCAACTCCCTGAAGAACGGCCTGCTCACGGTCGTCCTGGAGCAGAAGGTCGTGGACGCGCTGTGGGAGCTGGCGGAGCGCGACCCGCAGGCCGAGATCACGGTCGACCTCCAGGCCCGCGAGGTACGCGCCGAGGGCGTCACCGCCCCCTTCGAACTCGACGAGAACTCCCGCTGGCGGCTGCTGAACGGCCTTGACGACATCAGCATCACGCTCCAGAACGAGAGCGACATCGCCACCTACGAATCCGGCCGCCCCGCCTTCAAGCCGCGCACCCTCCAGGTCTGAACAGGCCACCGGGAACCGCCGCGGCGCTCCCGTGCACCCACCCGAAGTGCCCCCCGCCCCATACGGCGGGGGGGACGTACGCCGTCCCGGCAATAGGGCGGGGGGGGGGCGGGCCCCCGTTGCCGCCTACGCGGGGCCGCTGGGCAAGGCGCGGTGGGAGGGGGAGAGAGGGCCCCCA
>NZ_JBHVRR010000076.1:0-19800 GCF_042885635.1 Streptomyces sp. NPDC058045 | reverse complement strand
ACCGCCCTGTCCGGGGTCCGGAAGGCGCCCGTAGCCTGGCGCGATGGCACACCAGACCTGGAACCCGGACTCCGCGGGAGTGCTGCGGCTGCCGTCGGGGCGGCTGCTGCGCGGCCGCGGCCTGCGCCATCCGCTCCCGGACGGCTCGCCGCCCCACTTCGGCGTCTACCTGCTCGGCCGCACCCCGCCGCCCACCCCCTGGGAGTCCCGGCCGCTGCGCTGGCCTGACTTCCGCCTCCCCGCCGACCGCGCCGAGGCCCGGGAGGTCTTCACGGAGGTGTGGCGGCGCTGCGCGGTGGAGCGGGTGGAGCTGGCCTGCGGCGGGGGCCGCGGCCGTACCGGTACCGCGCTCGCCTGTGTCGCCGTCCTCGACGGGGTGCCGCCCGACGAGGCCGTGGCCTATGTCCGCCGCCACTACGACCGGCACGCCGTGGAAACCCCCTGGCAGCGCCGGTACGTCCGCCACTTCCTGCCGCGGGGAACCAACTCCTAGTCGAAGGTGAGCAGTTGGTAGGCGGTGGCGACGAAGGGGTCGCGGAGGCGGTGGCGGCGGGTGGTGAGGGCTACCAGGGCGCGGCCGGTGTCGGGGCGGAAGCCGAGGAACGCCTGCTGGCCGCAGGTCGCCCCGGCGTGGAAGCAGACCGGGCCATGCTCGGTGTCGTGCCGGAACCAGCCCAGGGTGTGCGTCTCCCTCCGCCCCGGGCCACGTCGCAGCAGTGGTTGCTGCACGGTGGTCAGGGCCGCCGCCAACTGCCGTGTGCCGGGCCGGAGATGGGCTTCCAGCAGGGTCAGCAGATCGTGCGGCGCGGCCCGGACGGCGCCCGCCGGGTCGAAGCCCGCGGCGCGCAGCGGAGGTGTGGTGGTGCTGCCGTCCGCGCGGTGCCCGACGGCGTCCGTACCGGGTGGTCCCGGGTGGAGCGCGGTGTCCCGTAGGCCGAGGGGTGCCAGGACCTCGCGGGTGAGGAGGGGGGACCAGCCGGTGCCGGCCGCGGTGGCCAGGGCCTGTCCGAGGGTGGCCACCGCGAAGTTCGAGTACCGCCACCGGCTGCCCGGCCGGTGGTGGGGGCGGCTGCGCAGAAAAGCCCGCACCACCCGCTCCGGCCCGTAGTGCGCGTACGGGTCGCTGCTCCAGCGGGGCAGGGCGCCGGGGTAGAAGTCGGCGGGCAGCGGCGGGAGTCCGGAGGTGTGGGTCATCAGGTGGGCGAGGGTGACCGGGGCGCGGTGTGCGGGGGGCCGGGTGCCGAGGAGGGCGGCGGCGGTGTCGCGGCGGTCCACCCGGCCCTGGTCCTCCAGTCGGGCCAGCAGCAGCGCGGTGAGCGTCTTGCTCGCCGAACCCGTCTCGTAGCGCAGCAGTTCGCGTGCGGTGGGCGGGGCCGGGTGGGTGCCGCCGGTGCGGATGGTGCGGTGGCCGTCCTCGGAGACGGCGAAGACCACATCGGGGGCGTCCACCGCGGCCACCGCCCGCTCCAGTGCGGCGGCGCCCACCGGATGCGGGGCGGCGGGTGTCACTCCGCGGGGCCGGTCAGCCGGGACAGGGCGTGCGAGGTGGCGAGGGTGGCGGCGAACGCGGCGACCAGCGTGGGGTGGTAGACCGCGTCGAACACGTCCTGCGGTTCGCCCTCGGGCATCCCCCGTACCGCGGGCACCGCGCCGTCCTCCTGCTGGGCCGCGGCCAGCCCCGCCCAGGCTTCGGTGTCCAGTGCCGGTTCCGGCAGGCAGGCGTCCACCGCGAGCAACTCGCCCAGCAGGTCCCAGCGTTGGAGGTCCAGCCAGTCGTCCAGCCACACCGGCAGCCACAGCGCCAGATACTCCGCGATGTGCCCGGGGATGCCCTCGGGGGAGCGGCCCCAGTCGGTGAGGTGGAAGACGGTGTGGGTGATGTCGTAGCCGATGTGGCCCTCGGCGGTCCACGGTTCGGGGGTGCGGCCCAGCCAGGTGCGGGCGAGGGCCTGCTCGGTGGGGACGGCGGGGGTGAGGCCGAAGCGGCGCTCGAAGGCGGAGATACCGAGCCGCCGCACCGGTTTCACCTCCAGCGCCGCCCAGCTCTCCAGGCGCTGGTTGAGACGGACGGAGGCCTCGATACCGGGCTGCGAGTAGCCCAGTTCGCGGAACGGCAGGTACACCTCGAACGGCACCGGCGAGAGTGGTTCCAGGCGCTGGCCGCGTACCAGCATCCGGCCGCCGTCGAGGGCGTCCTGCCAGGTGTGGTCCAGCAGCCGGCGGGCCAGCTGCGCCTGCCGGGAGCCGGCGACGCCCTCCCGGAAGAGGACACCGCACACCGCGGCCAACTCCCCGATGGGCTTGAAGCGTTCGAGGAAGCCGACCTCGGGATCGACGTCCTCCTCAAGGCGGAAACCGGACCGGTGCGCGTGCAGCCACTCCAGGGCGCGCAGTCCGACGGTGTGCACAAGTCGCGTACTGGTCACGTCACTTCACCTCGGCTTCCCGCCCGCGGGGCTGCTGCCGCTGGTGGTCCGGTGCGGCGCTCCACCCGGTGCAGGGTCAGCGCGGCGGCGAGGACCACCATCAGCGTGGAGTGGTAGCAGGTGGTGAAGTCCCGCCGCACCGTGCGACCGGCGAGGCCCGCGCCCACCTCGGGCAGGCCGCCCTCCGGGTCCTGCGCGGCGGCCAGCAGCGGCCACGCCTGCCGCAGCAGCCCGGGGCCCGGCGGCCGCGGCAGGCTCGCCGCCACCGCCAGCAACTCGCAGGCCAGATCCCACTGTTCGTCCTCCAGGCACCCGTCCAGCCAGGGCCACAACCACAGGTCGAGATAGCGGGCCACGTCCTCGGGCACGGTGTGCGGGGTGCGGCCCCAGTCCGTCAGATGGAAGACGACATGGGTGAGGGTGTAGCCCGCGCCGCGTTCGAAGGTCCATGGCTCCGGCAGCCCGCCGAGCCAGGTGCGGCGCAGTGCGGGCGCGGACGGCGCGTGGGGTGAAAACCCGCTGCGCCGCTCGGAGTTGAGGATGCCCAGGCGCCGGTTCGGCTCCTGTTCCGTGACCTGCCAGCAGCGGGTGGCGAGCAGGGTCCGGGCCAGCCGCTCGAAGCCCTGGTGCCGCATCCCCTCCGCCGCGAACGCCGCGTACACCTCCAGCGGGTAGGTGGCGAACGGCTCCAGCCGCAGCAGTTCCTCGAAGAGGGCGCCGTCCCGGGTCTGCCGCCAGGCGTGCTCCAGGAGCGCGGAGGCGGCACGGTGCAGCGGGTCGCCGGCCGCGGTGTGGCGGCGTACGCAGACGCAGACCTGGGCCAGCTCGCCGAGCGGCTTCCAGGTGCGGTTGACGTCGCCGCCGTGCAGGGCCCCGGTGTCCAGGGCGAAATCCTCGCGGTGTGCCTCCACCCAGGCGAGGGCGGATTCGGCGGCGGGCCGTATCGCGGGGGGCGTCATACGCGCGCTCCGGCGCCCAGCAACTGGGCCGCGTGCACATGCAGCGCCACCCGGGGGTCCTGACCGCCCATCTGGGAGACGAACTCAAGGCCCGAGGCCAGCCCGAGCGTGGGCGGCACCCGCTCCAGCAGGGCCAGCCAGCGGCCCGCACCGGCGGCCTGGAGCCAGTCGCGGCGCCGTACCGCGCGGACGAAACCGCGGGAGAGGTCGGCCGGGCGGCGGGTCGCGGCCCGCGCCACACCGCTGTCCCCGCCCGGCACCGCCAGGGCCGCGAGGACGGCGAGTTGATGGGTGAAGGGCTGCCAGGCGGCGTCCTCCAGCCACTGCGTCTCCGGCTCGGTGCCCTCCGCGGGCGCCACTTCAGGGCGGCCGTCCGGGTCGGTGAGGGGGACGTCGGGGGAGAGTCGGTGCAGGGTCCTGGTCATCGCCCAGTGACTCCAGGCGGAGGCCGCGGAACCGCTCGCGGCCGGTGGGAACGCGGCGACCGCCTGCCGTACCACCGACACATCGCTCGCGTCCGGCGAGCAGCGGAACAGCACACTCGGCAGCAGTACATCGGCGCCGAGCACCCGGACCGCGGCGAGGGACAGATCGTCGTGCCCGTCGATTCCGGCCGGATGGCAGACCACGCCGGAGTGGCCCCCGCTCCGGAGAGCGGAGACCACTTCGTGGGCGAGGTCCTGCACCCGGCCCGCCAGGCGGGCTGAAGCGCTGGACTCCTCCATGGATGTACCCGTCAGCCCTTCTTCGGCCGCGGTGTCGGCGGCGAGAGGAGTAGAGCCCCTTGGCCACCGACCAGCGCCAGTGCCGCACATTCGCGGCTGTCGCGGAAGGTACCGTCGGCCTCTGCCGGATCCAGAGCTGCTTCGACATCCGTGTCCCGGACCTCGGTGAGGTCCCGGATCACCGGTTCGGTGGAAGACATGCCACCATCCCCTTGTTGAAGGAACTTGCCTCGTGCCACACCAGTGCAGCGCACTTCGACACGCCGCGCAAAAGATGACATCACCCGCTTTGTCCACGGGCAGTTCCCGGCAGGGGCTCGTACAGGCCCTCCCAAGGCGTGTCCGAGTCAGTCGATACTCGCCCCGTACGCGGCCAGCGCCTCGGGCACCGGCTGGAAGTAAGTCTCCCCGCCCGCTTGGCAGTTGCCGCTGCCGCCGGAGGTCAGACCGAGCGCGGTGGAGCCGTCGAACAACGCGCCGCCGCTGTCGCCCGCCTCAGCGCACACATCGGTCTTCACCAGCCCCTCGACGGTGCCCTCCCGGTAGTTGACGGTGGCGTCGAGGCCCGTCACCGAACCGCCGTGCACATGTGTGGTGCTGCCGCTGCGCCGCACCCGCTGGCCCACCACCGCGGAACCGGCCTGGGTGATCTGCTGGCTGGTCCCGTCGTACAGGTCCACCGCGCTGGGGTGTGCGGTGGACGTGTCGGTGTAGCGGACCAGGGCGTAGTCATGGCCGGGGAAGCTCGACTGCTCGGTCCGGGCCACGTTCGAACCGCCTTGGCGCGCCGCCCAGTTGGAGACCGCCTTGCCGCAGTGACCGGCCGTCAGGAAGTAGGACGCGCCGCCCTTGCGCACATTGAAGCCGAGCGAGCAGCGGGCGTCGCTGCCCCAGATCGCCTGACCGCCCGACAGATAGGGCGTGAACCGGCCCTCGGTACGGCGCAGTACCGCCCGGTCGCCCTGGTCCGCCACCACGGACCGCACCCGCGCCAGGTCCTGCCCGGTCACGGTGCGGTCCGCGCTCACCACCAGCCGGTCGGCCCGCGGGTCCACCGACCAGGCGGTGCCCGGGACCGAGGCCCGCGCCTTCAGGTCGTCGGCGGCGCCGCGCAGTTCCGCCAGCGAGTACGCCACCCGGCGCGGCTCGGCGCCCTTGGCCCGCACCAGGTCGGCGTCGCGCTCGGACACCACGTTCACCACCAGCCTGCGCCGGCCCGCGTCGTAGTAGACGCCCTGGGCGGCGCTCCCGAGCTGCGCCGCCAACTCGCCTGCCGCGGCCGCGGACAGGCCGTCCTGCCCCGGCCGCCCGGGCGGGGCGGGGGCCGCCTGCGCCTCGGGGAGGGTGAGGGCGGCGGTGGCGGCCAGTGCGAGCGCGCCACCGGCGACGCCCCGCTTCCAGATACGTCGGTGCTGCAAGAGAAAGCCTCCCGTGAGGAGCGGGCCCACCCGACGGAGCCCGCGGATGCCGTACGGATCGGAGCGCGGGCCGCCCGGACGGCACCGCCGTACCGGGCGCCCCGCGCCATGGCGTGCACCTGCCCGCCCCGCCCGGCGCGGCCCCGGCGCGTCCCCGCGTTTTCCCACGCACGGGTCGGCGGCTGACCCAACCGGCGGCACCCGGCCGCCCGCGGGGTCCCGGCCCGTACCGGCTCCCCGTCCGCGGCAACGCCCTTGGCGGGGAAGCGACTTGGCGACCGGACGCCCGGTGGCCGTGAACCGGCTCTGGCGGAGACACCGCTGTTCAGGGCAGGATGCGGCCATGAGGAGCGATCTCTTTGCCGGCGAGAACATGGCGCAGCCGGCCACCGCGGTCGGTATGACCCAGCAGAGCGCCAAGTCCCTGAAGTACACCGTCAACGGGGAGATGCTGGCGCGGCAGGGCGCCATGATCGCCTGGCGTGGGAACCTTCAGTTCGAACGGAAGGGCCAGGGCGTCGGCGGCATGTTGAAACGGGCCGTCACCGGGGAGGGCCTGCCGCTGATGGCGGTGCGCGGCCAGGGCGAGGCGTGGTTCGCGCACGAGGCGCAGAACTGCTTCATGGTCGACATCGAGCAGGGCGACGCCCTCACCGTCAACGGCCGCAACGTCCTCTGCTTCGACGCCACCCTCTCCTACGACATCAAAACGGTGAAGGGCGCCGGCATGGTCGGCGGCGGCCTCTTCAACAGCGTCTTCACCGGCTACGGCCGCCTCGGCCTGATCTGCGACGGCAACCCGCTGGTCATACCCGTCTCCCCGCAACTGCCGGTCTACGTCGACACCGACGCGGTCGTCGGCTGGACGCAGAACCTCCAGACCTCCCTGCACCGCTCGCAGTCCATCGGCTCCATGCTCCGCGGCGGCTCCGGCGAGGCCGTCCAGCTCATGCTCCAGGGCGAGGGCCATGTCATCGTCCGCCCCAGCGAGGTCACCGAGGCGAAACCACAGCAGCACTGACCCGGCGGGTGCCGGCACGGGGGCGGGGGAGGCGCGCTCGCCCCCGGCAGGTGTAAGGCGACGGTGCCGGGGGGACCCGGCCGGGCGGACGGCACGCACCCCGGCCGGCACCCACGGCCCGGGGACCACAGCGGCGTCGCGCCCCCGCCGGGCGGGACACCGGAAACGGATGGCCATGAGCAGCGGATACCTGGGTCCCGAGGACTACGGCCACGATCCCTTCGAGGAGTTCCTCGCCCGCTTCTTCGGCGGCGGACCCCGCCGGGACCCGCGGCCCATCGACATCGGCCGGATGATGAGCCAGCCCGCCCGGCAACTCGTCTCCACCGCCGCCACCTACGCCGCCGAACACGGCAGCAGCGACCTGGACACCGAGCACCTGCTGCGCGCCGCCCTCGCCGTGGAACCCACCCGCAGCCTGCTGCTCCGCTCCGGCGCCGACCCCGACGCCCTCGCCGCCGAGATCGACCAGCGGGCCGGCGAACCCGAGCCGGACGCCGACGGCGCCGCCGCCCGGCACTCCCTCGGCGTCACCCCCACCGTGAAACGCGCCCTGCTCGACGCCCATGAACTGGCCCGTGCCGCCGGCGCCGGCTACATCGGCCCCGAGCACGTACTCGGCGCCCTCGCCGCCAACCCGGACTCCGCCGCCGGGCACATCCTGCACTCCGCCCACTACGACGCGCCGCCCGTGCCCGCACCGCCGGCCGGTACCGGAGGCGGGGAGCAGCGCCCGCCCGTCGCCGGCAGCACCCCCACCCTGGACCGCTACGGCACCGACCTCACCGGCCTGGCCCGGCAGGGCCGTATCGACCCGGTCATCGGCCGCGACCAGGAGATCGAGCAGACCATCGAGGTGCTGTCCCGCCGCGGGAAGAACAACCCCGTCCTCATCGGCGACGCCGGAGTCGGCAAGACCGCCGTGGTCGAGGGCCTCGCCCAGCGCATCGCCGACGGCGAGGTCCCCGAACTCCTCGCGGACCGCCGCCTGGTCACCCTCGACATGACCGCCGTCGTCGCCGGCACCCGTTTCCGCGGCGACTTCGAGGAGCGCCTGAACGCCGTCATAGACGAGATCCGCGCCCACCGGGACGAGATCATCGTCTTCGTGGACGAACTGCACACCGTGGTCGGCGCCGGCGGAGGCGGCGGTTCCGAAGGCGGTTCCATGGACGCCGCCAACATGCTGAAACCGGCACTCGCCCGCGGCGAACTCCATGTCATCGGCGCCACCACCCTGGAGGAGTACCGCCGCAACATCGAGAAGGACGCCGCGCTGGCCCGCCGCTTCCAGCCCATCCTGGTGCCCGAGCCGTCCGCCGCCGACGCCCTGGAGATCCTCCACGGCCTGCGCGACCGCTACGAGGCCCACCACCAGATCCGCTACACCGAGGAAGCCCTCCTCGCCGCCGTCGACCTCTCCGACCGCTACCTCACCGAACGCTTCCTGCCCGACAAGGCGATCGACCTGATGGACCAGGCCGGCGCCCGTGTCCGCCTCCGCTCCCGCACCAAGGCGGCCGGCACCCGCGCCCTGGAACGCGAGGCGGAGCAGCTCGGCCGCGACAAGGACCAGGCCGTCGCCGCCGAACAGTACGAACGCGCCACGGAACTCCGCGACCGCATCGCCGGCATCGAGCAGCGGATCACCGCCGACCGCGACCGGCCGGCCGGCGACGGCGAGGTGCACGAGGTCACCGCGGAGGACATCGCCGAGGTCGTCTCCCGGCAGACCGGCATCCCCGTCAGCAGCCTCACCGAGGAGGAACGCGACCGGCTGCTCGGCCTGGAGGGCCACCTCCACGAACGGGTCATCGGCCAGGACGAGGCGGTGGCCGCCGTCGCCGACGCCGTGCTCCGCTCCCGGGCCGGACTGTCCAGCCCCGACCGCCCCATCGGCAGCTTCCTCTTCCTCGGGCCCACCGGCGTCGGCAAGACCGAACTGGCCCGCGCTCTCGCCGAGGCCCTCTTCGGCAGCGAGGACCGCATGGTGCGGCTCGACATGAGCGAGTACCAGGAGCGGCACACCGTGAGCCGCCTGGTCGGCGCACCACCCGGCTATGTCGGGCACGACGAGGCGGGCCAGTTCACCGAGGCGGTCCGCCGCCACCCCTACTCGCTGCTGCTCCTGGACGAGGTGGAGAAGGCCCACCCCGACGTCTTCAACATCCTGCTCCAGGTCCTGGACGACGGGCGGCTCACCGACGCCCAGGGCCGCACCGTCGACTTCACCAACACCGTCGTCGTGATGACCAGCAACCTCGGCTCGGAGGCCGTCGGCCGCGGCACCACCCTCGGCTTCGGCACCGGCCAGGGCGAGGACGAGGCGCGCCGCGAGCAGGTACTCCGCCCGCTGCGCGAGCACTTCCGACCCGAATTCCTCAACCGCATCGACGAGATCGTGGTCTTCCGCCGCCTCACCGGCGACCAACTCCGCCAGATCACCGACCTGTTGCTGGAGGACACCCGCCGCCGCGTCCACGCCCAGGACCTCACCCTGGAATTCACCCCGCGCGCCGTCGACTGGCTCGCCGAACGCGGCCACCAGCCCGAGTACGGCGCCCGCCCACTACGCCGCACCATCCAGCGCGAGGTGGACCGCCCACTGTCCCGGATGCTGCTCGACGGCTCCCTGACCCCCGGCACCCAGGTCCTCGCGGACACCGGGGAGGGGGAACGGGAACTGACCTTCCGGCCGGTACCGCCATACCGGGGCGGATCCGACGACCGCCCGGAGGACGGCGACCCGCCCTCCGACTCCTGACTGCGCCAACTCCCGTTCCCTCAATGGCAGTTACCCGGGCATGTGCCGCGGCACCGCCGCGCTCACCACGTGCCTACCGCCGCCTGCTCGGGCACCGGGAGGGGCCGCCCGGTGTGCTCGTCCACCACGGCCAGCCGTACCGAGGGTGCCGGTGTGCTGTCGACGGTGTGTGCCGGGTCGAGAGCGAAGAGGACGCTGACCGGGCGTGCCGCCTCGCCTTGGCCGTGCACCCCGGAGAAGCGCAGGACCCGCCAGCCGTCGGCGTCCCAGTGCTCCAGCAGCGCCGAACGCACCACCGGTCCCGCGGTCTGCCAGGCCAGTGAACGCTCCAGCAGTTCCACCGAGGCCGCCACCGGGACCCCCTGTTGCCCGGACCCGGCCAACGGGTGCCCCAGTAGCCGCAGTTGGAGCCGTAGCAGCGGCAGCCTTCCGGCACCGAGCAGTGCGCACCCGGCTCCGGCCGCGGCCAGCAGTACCGTGGCCGCCAGGGGCCGGGCGGCGGCCGCCGTCCACCAGTCGTGGCGGGCGGAGAGCGCCGCGATGCCGCCCGCCAGCAGCGCCCCCGCCCGGACGAAGGCCCGCACACCGACCGGCCCTTCGTCCCGCCCGGAGCAACCGCAGGACGCCGCGGGCGCGGTACGCCGTACCTGTCCGAGGTAGACGATGAAGGCGGCGCCGAGGAGCGCGGTGGCGGCGGCCGGGACCGGTGTGCTCGCCCGTCCGGTCGCCAACAGGCCGCAGGACAGCAGGAGTTCGGCCGCGCCCACCGCCCGCAGTACGGCGGTGGCCGTCGCTGGGCCGCCCGGGAGCCGGACCAGTACGGTGCCGGCGGCGGCCCGGCGTACCCGGTGGACGGGGAGCTTGCCCGCCCCGGTCACCGCCAGCAGCACCGCGCAGGGCAGCGGCGCCAGGGCCGCGGCCAGGGCGATCAGGCTGAGATCCATCAGCGGGCCCCCGCTCTCAATGGCCCACGGTGACGCGGGCGATGTCGACGTCGTCGTCCGAGGGCCGCCAGGCGCCCAGCACCTGCGCCTGCTGCCCGATCCGCAGCCGCGACAGATCCGAGGTGAGCGCCCCGCCCAGATAGGAGGCGGTGGTGGTACGCGGCGAGACATGGCCGACCAGGGCACGCGCACCGTGCGACAGATGCAGCCGGTCCCGGGCGATACCGCGCACGGTGCAGAGCAGATTGACGATGTTCACCCACACCGCGTCGGCGGCCAGCGTGCCGTCCGGCATGTCCACCCCGCGCGCATAAAGACCGTCACCGGGCCGGACGGCGTCCGCCGTGGTGGGCTCCAGCTTCCAGACGCTGGTGGCCCGGGTGAGCTGCACCAGGTGCAGCGCCCCGTGCGAGCCGCGTACTTCCAGGACGCGCCGGTTGACGGCGGTGACCCGGCCTTCGGCGAAGGAGGTGCGGGCGATCGCCGGGTCGAGGGAGGGCGCGGGCCCGGCGAAGGCGGCCGCCGGATCGGTACCGCCGAGCGCGGTGGCACCGACGATGGCGGTGCCACCGACGGCGGCCGAGGTGAGGAAGCGGCGCCGGTCGACGCCGGGGGTGCCGTGGACGGCGGGCATGGCGGTGCTCCTCACTCGAAGATGTGCACCGGCACCACGCCGGAGCTGAGATTGCCGATGGCGGAGAAGGCGGCGGGGGTCAGATCGATGACCCGGTTGGTACGGCACTCGCCCCCGCAGCAGGTCGACTCCGAGCAGAAGCTCTTGGTACGTGGACCGCAGTCGGCGACGGTGACGCACACGGTGGCCCCCGAGCACTGGTGCCGCACGTTCAGTACCGAACCGCAGCCGCGCCGCGGCATGTTCTCGCCGCAGAGGTCGGGCCGGGTGAGGTCGAAGCAGGCGGCGGAGGCGTTCGGCCAGGCGGCCTGGGCCTTGCCGGACTGGCAGGTTCCGCAGGCGCCGGTGCCGGTGCTGCCGCACGGCCCCCAGGCGCTTCCACAGCAGAACCAGGTGCTCTCACCGGACCAGAGCGGGGTCGATCCGCAAGCCATTCGCTTCCCTTTCGTCAACACCATGAGCGGTGCGCTGCTCATGAAACGGCGTCAACTCCCGTACACCATGGACCCGAACGGCGGCACGCCCGGTGGATCACGCGGCGGAGGGCAGTACAGCTAGGTCGTGGCGGGCCGTGCGTCGTCCGCGGTGGGTGCGGTACGGGGTTATCCACAGGCACTGCGGGCGGCGCGAGGGCTGTGCCAGGGTGGGCGACGCGGGCGGGGATCCGGAGCCGGACCCCTACAGACCGGGACCCTGGTGTACGGCCGGGCGCTGCCGCCCGCCCCGTCCGCGTACGCACATCCGAGGCAAGGAGTCGTTGTGTCCAAACCGCCGCTTCCCGAAGATGCCGTGGCCATGCTCAGCAAGCCCAACCCAGCCGTCATCTGCACCCTGCGCGCCGACGGCCAGCCCGTCTCCACCGCCACCTGGTACCTCTGGGACGACGGCCGGATCCTGGTCAACATGGACGAGGGCCGCAGACGCCTCGACCATCTGCGGCGCGACCCCCGGGTCACCCTCACCGTGCTCGACGAGGGGAACTGGTACACCCACCTCAGCCTCATCGGGCGGGTCACCGAATTCCGCGAGGACAGCAAGCTCGCCGACATCGACCGGCTGTCCCACCATTACCTGGGCAAGGAGTACGCACAGCGGGACCGGGCCCGGATCAGTGCGCTGATCGACATCGAGCGCTGGCACGGCTGGGGCGCCCTCAAGGACAACAACCAGGTCAGCGGCTGACCGGCCGCGCCGGCGTGCACCGCCCGCACCGGAGCGGGCGCCGGCCGCTGCCCGGGCCGGTGCGGGCGGTCACCTGACGGTGGTTCGGTGCGCGCATGACCGGCCGCCGCACCCCGCGCCCGGCCGACGCGCTGGCCGCGGCCCACCAGCGGCTCGCCTGGCTGCACGACGCCGCCACCCGTATCGGCCCACCACCGGCAACTACACCCTGGCCGGCGCGGGCCATCTGCCGCCGTTGCTGACCCACCTCCGACGGCCGGGCCCGCTACCCGGACCTGCCGGTCGGCGCCCCGCTCGGCGCCGGGATCATCCCCTATGACGCGGTCTGCCTGGTCGCCCGGGACGGCAGCCGGCTGGTGCTCTTCGCCGTCGGACCGGTCAAGTCCCGCATGAGGACGTCGACGCCCAACTCGCCCGGCTGCGGCACCTGGTGGCGGACCTCGACCCGGAACGCATGGACAGTTCCGCACTGCCCTCGCGCGCGGGCGGCTGGCGGAACTGGTGGCGCCGTGGCGCGGACGCCGCGGAGTTGGTGGTCAGCGCCTCAGCGTCTCCAAGGCCTCTTGACCCGGCGCCGACCGGGCGCGTCCCGGTGACCTGAACTCGTCTGCCGAGGGCGGAACTTGGCGGAACTAATCCGGGCGGCTGCTAGTTTCTACAGTGCTGTAGAGAACGGTGGGTGACGGTGCACCAGACGGGTGGCCGCGCCCCGGACGGGAAGATCTGGAGTCCTCATGGCCCTGTGGGACCGCATCAAGGAGTCCGCGTCGACGATGCAGACCCAGCTCGTGGCGAAGAAGAACGACCTCAAGAGCGGTGCCTTCCGCGACGCGAGCATGGCGATGTGCGCCCTGGTCGCCGCCGCCGACGGCGTCATCGACCCGGCGGAGCGCAGCCGGGTCGCCCAGCTCATCGCCGGCAACGAGGTCCTGCAGAACTTCCCCGCCGACGACCTGCGTCGCCGCTTCGAGGCCAACCTCGACAAGCTCACCGCTGACTTCGACTTCGGCAAGGTCAGCGTCCTTCAGGAGATCGCCAAGGCGAAGAAGAAGCCCGCGGAGGCACGGGCGGTGATCCAGATCGGCATCGTCATCGGCGGCGCCGACGGCGACTTCGACAAGACCGAGCAGGCCGTGGTCCGCGAGGCCTGCTTCACGCTGGATCTGCCGCCGCACGAGTTCGACCTCTGACGGCCCCACCGGCCCTCACAGTGGGGCCGCCGCGGACAGGATGAGGAACAGGGTGACGGCCGAGTTCGCCGAGGACATCGCCGACAGCAGGGTGCCCGCGGCGGCGGCCCAGACGGCCAGGCCCACCGCGGTGCACAGCGGTGGCCAGGGTCGTCCAGCGGGCGCCGGTCCCAGCAGTGCCGCCACCCTCCGCGGAACCGGTCCCGGCGCCGCCATCGCGGCGAGCGTCGGGACCGGCGCCGCACGGGACAGCAGCGCCGCACGGCCCACCGCCCGGGCCGTCACCCGACGGTCGCCGACGGCCGCGGCGGCCTCCTCGTCGGCCCACCGTTCCACCGTGTAGCTGACGGTGGAACGCAGCGGCCGCAGCAGCGGATGGGCTCGCGCCGCCAGATGCACCGCCAGCAGATGCCGGTGGTGACGGCCCGCCAGATGGGCCCGCTCATGGGCGAAGAGCACCCGCCGCTCCCGCGAGGGCAGCGGCGCCAGCATCCCGGTGGACACCACCACCCGCGCCGCACCCCGCCGCCCCGGCACCGCGTACGCGTAGGGCAGCGCGTCGGGGACCACGGCGGTGCCCGCGCCGGGCAGTCCGCGCAGGGCCCGCCGCACCCGGTGCCGTACCCGGCGGTGGCGCCACAGCAGGGTGCCGCAGGCCGCCAGTACCACGGTGAGGGCGGCGACGGCGGCTTTTCCGGTCACCTGGTCGTGCGGCACCGCGGCCCGTACTTCGGGTGCGGCCCAGGCGTCCGGCAGGGGATTGCCGGGGAGTTGGGCGGTCCCGGCGATGGCGAGCAGGCCCAGGCTGAGGGTGCTGCACGCGCCGAGCACGGCGGCCGCGGCGGACAGCAGCCGGGTCGCCACCCGGGGATGCAGATGCTGCTCGGCCAGCCGCGCCATCGGCCAGGCGGTGAGCGGAAGTACCAGAGGCAGGAAGACCAGCAGGCCCACGGGTCAGTGCTCCCCGCCCGGGTCGCTCTCGCCGTCGCCGGCCTGCCGCAGCAGATCCCGCAGTATCTCCTCGTCCTGCGGGGGCAGTCCGGAGACAAAGCTCACCAGGACGGCCTGCCGGTCGGCCTCGGCGTCCAGGACCCGGCGCATCCGGTGCGCCGC
Source organism: Streptomyces sp. NPDC058045 (assembly GCF_042885635.1). Lineage (NCBI taxonomy): Bacteria > Bacillati > Actinomycetota > Actinomycetes > Kitasatosporales > Streptomycetaceae > Streptomyces > Streptomyces sp. NPDC058045. Next base: position 5,424 of record NZ_JBHVRR010000076.1, on the reverse strand, counting down.
CAGCCCCGCCTGGTCTGCGGCGGCCGTCCACACCAGGGACCGCCCGGCCCGCCTCCGGGTCACCGCGTCCTTGCCGCCCAGCCGCGTCAGAATCGTCAGCACGGTGGTGTGGGCGAGGCTCCCGCCGAGCCACTCCCGTACCCAGGCGGCCGTCACCGGTCCCGGCGCGGAGCACAGCGCGGACAGCACCTGTGCCTCCAACTCGCCCTGCCCACGGCGGCGTTCACCCGCACCGACCGCCTGCCCTGGGTCGTCCACCATCTCCACCGCCTCCCGGCTCCGCACCCACCGCCCGCCGCGGTACGCCCCGGCGCCGGTCCATCGTAATGAGTACCCGCCGGGCGTCGACTCCGCCGGTACGTGGCCGGTTCGCGGTCCGCCCGGGGGCTCGGGGCGGGACCCCGATTGCGGTGTGGTGACGGCGCGGTGCACCCTTGCGCCATGGCATATGTGCGGCTGGAGGCCTGGATCGGCGGGGAGTGGCTGGAGGTGAGCGCGGTCAGTGTCAGCGTGATGGACTCGGCCCTGACGCTCTCCTTCGAGCATCAGCGGAGCGAGTCGGGCTACCGCAGCTTGATCTGGGAGCCGCTGGAACGCTTTCTGCGGGAGTACCGGGAGGAGCCGGTGGTCGTGGTGCCGCTGGGGCACAACCTCCCGGTGATGTTCGGCCCCGGCGCGGCCGGCCCCTTCCGCCTCATGGAACGCCACGACGAGTAGGGCGCCTTCCGGGGGCCTCGTCAAGTCCCCTTCTCGCGGGCGTAGTTGTGCCCGTATTGGTGGAAGCAGTTCCGACGCCCCACCCAACAGCCCCCGAGAGCAGGCGACTTGGGCCGGCAGGGAGACGGGAAACGCCGTCCGGACCGAACGGTCCGGACGGCGCCCCGTGTCAGACGGCTGCGTGCCGGCTCAGCGCTGCGAGGCCGAGGCGGCGAGCTTGCTGCAGTTCGTCTGGTCCTTGCCGGCGATCTCTCCGGCGATCTCACCGCGCCAGTTCACACACTGCCCGGCGGCCTTCAGGTAGATCGGCCCGGCGTACGAGGTGTACTTGCCCTCGTCGCGCTGGGTGTCGGTGTCCATGCCCGTGCCGATGGACGCCACCATGTGCTGGGCCTTGCCGGTGGTGGTGCGCACCGTCACCACGCAGTTCTTGCCGGTGGACGAGTTGTAGGTGAGGTACACCGTGCCCCGGCTGCCGATCTGCGCCGAGTTCACCACCTTGTAGCCGCTGCCGCAGGCCCCGTTGTAGGTGGCTGCCTTCGCCGAGGTCCCGTGGGCGCCGGCCGCCGCAGCGGTCGTCCGGGTGGTGTGCGCGATCGCACCGCCGGTGGCACCGGCGGACGGTGCCAGGGCGGCGGCGGTGCACAGCAGTCCGGCCGTGGCGGTGGTGGCGATGGCTACGCGACGGTTCAACTTCATGTTGTTCCCCCTGCTCCTTGCTGATCTGGTCTGATCTGGTCTGATCTGGTCTGGACGGTCGGTCGTTCTGACGGTCGTTCTGTCGGTCATGTGAACTTGGTCAGGTGATGTTGGTCTTCATCACGCCCCGTCAGACCCCTTCTGCAGCAGGTGAGTTGTGTCTGTTCGTGCCTGTTACCGACCTATGACATTCGCCCTGCCGCGGCGCTCAGGGCTACAGCAGGCCTTCGCGTGCGGCGAGAGCGGCGGCGTCCGCGGCGCGTGCGGTGTCCCGTTCGGTCATCGGCTCGCGGGTGATGAAGAGGCGGTAGTAGACCGGGGCCACCGCGATCCGGATGACCTCCTCCGCATCGGTGTCCGCGGGCAGTTCGCCGCGTTCCACGGCCCGGCGTACGACCTCCGCGGCCTGCTGGTGGCGCGCGGCGAAGAACCGGTGCAGGGCCTCGGCGGCCCGGCCGCTCTGCACGGCGGCGGCCACGAAGGCGGAGGCGACCGGTCCGGACTCCGGGTCGGTGAAACTGGTGAGCACCAGGCGGGTGATAGCCCGTAGATCCCCCTGGAGCGAACCGGTGTCCGGGAGCGGCCAGGGCTCCCGTTCCGACACCTCCAGGGCGTCGGAGATCAGGCCGTCCGCGTTGGTCCAGCGCCGGTAGACCGTGGTCTTGTGGACACCGGAGCGCTCGGCGACGCCGTCCACGGTCAGCCCCTGGTAGCCGCGCTCCGCCAACTCGCCGAGGGTGGCCCGGAGTACGGCCTCACGCACCCGCGTACTGCGCCCACCGGGCCGCTTCCCTGACTGCGCACCTCGCCCCGCCCCTGCCCCGCCCGCGTCCGTCTCCGGTCGGCGCTCGGCCCCAGTATCCAATGGCTACTCCTGTTGCGTTTAAAGCTCCGCCCATGACATGATCCCGCTTAACGCTACAAGAGTTGCAAGAGGAGGAGTCGCTGTCCACACGGCTCGCGCTCAGGGGTGTGACCAAGTCGTACGGCGAGCGTCTCGTCCCCGACCAGGTCGGACGCGCCGTCCGGCCGGGGGAGCGGCTGGGTGTCGTCGGTGAGAACGGCTCCCGTAAGTCCACCCTGCTCCGGCTGCTGGCGGGGACGGAGACGCCCGACACGGGTGAGGTGACGGTCGCCGCACCGGGCCACCTTGGGCAGCGCCTCGACCTGTCCGGCGGCCACACCGTACGCCAGGTTGTCGACACCGCCCTCGCCGAACTGCGCGCCATGGAACGGTACTTGCGCGCACTGGAGGCCGAACTCACCGAGGAGCGCCTGCCCGAGTACAGCGAACTGCTCACCGCCTTCGAGGCCAGGGGCGGTTACGAGGCGGACGCCCGGGTGGACAAGGCCCTGTACGCGCTCGGCCTCGGGACGCTGGACCGCGGGCGGTGGCTCGGTGGCCTCTCCGGTGGCGAACGGGCCCGGCTGGGGCTCGCCTGTCTGCTGGCCGCGGCCCACGATCCGCTGCTCCTCGACGAGCCCCCAACCACCTCTCCCTCACCCTGGTCGAAGAACTCGAACAGGCCCTGGACGACTACCCGGGCACCCTGGTGGTCGTCTCCCACGACCGAGCACTCACCCGCCGTTTCACCGGCGACCTGATGCAGATCCCCGGGGGACCCGCATGATCACCGAGACACCCGTGTCCGACCGCGAAGCCGGTCCGTACGGCATCACCACCGGGCCGGACGGGGCGCTGTGGTTCACCCTCGTCCACCAGGGGGCCATCGGGCGGCTGGTGCCCGGCGCGGAGCCCACCGTCCATCCGCTGGACCCGGCCGACGGCGGACCCACCGTCATCACCCCGGGCCCGGACGGCGCCCTGTGGTTCACCGAATTCCGCGGGGACCGGATCGGCCGTATCTCGACGGCCGGTGAGATCACCCGCCACCCGGTGCCCGGCGCCGGACCGTACGGGATCGCCGCGGGACCCGACGGGGCGCTGTGGTTCACCGAGTTGACCACCGGCCGCATCGGCCGGCTCGCCCCGGACGGCACCCTCACCTCCTTCGCACTGCCGGTGCCGGACGCCCTGCCGTCGGCGATCACGGCCGGGCCGGACGGTGCGCTCTGGTTCACCCTGAACGCGGCCGGTGCGATCGGCCGGATCGACGTTCGCGGCGAGGTCACCGTGCACCCGCTGCCCACGCCGGACGCCGCGCCCGTCGGGATCTGCGCCGGGCCCGACGGGGCACTGTGGTGCGCGGAGATCGGCGCCGGGCAGATCGGCCGCGTCGCCACCGACGGCACGATCCGCGAGTTCCCGCTGCCGGACCGCGCCGCCCGCCCGCCCGCACGCCGTCGTCGCCGGCCCGGCCGGGATCTGGTGCACCGAGTGGGCCGCCAACCGGATCGCCCACATCACCCCCGAAGGCACCGTCACCGAGTACGAACTGCCCACGCCCGACTCCGAACCCCACGGGCTGACGCTCGGCCCCGACGGCGCCGTGTGGGCGGCGCTGGAGATCGGCGCGCTGGCGCGTATCGCCGACCGAGCCGACTGAACGGAGACCGGGGCGCCGCAGCGGCCTTCCCGCTCCCGCCGGCGGTGGCGGGTCCCGTCACCCCTTCCGCAGGTCCTTGATCCGGCGCAGCTTGCCCACCGAGCGCTCCAGCGTCTCGAAGTCCGTCATCTCCACCTCGACGCTGATCCCCACTCCGTCCTTGACGCCCTGGGCGATGGCGCGGGCCGTCGCCTCACGCGCCTCCTCGTCCGTGCCCGGCCGGGCCTCCACGACGACCGTCATATGGTCCATCCGACCGCGGCGGCTCAGCCGTAGCTGGAAACTGGGCGCCGCACCGGGCGTACCCAGCACGATCTCCTCGATCTGGCTGGGGAAGACATTCACCCCGCGGAGGATGATCATGTCGTCGCTGCGGCCGGTGACCTTCTTCATCCGGCGGAAGGCGGGGCGGGCGGTACCCGGCAGCAGTTCGGTGAGGTCGCGTGTGCGGTACCGGATGACCGGCAGCGCCTCCTTCGTCAGGGTGGTGAACGCCAACTCGCCCTGCTCGCCGTCGGGAAGGACCTCGCCGGTGATCGGATCCACGATCTCCGGGAGGAAGTGGTCCTCCCAGATGTGCAGCCCGTCCTTGGTCTCCACGCACTCCTGGGCCACGCCGGGACCCATCACCTCGGAGAGGCCGTAGATGTCGACCGCGTGGAGATCGAGCCGCTCCTCGATCTCGCGGCGCATCGCCTCCGTCCACGGCTCCGCCCCGAAGATGCCGATCCGCAGCGAGGACCGCCGCGGATCCATGCCCTGCCGCTCCATCTCCTCGATGAGGGTGAGCATGTACGACGGGGTGACCATGATGATCTCGGGCCGGAAGTCCTGGATGATCTGCACCTGGCGGGCCGTCATCCCGCCGGACGCCGGGATGACCGTGCACCCCGCGCGCTCCGCGCCATAGTGCGCGCCGAGGCCGCCGGTGAAGAGCCCGTAGCCGTAGGAGACATGGATCTTGTCGCCGGGGCGCCCGCCCGCCGCGCGGATCGAGCGGGCCACGACATCGGCCCAGATGTCCAGATCCCCCTCGGTGTACCCGACGACGGTGGGCCGGCCGGTGGTGCCGCTGGAGGCGTGCAGCCGCCGCACCCGCTCCATGGGCACCCCGAACATCCCGAACGGATAGGTCTCCCGCAGATCCGCCTTGGTGGTGAAGGGGAACTTCGCCAGATCGGCGAGATCGCGGCAGTCCTCCGGGCCGACCCCCGCCGCGTCGAACTTCTTGCGGTACAGCTCCACATCATCGTAAGCGTGCCGCAGGGTGGCGCGCAGCCGCTCCAACTGCAGTGCTCTCAGCTCGTCTTGGGTCAGCCGCTCGCCGCTGTCCATCAACTCCCGTGGCATCGGGGCACCCAGGCGCGGCTCCGACCCCGCGGCAGCGGGAACGCTGCTCATCTCGTCTCCCTCGACTCGTCCTCGATACCGCGGCCGCGGGGCCGGCCCCCCCCGCGGGGGGGGGGGGGGGGGGGCCCCCCCCCCCCCCCCCACCACCCCC
>NZ_JBHVRR010000075.1:0-22107 GCF_042885635.1 Streptomyces sp. NPDC058045 | reverse complement strand
CCCCCCGTTGCCCGGAGGGCAGGGGGGACTTTCCGGACACGACCTAGGGCCAATGGACCACCGTGGCGCCGCCCACCGACAGGAGTCACCCGGGGGTGGGCCCCTTACCCTGAGAGGCATGACCACCCCCGAGTCGCGCGACACCGATGTCGCGCCCCCGACTACCCGGACCGGCACCCCGGCCGAGCTCTCCCCGTCCACCCCGCTCCCCGCCCCGGACACCGGCGACCCCGGCGGTGGAGTGCTCGGGCGCCCCTACCGCGCCCTCAGCATCGGCATCGTCTCCGTCGTCCTGCTGATCGCCTTCGAGGCGACGGCGGTCGGCACCGCGATGCCGGTCGCCGCACGCGAGTTGCACGGGGTGTCGCTGTACGCCTTCGCCTTCTCCGCGTTCTTCACCACCAGCCTCTTCGGGATGGTGTTCTCGGGGCAGTGGGCCGACCGGGACGGGCCGCTGGCGCCGCTCGCCGCCGGCATCAGCGCCTTCGCCGCGGGCCTGCTCATCGCGGGCACCGCCGGCGCGATGTGGGTGTTCGTCCTGGGCCGCGCCGTACAGGGCCTCGGCGGCGGCCTGGTCGTCGTCGCCCTGTACGTGGTGGTCAGCCGGGCCTACCCGGAGCGGCTGCGGCCGTCCATCATGGCGGCGTTCGCGGCGGGTTGGGTGGTGCCGTCGGTGGTGGGGCCGCTGCTGGCCGGCACCGTCACCGAACACCTGGGCTGGCGCTGGGTGTTCATCGGCATCCCGGTCCTGGTGGTGCTGCCGCTGGGGCTCGCCCTGCCGCAGATCCGCAGCCGCGCCGCCGGCCCGGTCCCGGACGCGGCGGGCGACGGGACGGGTGCCGAGGAGACGGGTGCCGAGGCGCGTCCCGGCCGCCGCATCCGGCTCGCGCTCGGCGTCTCGCTCGGCGCGGGCCTCCTCCAGTACGCCGCCCAGGACCTGGTGTGGCTGTCGCTGCTGCCGGCCGCCGCGGGCCTCGCGCTGCTGGTGCCGTCCGTCCTCGGACTGCTGCCCCGCGGCACCTACCGGGCCGCCCACGGCCTGCCGTCCGTGGTCCTGCTGCGGGGGATCTCCGCCGGTTCCTTCGTCGCCGCGGAGTCCTTCGTACCGCTGATGCTCGTCACCCAGCGCGGACTGTCGCCGACCATGGCCGGGATGTCGCTGGCGCTGGGCGGGGTGACCTGGGCGCTGGGCAGCTTTGTGCAGTCCCGGCCGCGGTGTGCGCCGCACCGGGTGCGGCTGGTGACCGGCGGGATGGTGCTGGTGGCGGCGGGCGTGGCGGCCGCGCCGAGTGTCCTGATCCCGGCGGTGCCGGCCTGGACGGTGGCGGTGGCCTGGGCGTTCGGCTGCTTCGGCATGGGCCTGGTGATCTCCTCGACCAGTGTGCTGCTGCTGGAGCTGTCCGCCCCGCACGAGGCGGGCGCCAACTCGGCCGCCCTCCAGATCTCCGACGGCCTGTCCAACGCGGTCCTGCTCGCCGCGGGCGGCGCCGCCTTCGCCGCCCTCGGCGGCGGCACCGTGGCCACCCACACCACCCACGCCACCACCGGCTCCCACCCGGCCGCCTTCGCCGCCGTCTTCCTCCCGATGTCCGCGGTCGCCCTCGCGGGGGTGTGGGTGGCGCAGCGGCTCCGAACGGCACCCGACCGGAGCTGAACCGGACCCTGGCGTGAGGTACTTGGTCACGTGACGCTCGCCACAGGGTGGTGGTCGGTCCCGGGCGCCCGACCCGTCCCGCCCTGGGTAGGGTGGCCCGGTTCCCGTCCGCCGTCGAGTGACCGAACCGGAGACCGTGAGTACCGCAGCCGCCACCTCCTCGCATCACCTCTCGCCCGCCTTTCCCGGCCGTGCACCCTGGGGTACGGCCGGAAAGCTGCGTGCCTGGCAGCAGGCGGCGATGGACCGGTACGTCCAGGAGCAGCCCCGTGACTTCCTCGCCGTGGCGACGCCCGGCGCCGGCAAGACGACCTTCGCGCTGACGCTGGCGTCCTGGCTACTGCATCACCATGTGGTGCAGCAGGTGACGGTGGTGGCGCCGACGGAGCACCTCAAGAAGCAGTGGGCGGAGGCCGCCGCCCGGATAGGGATCAGGCTGGACCCGGAGTACAGCGCGGGCCCCCTGAGCCGCGAGTACCACGGTGTGGCCGTGACGTACGCGGGTGTCGGGGTGCGGCCGATGCTGCACCGCAACCGCGTCGAGCAGCGCAAGACGCTGGTGATCCTGGACGAGATCCACCACGCCGGCGACTCCAAGTCCTGGGGCGAGGCCTGCCTGGAGGCGTTCGAGCCGGCCGCCCGCCGCCTCGCCCTCACCGGCACCCCGTTCCGCTCCGACACCAACCCGATCCCGTTCGTCGCCTACGAGGAGGGCGACGACGGGATCCGCCGCTCCGCCGCGGACTACACCTACGGCTACGGCAGTGCCCTCGGGGACGGTGTGGTCCGCCCGGTGATCTTCCTCAGCTACAGCGGCAATATGCGCTGGCGCACCAAGGCCGGTGACGAGGTCGCCGCCCGCCTCGGCGAGCCCATGACGAAGGACGCCGTCTCCCAGGCCTGGCGTACCGCGCTGGACCCGCGGGGCGAGTGGATGCCGAACGTGCTGGCCGCGGCGGACCGGCGCCTCACCGAGGTCCGCAAGGGCATCCCGGACGCCGGGGGCCTGGTCATCGCCTCCGACCAGGACTCGGCCCGCGCCTACGCCAAGCTGATCCGCGAGACCACCGGCGAGACGGCCACCGTGGTCCTCTCCGACGACACCGGCGCCTCGGACCGGATCGACGAGTTCAGCCACGGCGACGGGCGCTGGATGGTCGCGGTGCGCATGGTGTCGGAGGGCGTGGACGTGCCGCGGCTCGCGGTCGGCGTGTACGCCACCACCATCTCGACCCCGCTGTTCTTCGCCCAGGCCGTGGGCCGCTTCGTACGGTCCAGGCGCCGCGGCGAGACCGCCTCCGTCTTCCTGCCGACCATCCCCGATCTGCTGGGCTTCGCGGGCGAGATGGAGGTGCAGCGGGACCACGTCCTGGACAAGCCGAAGAAGCAGGGCGAGGACGATCCGTACGCCGAGTCCGAGAAGGAGATGGCCGAGGCCGAGCGGCAGCAGGATGAGGACACCGGCGAGCAGGACATGCTGCCCTTCGAGGCGCTGGAGTCGGACGCCGTCTTCGACCGGGTGCTGTACGACGGCGCCGAGTTCGGGATGCAGGCGCACCCGGGCAGCGAGGAGGAGCAGGACTACCTCGGCATCCCGGGCCTGCTGGAGCCGGACCAGGTGCAGATGCTCCTGCAGAAGCGGCAGGCCCGGCAGATCGCGCACAGCCGCAAGAAGCCCGCCGAGGAGGCCGATCTCCTCGAACTGCCCGCCGAGCGGCGGCCGGTGGTCTCCCACAAGGAACTGCTGGAGCTGCGCAAGCAGCTCAACACGCTGGTCGGCGCCTACGTCCACCAGTCGGGCAAGCCGCACGGCGTGATCCACACCGAGCTGCGGCGGGTCTGCGGCGGCCCGCCCTCCGCGGAGGCCACCGCGGGCCAACTCCGCCAGCGCGTCGACAAGGTACGGGAGTGGGCCACCCGGATGCGGTGACGACCGTGCGACCAGGGCGCGGGCCGTTCGCGCGGGGGGTCTGTGTATTGCTGCGGGGGCAACGTAACGGGGTAATTCCGGATGCTGTTCGCGTTGCGGCTGCCCGGATTCTGGACGGTGTCTTCCGCTCAGCGGACCGGATCGCTAGATTCCCGGCTACGCACACGCCCCGTGGCAGCGCCGCCGCGGAGCGCAGCCGGTGCGACGGCGACCGGTACGGAAGCGCCACCTTCCGCGGGACGCCTGCCGACCGGCGGCCTCTGAAGCGCGTCGCCGAAGGGAACCGGCGCCGCACGCCCAGCCGAGGAGACCGCCACCCCGACCACGAAGGAGTGGGCGTCGTGACCGCGGAGACCTCCCAGACGCTCGACCGGGGACTGCGGGTCCTCAAACTGCTCGCCGACACCGACCACGGGCTGACCGTGACCGAGCTGTCCAACCGGCTCGGCGTCAACCGGACCGTCGTCTACCGGCTGCTGGCCACCCTGGAGCAGCACGCCCTGGTCCGCCGCGACCTCGGCGGACGGGCCCGGGTCGGACTCGGTGTGCTGCGGCTCGGCCGCCAGGTGCATCCGCTGGTCCGCGAGGCCGCCCTGCCCGCGCTGCGCTCCCTCGCCGAGGACATCGGCGCCACCGCCCATCTGACCCTGGTGGACGGTACGGAGGCGCTGGCGGTGGCCGTCGTCGAACCCACCTGGACCGACTACCACGTGGCGTACCGCACCGGCTTCCGGCATCCGCTGGACCGCGGCGCGGCCGGCCGTGCCATCCTCGCCGCCCGGCAGGGCGGGCTCACCGACCCCGAATACACCCTCACCTTCGGCGAGTTGGAGGCCGGCGCGAGCGGGGCGGCGGCGCCGCTGCGCGGGGTGACGGGGGTGGAGGGCAGCGTGGGCGTGGTGATGCTCTCGGACTCGGTACCGGAGCGGGTGGGGGAGCGGGTGGTGGACGCGGCGAAGGAGGTGGCGGAGGCGTTGCGCTAGCCGCGTTTTCGCTCGGCGCTTTGCCGGTGCGGGTTCTTTTGGGCGGGGCTCTTTGTGCGGGGGCGCGCTTTTTGCGCAGTTCCCCGCGCCCCTGGGGTGTGCGGTTGCTCCGTGGGCCTCAAGGTTTGCGGAGTTCCCCGCGCCCCTTAAAGATTGCGCAGTTCCCCGCGCCCCCGAGGGGGTGTGCGGTTCTTCCGCGGGCCTCAAGGTTTGCGCAGTTCCCCGCGCCGCTCAAAGATTGCGCAGTTCCCCGCGCCCCTTAGCCGAGGGCGCGGGGAGCTGTGCGAAGGCGGGGTGGGTGGGCGGGATAGATTGGGTGGGTGTTTTTTCGCCGGGGCCGTCCCCTCACGTTTGCCGCCTGTGCCAGTCCCGCTGTCGCGCTGGTCGCGACCGCCGCGTTTGCCCCGCTTCCGTTCTCCGTGGCGCAGCCGGGGGTGACCGCGGATGTGCTCGGTAGCTACAAGGGCGACGAGGTGATCCGCATCACGGGTGCCGCGGTGCGGAGAACCGACGGCCAGTTGCGGATGACGACGATCGTGGCGACGGGTCCGGACGCCCGGATCGGCCTCGGGGATGTGGTCGACGGCTGGTTCCGTGACGACCGGGCGGTGATGCCCAGGGACGCGGTCTATCCGAGCGGTGGCACGACCCAGCAGATCGAGCGGCACAACGCCCAGGAGATGACGCGCTCGCAGGACGCGGCGACCTCGGCCGCCCTGGCGTATCTCGGCAAGAGCCCGGATCAGGTGAAGGTGCGGCTGAAGCTGGCCGACATCGGCGGGCCCAGTGCGGGGCTGCTGCTTTCCCTCGGTGTGGTCGACAAGCTGGCCGGCGACGGTCACGGTGGCGATCTGACCGGTGGCCGCACCATCGCCGGTACCGGCACCATCACCGCCGACGGCAAGGTGGGCCCGGTCGGCGGGGTGGGCCTGAAGACGCAGGCGGCGCGGCGGGACGGGGCCACGGTGTTCCTGGTGCCGAAGGCGGAGTGCGGGGAGGCCAAGGCCGAACTGCCGTCCGGGCTGCGGCTGGTGGCGGTGTCCACCCTGAAGGGCACCCTGGACTCGCTGGCGAAGATCCGCCGCGGCGAGCCCGCCCCCGCCTGCTGAACCTCTCCTGAACCCTTGCTGAACGGCGGGGCGGCGGGCTCCCGTTGCCTCACTTCTTCTTGACGAAGCCCTCCTGCTCCATCCACTCCAGCGCCACCTGGTGCGGGTCCTTCCCCTGGACGTCGACCTTGGCGTTGAGTTCCTGCGCGACGGTGTTGTTCAGCTTCCGGGTGACGGGTTCGATGACCTCCGCCATCGCCGGATACTTCTTCAGCGCCTTGGAGTTGATCTCGGGGGCGACGTTGTAGTTCGGGAAGAAGTGCTTGTCGTCCTTCATCACCTCCAACTGCATGGCCCGGATGCGGCCGTCGGTGGTGAAGACCTCGCCGTAGGTGCAGGAGCCCTTGGACACCTGGGTGTAGATGATGCCGCCGTCCATCTTCTGGAGCCGCGAGGACGGGATGTTCAGGCCGTACGCCTTCTGCATTCCGGGCAGTCCGTCCTCGCGGGAGGCGAACTCGCTCTCCACGCACAGCGACACCGCCCCCGGCTCCTTCCGCGCCAGTGCCGCCACCTCGGAGAGTGAAGTGGTTTTGTACTTGCGGGAGTTGGCCTGGTTCAGGGCGAGTGCGTAGGTGTTGTTCAGGCGGGCCGCGGGGAGCCAGGTGATGCCGTTCTTGAGGTCCGCCTCGCGTACCGCGACCCACTGCTGGTGCGGGTCGGTGATGGGCTTGGTGTTGCCCTGGTAGGTGATCCACGCGGTGCCGGTGTACTCGTACATGGCGTCCGCCTGGCCCTTCTTGACGGCTTCGCGGGCGCCGATGGAGCCCTGGATGCCGGTGCGGTCCAGTACGTCGGCACCGGCGGCCTGGAAGGCGATGCCCATGATGGCGCCGAGGACCAGTTGTTCGGTGAACTCCTTGGAGGTGACGGTGAGATGGGCGCCGTCGAGGGGCTTGCCCTGCCCGATGGAGCCGGGGTCGACCTGGTCCGCCATGGGCGAGCCGCTGGTCAGCCCGCAGGCCGCGAGCAGCGCACCGGCCAGCGCGGCCGCGGCACCGGTCCGCAGCAGGGGATGTGCGGGGCGCCTCATCGGCCCACCTCCAGGCCGCGGGGCCGCAGCAGCAGTTCCGCCAGGGACGCCAGCCAGTCCACCGTGAGCGCCAGCACCACCGTGAGGATGGAGCCGAGTACCAGGATGGGCATCCGCTGGTTGGTGATGCCGGTGGTGATGAGGTCGCCGAGTCCGCCGCCCCCGCCGAAGGTGGCGAGCGTCGCGGTGCCCACGTTCAGGACGAGCGCGGTGCGCACCCCGGCGAGGATCAGCGGTACGGCCAGGGGGAGTTCGACCTTGCTGAGGACGCCCAGCGGGGACATCCCGATGCCGCGGGCCGCCTCCAGCAGGGTGGGGTCGTTGGCCTGGAGCCCGGCGATGGTGTTGGACAGCACCGGCAGCAGGGCGTAGATGATGATGCCGACCAGGGCGGCCTTCTCGCCGATGCCGATCCAGATGACCAGCAGCGCCAGCAGGCCGATCGCCGGGGTGGCCTGCCCGATGTTGGCGAGCACCACCGCGAACGGGGCGGCCTTGCGGGCGCCGCGGCGGGTGAGCAGGATGCCGCCGGGGATGGCGATGATCAGCACGAAGAACGTGGAGATCGCGGTGAGTTGGATGTGCTGCCACAGCCGCAGCCGCACATTGTCCGCGGTGAGCGAGTTGCGGGAGATGGAGTCCAGGGCGGCGCCCCGGTACCACAGCCAGGTCGCCACCAGCACCGCGGCCAGCAGCGCCGGCAGCACCACCAACTGCGGCCAGGTGATCCGCGGCCTGGTACGGGCGGAGGCGGCGGGGGACGCCGGGGACTGCTCGCCCTCCTCGCCCGAGTCGAGGAAGTCGACGCCCTTCACCTCGTGGCTGCCCGGCGGGCGCCCACCCGGCTCCGCGGGGCGGTGCCGGGTGCTGCCACCAGCGGGCGGCGGCGCGTCCCGCGGCGTCACGCCCCGGCCTCCCGGCTCGCGCCCTCCTGCGCCAACTCCCTCTGGTGCTGGCGTTGTTCGGCCAGTTCGTGCTGGTGCTCCAGCGCTTCCAGCCGGTCCGCCTCCAGGAGTTCCTGTACCGAGTTCATCAGCGTCTCCATGTCGACCACCCCGGTGTACTCGCCGCGCCGCCCGGTCACCGCGACCCTTCCGGCGTTGTCGGTGAGGACCGCCTCCAGGGCGTCGCGCAGGGTGGCGTCCCGGGTGACCGTGTCGTGGACGAGGGTGCCGGCCCGGGCCAGGGAGCCCTTGGCCCGCATCAGGTCGCCGCGCCGCAGCCACTTGTAGGGGCGCCGCCGCTTGTCCAGCATCAGGATCTCGTTGGTGCGGCCGGATCGGAGCTGGTCGAAGATGTCCTGGAGCGGGTCGTCGACACCGACCGTCGGATAGGTGCGCACCTCGACGTCCCGTACCCGGGTGAGGTTGAGGCGTTTCAGGGCGGCTCCGGCGCCGACGAAACCGGAGACGAAGTCGTCCGCCGGGTTGGTGAGGATGGCTTCCGGGGTGTCGAACTGCGCGATGTGCGAGCGCTCCCGCAGCACGGCGATCCGGTCCCCGAGTTTGATCGCCTCGTCGAAGTCGTGGGTGACGAAGACGATGGTCTTGTGCAGTTCGTGCTGGAGCCGGATCAGTTCGTCCTGGAGGTGGTCGCGGGTGATCGGGTCGACCGCGCCGAACGGCTCGTCCATCAGCAGCACCGGCGGATCGGCCGCCAACGCCCTTGCCACACCCACCCGTTGCTGCTGCCCGCCGGACAACTGGCGCGGATAGCGGCCGTGGAACTCGCCCGCGTCCAGACCCACCAGGTCCAGCATCTCCTCCACCCGGGACGCGATCCGCTTCTTGGACCAGCCGATCATCCGCGGCACCTGGGCAATGTTCTGCGCGACCGTCATGTGCGGGAACAGCCCGGAGGACTGGATGGCGTACCCGACCTGGCGGCGCAGCTTCACCGGGTCGATATGGGTGACGTCCTCGCCGTTGATGGTGATCCGGCCGGACGTCGGCTCGATCAGCCGGTTGATCATGCGCAGGGTGGTGGACTTCCCGCAGCCGGACGGGCCGACCAGGATGATCGTCTCCCCGGCCCTGACCTCCATGGTGACGTTCTCCACCGCGGGCGAGGGGTTCCCCGGGTAGCGCTTGGTGAGGTTGTCGAGCTCGATGGTGGCGCCGGTGGTGTCCCCGCCGCCGGGCGCGGTGGCCACCGGCGCCAGGACCTCGTCCGGCTCGGACACCGAGGCGTCGTCAGTGGTCTCAGACACGGATCCCCCTCGGGATGGTCAGCCGGCCGATCAGGATGTACGCGAAGTCGAAGAGCAGGGCGAGGACGATGATGCCGAGGGTCCCGGCGAGCACCTGGTTCAGCGCGTTCTTGCTGCCCAGCGAGGCGATACCGCGGAAGATCTCATTGCCGAGGCCCGGCCCGGAGGCGAAGGCGGCGATGGCGGCGATGCCCATCAGCATCTGGGTGGAGACGCGGATGCCGGTGAGGATCGGCGGCCACGCCAGCGGCAGTTCGACCCGCAGCAGCCGGGCCGCCCGGGACATGCCGATGCCGTTGGCCGCGTCCACCAGCGTCGGGTCCACCCCGCGCAGCCCCACGATGGCGTTCCGCACGATCGGCAGCAGCCCGTACAGGGTCAGCGCGATCACGGTGGGCGGGACGCCGAGGCCCACGATCGGGATGAGCAGGCCGATCATCGCCAGCGAGGGGATGGTGAGAATGGTCGAGGTGGACGTGGTGGCGACATTGCCGGCCCAGTCGCTGCGGTACGTCACCACTCCGATGAGGACACCGACGAGGGTCGCCACCACCATGCACTGGAAGACCGCCGACGCGTGCTGGCCGGCGTCCGCCAGCAACTGCTGTCGGCTGCCCGCCAGGTAGTCCCAGAAGTTCATCCGCACCACCCGCCTCACTGCCCGCACCGCCCATGGCGGTCTCTCGCCGGCCGGGCGCGTCAGGCGCCGGCATCCTGGGCTGCCTGCTCCACCAGCGGGATCACCCGCAGCGGAACGGGGTTCTCCATGACGATCGCCGTGGCGGCCCGGACGATGCCATCAAAACCCACCACCCGGTCGATCACCCGTTGGAGATCGGCGTTGGAGCGGGCCACCAGCCGGCACAGCATGTCGCCGCTGCCGGTGGTGGTGTGCAGCTCCAGCACCTCCGGCACAGTCGTCAAGTGGGCCCGTACATCGGCTCCTTGGCCCTGCCGGATCTCCAGGGTGGCGAAGGCGGTGACCGGGTAGCCGAGGGCCGCCGGGTCGACCTGGGGGCCGAATCCGCGGATGACTCCGTTCGACTGAAGCCGGTCCAGACGGGCCTGTACGGTGCCGCGCGCCACCCCCAGCCGGCGGGACGCCTCCAGCACCCCTATCCGCGGTTCCCGTGCCAGCAGCACGATGAGCCGCCCGTCCAGTCGATCGATCGCCATGGCCGCCTCCCGGGGCTTTGCCCGTGGTCATCCTGTGGGTCGCTCCGCTGGTCATCCTGTACAGATCACCCGTCGAAGGCGGTCCGGTACTGGTCAGGTTGTCCAGCGAACACGCAAACTATTGCGCACCTTGTGGTTGGGCGGGAGCCTGCGGATATGGCCACCTCAGCGCACACCCAGTCCGCCCCCACCCCCGACACCGCCCGGCAGGCCGATCCCTTCCCGGTGAAGGGCATGGACGCGGTCGTCTTCGCCGTGGGCAACGCCAAGCAGGCCGCCCACTACTACTCCAGCGCCTTCGGTATGCGCCTCGTCGCCTACGCCGGGCCGGAGAACGGCAGCCGGGAGACCGCGAGTTACGTCCTGGAGAACGGCTCCGCCCGCTTCGTCCTCACCTCCGTGATCAAGGCGAGCACCGACTGGGGCCGCTTCCTGGAGGGCCATGTCGCCGAGCACGGCGACGGTGTCGTCGACCTCGCCATCGAGGTCCCCGACGCCCGCGCCGCCTACGCCTACGCCACCGGGCACGGCGCCCGCGGCCTCGTCGAGCCGCACGAGGTCAAGGACGAGCACGGCACCGTCGTCCTCGCCGCCATCGCCACCTACGGCAGGACCCGCCACACCCTGGTCGAGCGCTCCGGCTACGACGGCCCCTACCTGCCGGGCTACACCGCCGCCGAGCCCATCGTGGCCCAGCCCGCCCGCCGCACCTTCCAGGCCGTGGACCACTGCGTCGGCAATGTGGAACTCGGCCGGATGAACGAGTGGGTCGGCTTCTACAACAAGGTCATGGGCTTCACCAACATGAAGGAGTTCGTGGGCGACGACATCGCCACCGAGTACAGCGCCCTGATGTCGAAGGTCGTCGCCGACGGCACCCTCAAGGTCAAGTTCCCGATCAACGAGCCGGCCGTCGCCAAGAAGAAGTCGCAGATCGACGAGTACCTGGAGTTCTACGGCGGCGCCGGCGTCCAGCACATCGCGCTCGCCACCAACGACATCGTGGAGACGGTCCGCACCATGCGCGCGGCCGGTGTGCAGTTCCTCGACACCCCGGACTCGTACTACGACACCCTCGGCGAGTGGGTCGGCGACACCCGGGTGCCGGTCGAGACGCTGCGTGAGCAGAAGATCCTCGCCGACCGGGACGAGGACGGCTACCTCCTCCAGATCTTCACCAAGCCGGTCCAGGACAAGCCGACCGTCTTCTTCGAGATCATCGAGCGGCACGGCTCCATGGGCTTCGGCAAGGGCAACTTCAAGGCACTGTTCGAGGCGATCGAGCGCGAGCAGGACAAGCGCGGCAACCTCTGACGCACACCCCTTCGCCCTCCGCCCGGAGACTGCCCCGCCCCGCCCGCGACCTGGTCAAACCGCAGGCGGGGCGGGGCCGTTGGGGTACGAGATGTCTCAACCGGCGGGCGCGGGTGGCGTGTTCGCCTCTGTCTGCGAGGGGCTGGCCCCCAACTCGTCGCCCGCCTCGGTCGGTTCACCCGGCTCACCCAGTGCCGCCAGCCCCTCGCGGGCGCGCGGGGCGTCCAGCGGGGAGAAGTACGGGTCGATCCGCAGCGCGTCCGCCAGCAGCCGCCGCGCCGCCCCCGCACGCCCCAGAGCCCGCTCGCTCTCCCCCTGGTGGTAGGCGAGTCGGGCGTCGCGCACCCCGGTGGCCGCCGCCTTCCGCGCCACCGCCGCCGCCCGTACATCCTGGCCCGCCCGGTGCAGCGCCCAGCCCAGGGCGTCGCCCACCGCCGCCCCCGGAGCCCGCCGCCACTCGGCCGTCAGTATCCGTACCGCGGCCCGCGGGTCCCCGTGGTCCGCCTCCAGCCGCCCCAGTACCAGCGAGCCCCGCACCCCGTACCCCGCGGCCCTCCGCACCAGCGCCCGCACCTGTGCGTACCGCTGCCCGGCGGCTGCCGTCCGGCCCTGCGACTCGGCCAACTCGCCTGATTCCAGGGCGGTCTGGGTGTCGGGGCGGGCCGTGAGCGACGCTCGGTAGGCGGTCTCGGCGGGTGCCGTCCGGCCCAGTGCGGCCAGTGCGCGGGCCCGCCCGGCCAGCGCCTCGCCCTGCCCCGGCACCGCCCGCAGCGCCGCCCCGAACCAGCGCAGCGCCTCCCCGTACTCCCCGCGGTCCGCGGCCAGTTGACCCGCCAGGACCCGCAACGCGGCCTGCTCCGCAGGGTGTTCGGCGAGCGCCGCCCCGTCCTCCGCCGCGGCCGCCGAGTCCTCCCGCCGGCCCCGGCCCGCGTAGAGCACCGCCGCCGCGGCCCGCGCCACCGCACCCGGATGCCGGGCACGCAACTCCTTCAGCGCCCCCTCGGCGGCCTTCTGCTCGCCCAACTCGGCGTAGACCGGCACCAGTACGGCATACGCCTGCCACGGCCGCCGCTCCCCGCTCACGGCCCGCTCGCCCCAACTCCGGGCGGTGGAAGGGTCGTTGCGGGCAGCGGCCAGGGCGGCGAGACCGGTGAGGGCGGCCGGGCCGGCGCCGCGCCCGGCCTTCAGCGCGGTGCGCAGGTCCTGCTCGGCCGACCGCAGCCCCTCGGGCCGCCCGGCCGCCACCGCCTGCCCGGTACGGGCCGCACCGAGCACCGCCCACGCCGCCGCGTCCCCGGGACGGGACCGGGTACGGCGGGCGATGTCCCGTACCAGCGCGGCCAGTTGGGCCCGATCGGCGGGGGCGCCCGCGGTCACCGCGGCCCCGGCGGCCGCCTCCCGGGCCGCCCGTCCCGGCGGTGGCGGCGGGCCGGGCGTGGCGGGACCGGGCAGCAGCGACAGCCCGCAGCCCAGCACCAGGCAGCCCGCCACCGCCCCGGCCACCGCCCGCCCGCCGGGCAGCCGGTCCGAGGCCGCGGCGGGCGGCGGCGCCGAGGGCGGCGGCACCCCGGCGGAACGTTCCTGTCGCCGGGCGGGACGTCGGGTGCGCAGAGACATGCCGCACACCATGCGCCCGTACGACCAACGCCTCCCGCGCCCGGATGGTGCGCCCTGACGGGTTCACACCGGTGGCCCCGGCTGCCACAGTGTGATCATGAGCCGCACACTGGTCGAAGAGCTGCGAGCCGGGCTGCCCGAGGAAGCCGTCCTCACCGACCCGGACGTCACCGCCTCCTACGCCCACGACATGGCGAGCTTCTGCGAGGCCGGCACCCCCGCCGCCGTCGTCCTGCCCCGCACCGTGGAGCAGGTCCAGCACGTCCTGCGCACCGCCCACCGGCTGCGGGTGCCCGTCGTCCCGCAGGGCGCCCGTACCGGCCTCTCCGGCGCCGCCAACACCACCGAAGGCTGTATTGCGCTCTCCCTGACCAGGATGGACCGCATCCTGGAGATCAACCCGGTGGACCGGGTCGCCGTCGTCGAACCGGGTGTCGTCAACGCCGTCCTCTCCCGCGCCGTGGCCGAGCACGGCCTCTACTACCCGCCGGATCCCTCCAGTTGGGAGTCGTGCACCATCGGCGGCAACATCGGCACCGCCTCCGGCGGCCTCTGCTGCGTCAAGTACGGCGTCACCGCCGAGTACGTCCTCGGCCTCGATGTGGTCCTCGCCGACGGCCGCCTCCTCACCACCGGCCGCCGCACCGCCAAGGGCGTCGCCGGATACGACCTCACCCGCCTCTTCGTCGGCTCCGAGGGCAGCCTCGGCGTCGTCGTCCGAGCCGTCCTCGCCCTGAAGCCGCAGCCGCCCCAACAGCTCGTACTGGCCGCGGAGTTCGCCTCCACCGCGGCCGCCTGCGACGCGGTGTGCCGGATCACCGAAGCGGGCCATGTCCCGTCCCTGCTCGAACTGATGGACCGCACCACGGTGCGCGCCGTCAACGCGATGGCGCGGATGGGCCTGCCGGAGAGCACCGAGGCACTGCTGCTCGCCGCCTTCGACACCCCGGACCCGGCCGCCGACCTCGCCGCCGTCGGCGGCCTCTGCGAGGCGGCCGGAGCCACCGGAGTCGTCCCCGCCGAGGACCGCGCCGAGTCCGAACTCCTCCTCCAGGCACGCCGGTTGTCCCTCACCGCACTGGAGGCCGTCAAGGGCACCACCATGATCGACGACGTCTGCGTGCCCCGCTCCCGCCTCGCCGACCTGCTGGCCGGCGTCGACCGCATCGCCGCCGAGTACGACCTCACCATCGGCGTCTGCGCCCACGCGGGCGACGGCAACACCCACCCCACCGTCTGCTTCGACGCCGCCGACCCCGACGAGGCCCGCCGCGCCCGCGAGTCCTTCGACGCGATCATGGCCCTCGGTCTGGAACTCGGCGGCACCATCACCGGCGAACACGGCGTGGGCGTCCTCAAGAAGGACTGGCTCGCCCGCGAACTGGGCCCCGTGGGCGTCGAGATCCACCACGCCGTCAAGTCCGCCCTCGACCCGCTGAACCTCCTCAACCCGGGCAAGGTCCTCTGAACCCGCACCGCCCGCACCCTCCCGTTCCAGGGCGCCCTCACTCCCCGTCCGTCGACTCGTCGGACGGCCACGGGTCGGTGAGCCAGAGGCCGTCCTGGGCGCGGCCGGTGGTGGGAGTGAGCAGCTCGGCGAGGCCGTCGTCGATACCGAGCCGCTCGGCCTCACTGCCCGGCGGCACCGCCCGCAGGGTCCGCTCCAGCCAGGCCGAGACCGGCGCCGTGGGCGCCTCCAGCAGCGCGTCCCCCTCCGGGGAGCTGAGCGCCATCAGCACCACGCTGCGCCCGTTGACCTTCGTCGGCCACACCCGCACATCGCCGTGCCCGCAGGGCCGGAACACCCCCTCCACCAGCAGCTCACGCGCGAAGGTCCAGTGCACCGGGCACGAGGACCCGACGTGGAAGGTGATGTGGATCGCGTACGGGTCGCTGACGCGGTAGCTGAGCCGGGCGGGTACCGGGACGCTGCGGTCCGGTGACAGCACCAGCTTCAGTTCGAGTTCTCGTTCCACCACGGTGTTCATCTGCCGTGCTCCTCGGTCCTCGGGTGTGCCGCGTGGTCGTGGCCAGGGCGCCTGGTGCGGCCCTGCACCCGTAGAGAGCGGGCAGGTCCGGGAGCATTACGCGGGTTCCGGGAAGTTTTTTTCGCGAGTTCTCAGCGGGCTCCGGACGGGCGTCCGGGACCGGTGTGGCCGGGCTGTGCGGCTTGCCCGGAAAGTGGTCGGTACCGCCCAAGGGGTCCGGCTCATGCGCCAGGTCTGGTAGATGTGGTGCTCCAACAGAATCCCCGAGCAGATACGGGACGACGGTCATGAGCGCCCCCCTTCCGGCACCCGGCGACGACAGGCCCCGCGAGGGCTACTATCCGGACCCGTCCATCCCCGGCTATGTCAGGTACTGGAACGGTGTTTCCTGGGTGCCCGGCACCAGCCGTCCGGCGCCGATGGCGGGCGAGTCCCTGCCGGCGCCGCAGGGCGCGGGAAGACCGCAGCCGGCCGCCCCCGAGGTGGAGGAGACCGGCCCGCACTTCTTCGACGAGGACCCGCCCGCCGCGACCGGCGCCCCCGCCGGGCCGGAGGACGACCGGGCCCGCCCCGAGCCGGCCTCCGCGTGGGGCGCCGATGTGTCCCGGCAGTCCGGCTTCGGCGGCGCACCGGACCACCGGGTCTCCTGGGGCGCGCCGACCGGCCCCGACCCCCGCGTCCCGCAGGACCCCCGCCCGGCGGCCGAAACCCCGGCGGACCCCTCGCCGTCCGACGACCGATCCGGCGGCGGCCCCTCGGATGACTACCGGTCCGACGGCACCATGACCATCCGCGGCCTGGGCCGCGACGCCGCCCGCACCGGCCCGGACGGTACCGCCGCCGACGGTGACGACGAGGCGAGCGGCACCATGATGATCCGCCGCCCCGACGCCCGTGATCTCGCCGCGGCCGCCGAGCGGGGTGCGCGGTCCGAGGCGGTCAGCGAGGGGACCATGGCGATCCGCGCGGTGGACGTCGAGTCGGCCCGCCGCGCCGGCGCCGCCCCCGGCCAGGTCCCGCCGCAGACCCGGCACCCGGAGCAGACCTCCCCGCAGGGACCGCAGGCGGCGCCCCTCCCGGACCCGTCCCCGGAGCCGGAGGCCGGTGGTGGCCGGGGCTCCTGGGCGCAGCAGGTCCAGCACCTGGCGCAGTCCCCGGCGGGCGGGGAGCGCGAGCAGGCCGTGGTGCCGTGGAAGCCGCCCGCCGAGGACCCGTTCCTGGCGGTCGCCCAGGCGCAGGCGTCGGCCCGCCCGGCGCCGCTCGGCAGGCGGTTCGCGGCCCGGCTGCTGGACTCGGTGGTGCTGGGCGCGGTCTGTGCGATCGCCGGAGTACCGCTGCTCGGCAAGGCCGCGGACCATGTCGACGGCAAGATCGACGCGGCGAAGCAGTCCGGCCGCACCGTCACCGTCTGGCTCCTGGACGGCACCACCGCCGCCTACGCCGGGGCCTTCGTCCTCGTCCTCCTCCTCTTCGGCGTCCTGTACGAGGCGCTGCCCATCTCCCGCGGCGGCCGCACCCTCGGCAAGCGGCTGCTGGGCATCGAGGTGCGGGACATCGAGGGGCACCGGGCCCCCGGCTTCGGCGCGGCCGTGCGGCGCTGGCTGGTGTACTGCGTACCGGGGCTGCTGCTGATCGGCGTGGTGGGGGTGGCCTGGTGCCTCTTCGACCGGCCGTGGCGCCAGTGCTGGCACGACAAGGCGGCCGGCACCTTCGTCGCGTCCTCTTCGTAGCCGCCTCATCCGGACGGGCGCCCGCCGGATGCGGGCCGGGCGGGTTCGGGGTCGACTCGGGCCATGACTACCGAACCGCCTGAGAACGACCCCTCCCAGGACCCGTTCCGGAAGCCCCCGCCGTCCGGCCCCGGCGGGGGAGACCCCTACGGCGCAGGCGGCACACCCGGCGGCGACCCCTACGGCGGCGGCGCACCGGGGGCCGGGCCGTACGGCGGCGGATCAGGCGGCCCGGGCGGCGGCCCGTACGGCGGTGGCGGCGGTCCCGGCGGCGGCCCCTACGGCGGCGGCCCCTACGGCGGCGGCCCCTACGGCGGCGGCCCCTTCGGTGGTGACCCCTATGGTGCGGATCCGCTGGCCGGGATGCCGCCGCTGGCGAGCGGCGGGAAGCGGGTGCTGGCCCGGCTGATCGACATGATCATCGTCGGTCTGGTGGTCTGGCTGCTGAGCGTGGCCTTCGGCATCGGCCAGTTCAACGTCAACTCCAACCATGTCAACTACGCCAGCGGAGTAGGCCAGTCCGTGCTCGCCGCCGTGCTGTACACCGCGTACGACACGGTGTTCATCAGCCGTACCGGGCAGACGCCGGGCAAGCAGTTGCTGAAGCTGCGGGTGGCGAATCTGCACGACGGGGCGACGCCCTCGGTGCAGACCTCGCTGACCCGGGCGGCCGTGCTGTGGCTGCCGTTCGCCTTCTGCTGCGCCTGCATCTGGACGGCGATCTGCGGCGGCTGGTCCTTCTTCGACCGGCCCTACCGGCAGGGCCTGCACGACAAGGCGGCCAAGACCGTCGAAGTCAGCACCGAATAACGGCAGTTGACGGGGGAGCGGCCAGGCTCGGCGTGGGTTCAGGCCGCTTCGGTGCCGTGGACGGCGGTGTGGTGCTGGGCCGGGACACGCACCTCGGCCGGCCCGGCAGCCGTACCGGACTCCGCCCCCGCTCCGGGCCGCCGGGCGCGCGCGGCACCCGGTGTCCGTACGGTCACGGCGACCAGTACCCCCAGGGTGACGGCGGCCACGGCGATCACCGCCACGCCCACCGTGCCGCGTGCCCCGGAGAGCAGCAGCATGGCGAGGTCGGAGAGTACGACGGTGAGGACACCGTAGAGGAGCTGTGCGGTGCTCGGACGAGCCATGGCGTTATCCGTCCTCGGGACAGACGATCGGTCGGGGCAGGCGCCAACGGGCGCCGAACGGGGCGGACTTGGCGTGCGGCACCGTTCCCCAGCATTCTCAGGGGCTGAATGCCCTGACGGGTCGCCCGGCAAGCGTGACGTGACCCACGCGGTGGCCCGGGGCGGGTGCACAGGGGGCGCACGGAGTCAAAGAGTCCGTCATGTCGCCTGTGTGACGCGCCTGTTGGCTCTGCGCCGGATGTCCGGATAACGGAGTGTGGCGACTGCATAGTGCACCTGACTTCTTCGCGTCAAGGTCTGTCTTTTCTTGCGTTACTCCGGTCCAATGTCGTCACTTGTGACGCGTACATGCGCGCGGACCCCCGGACCGGGAATCCCGGCCGCGCCTGGGGACGCGGGGGAGGAATACACCAAGTGAGAAGCAGACGACGGACGTTCAGAGCGAGCGCGGTGGTCGTGGCACTTGCCACGGCCACCGCTACGTTCTCGGCGGCTGTGGCCACCGCCCAGCCCGGGAACGACACTCCGGCCGCCGCCGGGGTGCACCGCCAGGACCCGGCGCCGGGACCCGGCGACTCCGGCCACGACCTGGACGGCCCCTTCAGCAAGAAGCAGGCCGCGCAGCGCGAGGCCGCGCTCAAGCAGGTGCTCAAGGGCGACAAGAAGGTCAAGCAGGACAACGGCTCCAAGGTCGTCAAGCTGGACGACAAGAAGTACGTGGAGCTGGGCCGGGAGAAGACCGACAAGATCTTCACCATCCTGGTCGAGTTCGGCGACAAGGTCGACGACACCACCATGTACGACCCGGACGGCCCGGACGGGCCCGAGGACCCGGTCGTCAAGTACGGCGGCGACCCCGGCCCCGGCCACAACGAGATCGCCGAGCCGGACCGCAAGAAGGACAACAGCACCGCCTGGCAGGCCGATTACAACCAGGCCCACTTCCAGGACATGTACTTCGGGTCCGGCAAGGACAAGAAGGGCAAGCAGAAGCACTCCCTGAAGACCTACTACGAGAAGACCTCCTCCGGCCGCTACTCGGTCGACGGCGAGGTCTCCGACTGGGTCAAGGTCCAGAGCAACGAGGCCCGTTACGGCTCCAACTACTGCGGCGCCAGCACCTGTTCCAGCGTCTGGGACCTGATCCGCGACGGCGTCACCGCCTGGGTCGCCGACCAGAAGGCCAAGGGCAAGTCGGACGCCGACATCAAGGCCGACCTCGCCCAGTACGACCAGTGGGACCGCTACGACTACGACGGCGACGGCGACTTCAACGAGCCGGACGGCTACATCGACCACTTCCAGATCGTGCACGCCGGCGAGGACGAGTCGGCGGGCGGCGGCGCCCAGGGCGAGAACGCCATCTGGGCCCACCGCTGGTACGCGTACGGCAGCGACGCCGGGAAGACCGGCCCCGGTGAGAACCAGGCCGGCGGCACCCAGATCGGCGACACCGGCATCTGGGTCGGCGACTACACGATGCAGCCGGAGAACGGCGGCCTCGGCGTCTTCGCCCACGAGTACGGCCACGACCTGGGTCTGCCGGACCTGTACGACACCTCCGGCGGCGGCGAGAACTCGGTCGGCTTCTGGTCGCTGATGTCGGCCGGCTCCTGGCTGGGCACCGGCAAGAACGAGATCGGCGACATGCCCGGCGACATGACCGCCTGGGACAAGCTGCAACTCGGCTGGCTCAACTACGACAAGGCCAAGGCCGCCGTCAACTCCCAGCACAAGCTGGGTGTTTCGGAGTACAACACCAAGCACCGGCAGGGGCTGGTGGTCGATCTGCCGAAGAAGGCGGTCACCACCAAGGTGGTCAAGCCCGCCCAGGGCGAGAAGCAGTGGTGGAGTGACAGCGGCGACGACCTCAAGAACACCCTGACCCGCTCGGTCGACCTCACCGGCAAGTCCGCCGCCGAATTCAGCCTCCAGGGCTGGTGGGACATCGAGAACGAGTACGACTTCCTCTACACCGAGGTCTCCACCGACGGCGGCGCCAACTGGACCCCGATCGAGGGCACCGCCGACGGCAAGCCCCTCCCGCGGGACGCCGCCGACCGCCCGGTGCTGACCGGCAAGTCGGGCGCGTACAAGAAGCTGGTCTTCCCGCTGAACGACTACGCGGGCAAGAAGTTCGACCTCCGCTTCCGCTACTCCACCGACGGCGGCCTCTCCCTCAAGGGCTTCACCGCCGACGACATGAAGCTCACCGCCGACGGCGAGACCGTCTTCGCGGACGACGCCGAGGGCGACGACAACGGCTGGACCTCCAAGGGCTTCTCCCGCATCGGCGAGTCCTTCACCAAGGACTACGAGCAGTACTACGTCGCGGAGAACCGGCAGTACGTGTCGTACGACGAGACCCTCAAGGTCGGTCCGTACAACTTCGGTTCGAAGAAGCGGCCGGACTGGGTGGAGCACTACCCGTACCAGAACGGCCTGATGGTGTGGCTGTGGGACACCTCGCAGAAGGACAACAACACCAGCGTCCACCCGGGCGAGGGCCTGATCCTTCCGGTCGACGCCCACGCCAAGCCGATGAAGTGGTCGGACGGCACCATCCTGCGGAACAAGATCCAGCCGTTCGACGCGCCGTTCTCGATCGCCTGGACCGACGGCTTCACGCTGCACAAGAACGACGTGGCGCTGAAGGTCCGCCCCCAGCCCGGCGTCCGCACCTTCGACGACCACAACGGCGTCTACTGGTACGCGTCGAACCCGACGGGAAGCGTCAAGGTTCCTGACACCGGCACCGAAATCAAGATCATCAAGGAGCCCAAGAGCGGCGACACGATGACCGTCGAGGTCGGGGCAGCCAAGAAGTAGAAGCTGTTTGTGCAGGTCACAGTGGTATCGGCCGTCGCCCCCTAGCGGGCGGCGGCCGATCGTGTTTAGGTGCCTCCTGTAAATCCGTTATTGACACGATGTCTCACGGGGGTGTGACCGAATGGCTGCAGGAGGCTATTGCAAGCTGCCCGGCGGCAATGTGGTGGTGGCCATGAACCTGCCGAGCCCGGCCTCGCCCGGCTCGGTCCGGGTGCTGGTGCACGCGAGGAACCGGGCCCGCGCCCTGACCAGGCTGCGGAACCTCGGGCTGCGCGCGGTCTATCTGCGCGGCAACGCGGAGCCGCCCACCCCGGACGAGGTCACCGCCGTACTGCACCATCCGGACGGCCTGATCTGGCGCGCCGCCCAGCAGCCACCGCACCGGGACGTGCATCCCCGGCCGTATCTCGTCTCCCAGCGGCGCCCAGGTACGCAGCCCGCCCCACAGCCGTCCACCGATTCGCAGCCGGAACTGTGGCACCCCATCCGCACCCTCCTCCCCAGACCGGTGCGGCCGTGAGGGGTGGGGCGGGCGGGATCAGAGGACCGGCTTGCCGCTGAGGGCGACGCCCCCGGCGGCAAGCTCCTCGACGGCGCGTTCCGTGGTCTCCGCCGCGACGCCCGCCGTCAGCGACAGCAGCACCCGGGTGGTGAAGCCCTCGCGGGCCGAGTCCAGCGCGGTGGCGCGTACGCAGTGGTCGGTGGCGATGCCGACCACGTCGACCTCGGTGATCTCGCGGGCGCGGAGCCAGTCGGCGAGCGTGCTGCCGTTCTCGTCCCGCCCCTCGAAACCGCTGTACGCGGCCGCATACTCGCCCTTGGAGAAGACCGCGTCGATCGCCCCGGAGGCGACGGCGGGCGCGAAGTTCGGGTGGAAGCCGACGCCCTCGGTGCCGGCGACGCAGTGCGCGGGCCAGGAGTCCCGGTAGTCGGGCCGGTCGGAGAAGTGGTCGCCGGGCGCGATGTGGTGGTCCCGGGTGGCTACGACGTGCTGGTAGCCGGGGCCGCCGGCCTGGCCGATCAGCTCGGTGATGGCGGCCGCCACATCGGCGCCGCCCGCGACCGCGAGGCTGCCTCCTTCGCAGAAGTCGTTCTGCACGTCTACGACGATCAGTGCGCGGCGCATGGTGTCTGTCCTTCACAAGCGGGGTCGTTGGCTGGTGGGGGGATCGAACGGGACGGGTGGGGCGGGTGGGACGCCGGAGGCGGTGGCCCCGGGTCCGCAAGGGAGCACCGGGGGCGGACAGGGACGTGCCGTTGCATTCCCGCTCACCCGCCGTTCAACCACCTGGGCCCGGCCCGACCGGGGCTAGGCCGTGTCGTTTGGATCTCCGTGGAGCAAGGAGCGGGGTCTGGTGCGTGCTCTCGGTGCGCCGGCCAAGCGCCCTCGTACTGGACG
>NZ_JBHVRR010000074.1:0-23217 GCF_042885635.1 Streptomyces sp. NPDC058045 | reverse complement strand
TGTGCGGCGGGGGGGGGCCGCCGGCGGGTGTTACCCGCGGGCGGCCCGCAACTTATCGGCGAGGACGAGAACGTCGAGCCCCGGATCGTCGGAGGCGAGCGCGAGCAGCGAGGCGGCCGGCTCCCCCACCACCCGCAGCCCCTGCACCGCACCGATCCCCTCCGCGAGCACCCGTACCACTCGCTGCGCCCGGCGTGCGAGGTCCCGGTAGCCCGCGGTGCCGATCTGTTCGGAGACCGCCCAGGCCGCGGCGAGCGGGGCGGCCGGCTTGGTGCCCTGGAGGGCGTTGACCACCGGATACCCCGGCCATGAGGTGTACGCGAACCAGCCGTGCCGCCGCGGTTCCGCGTCCCGCAGCAGCACCGAGGCCCCCTTGGGGGTGTAGGCGTACTTGTGCAGGCCGAGGCGGAGGTGGCCGAGGTAGCAGCCGCCGATGCGGGCGTCGGCATGGCAGAGGACGCCGCGGCGGTCGGCTTCGGCGGCGATCTCCGCGATCGGGTCGAGCACCTCGTGCGCGCAGGACGGGGCGGAGACCACCGCGAGCGCGATCCGCTCACCGAGGGCGGCTGCCATGTCGCGGGCACGCACGGTGAGGGTGGCCGGGTCAAGGGGCCGGTGACGGTGCGCAGGCCGAAGAGGGCGGCGGCCTTGTGGAACGCGGGGTGCGCGGTGTCGGGGAGGACGAGTTCGGGGCGGGTGACACCGCGGGGGCGGCGGGCGTGCTCGCGGGCGGTGACCACGGCGAGCCGGCAGCTCTCGGTGCCGCCGCTGGTGAAGGTACCGGCCGTCGCCGAGGAGCCGGGCGGCCCGGCCGACCACCTCGTTCTCCAGCTCGACCACGCTGCGAAAGGCCGTCATATCAAGGCCGTTGACCCCGGCGAAGACCCGCCTGCGCCTCGGCGGCGAGCGCGTAGAGGCCGTCGTAGACATAGGCCATGGTGCGGCCGCCGGTGAGGGGAGGTCGCCGGCGCAAAGTGCGGCGAGGCGGGCCAGGAGGTTCGCGTCGGTCGGCATGGGGCGACGCCCGAGGAGGCCGCGGAACGGCACCAGGCCCGGAGCAGAACACTGTTCACGTTCTGCTCCGGGCCTGGTGCGGGGGTCGCCCGGTGAGGGTTCAGGCCTCGCGGCGCAGGCTCGGCTTCAGTTCGGACAGGCGGCCCAGCAGTCCGTTGACGAAGGCCGGGGACTCGTCCGTGGAGAACTCCTTGGCGAGCTGCACGGCCTCGTCCAGGACCACGGCGTCCGGCGTGCCGTCCACCCAGATCAGCTCGTAGGCGCCGAGCCGCAGGATGTTCCGGTCCACGACGGGCATCCGGTCCAGCGTCCAGCCGACGGCGTACTGCGCGAGCAGCTCGTCGATCCGGCCGGCCCGCTTCGCGTACCCCTCGACCAGGTCCATGGTGTACTCGCTCACCGGGGGCTGGCGGGGGTCGGACCGTGCGTGCCGGACCCAGTCCGCGAGGACGGTGAGGACGTCGGCACCGCGCTGGTCGCCCTCGAAGAGGATCTGGAAGGCGCGCTTTCGGGCCGTGTTACGGGCAGCCACGGTTAGCTGTTCACCCGGCCGAGGTAGTCGCTGGTGCGGGTGTCGACCTTGATCTTCTCGCCGGTGACGATGAAGAGCGGGACCTGGATCTGGTGGCCGGTCTCCAGGGTGGCCGGCTTGGTGCCGCCGGTGGAGCGGTCGCCCTGCACGCCCGGCTCGGTCTCCTGGACGGTCAGCTCGACGGCGGCCGGCAGCTCCACGTAGAGCACCTCGCCCTCGTGCTGCGCGACGACGGCCTCGAAGCCCTCGACCAGGAAGTTGGCCGCGTCACCGACGGCCTTGCGGTCGACATGGAGCTGGTCGTAGGTGTCCATGTCCATGAAGACGAAGTAGTCGCCGTCCATGTACGAGAACTGCATCCCGCGCTTGTCGACGGTGGCCGTCTCGACCTTGACGCCGGCGTTGAAGGTCTTGTCGACGACCTTGCCGGAGAGCACGTTCTTGAGCTTGGTGCGCACGAAGGCCGGGCCCTTACCGGGCTTGACGTGCTGGAACTCGACTACGGACCAGAGCTGGCCGCCTTCGAGCTTGAGCACAAGGCCGTTCTTGAGGTCGTTCGTGGAAGCCACGGTTCCGGAATCTCCTGGGCTGACGCTGGTGGACGACCCGGGGCGCCGCGCTCTAGAGAGCGAGCAGCTCCTTGGTCGTGATGGTGAGTAGCTCGGGTCCGCCGTCCGCCTCGGGGCGTACGACGAGCGTGTCATCGATCCGGACCCCGCCCCGGCCCGGGAGGTGGACTC
This sequence comes from Streptomyces sp. NPDC058045, assembly GCF_042885635.1. Taxonomy (NCBI): domain Bacteria; kingdom Bacillati; phylum Actinomycetota; class Actinomycetes; order Kitasatosporales; family Streptomycetaceae; genus Streptomyces; species Streptomyces sp. NPDC058045. Next base: position 20,931 of record NZ_JBHVRR010000074.1, on the reverse strand, counting down.
CCGGCTCGACGGTGACCGGCACACAAGCGTCCAGTTTACCCATGGCCGACGGGGCCAGTTGCGGGTCCTCTCCGATTTCGAGCCCCACCCCGTGGCCGGTGCTCGCCGCCAGGCCCTCGGTGTAGCCCGCGGAGTCCAGCACCTGGCGGGCCGCGTGGTCCACCTCGCGGCAGGCCCGGCCCGGCACCAGCGCCTCCCGCCCGGCCCGCTGCGCGGCGAAGACCAGGTCGTACAGCTCGATCTGCCAGTCGGCGGGCGAGGTGCCGATGACGAAGGTGCGGCCGATCTCGCAGCGGTAGCCGTGGTAGGAGGCGCCGAGCCGGACCGAGAGGAAGTCGCCCTCCTCCACCCTGCGGTCGGTGGGGCGGTGCCCGGGGCGGCCGGAGTTCGGGCCGGTGCCCACGCTGGTGGGGAAGGCCCGGCCGTCGGCGCCGTGGTCGACCAGGCGGCGCTCCAGCTCCAGCGCGAGATGGCGTTCGGTACGGCCGACCAGGATCGACTCCAGCAGTTCCCCGAGGGCCTGGTCGGCGATCTCGGCGGCGATCCGGAGGGCGGAGATCTCCTCCTCGTCCTTGATCAGCCGCTGCTGCTCGACCGCGGAACCCAGATCGGCGAGGCGGGTCCTGGGTGCCACCGAGGCGACGGCGCGGTGCCGGGCGACGGTGAGGTGGTGCTCCTCCACCGCGAGCGAACCGGTACCGGCCTCCGCGACGGCCTCGGCCGCGGCGACCGCCGGGTCCCCGCCCGAAGCGGGCAGCGCCCGCACCCGGAGCTGGTCGTCGAGTCGGACCTCTCCGCCGTCCGCCCCGGGCTGCTCCACGCAGTAGAGGACGTCGGGGTGTTTGGAGCCGGTCGCCGCACCGGCCAGCAGCAGCACCGCGCCCTCGGGAGCGGTACCGGTGAGATAGCGGATGTTCGCCGGCCGGGAGACCAGTGCCGCCGCGGCGCCGGCCGCGGCACAGCGTTCCCTCAGCCGTTCCCTGCGGGCCGCGCACGCCTCAGACATGGGGCGAGCCTACGTTCGCCCGGCCCGGCCCGCCGTTCGGGAGCGTCCGGGCGGGGGCCGGCAGGTGTGAACGGGCGCCGACGGCTCAGGCGTTCACCACTGCGGGGGGCTGGCGATGGCGCGGGCCAGTACGTCGTCCAGGACGCGGGCGGTGTCCTCGATGCCGAGTTGGGAGTTGTCGATGATCGGCAGGCCGGAGCCGTACCAGCCGGCCATCCGGCCGTGGATGCTCGCCACCTCCTCGTCGCTGAGGCGGCGGTTGCCGCTGCGCTCCGCGTTGCGCTCCAGCACGACCTCCAGGCCGGGCAGCAGCACCACGGGCAGCAGCCCGGGGCCGACGTGCCGCTTCCAGCCGCCGAGGCCGACGACCGGGCGGTCCGGGAAGACGGCGTCGTCGAGGATGCAGGAGATGCCGTTGGCGAGGAAGTTGCGGGCGGCGAAACCGCAGGTGCGGCGGGCCAGCCGGTACTGCGCCTCGGAGTGGTCGTTCCACCCGGACTGCGGATCGGCGAAACCGGACCGCACCCACTCCCGTACGTCGTCGAGGCTGATGTGGGCGGTGGGGACGCGGCGGCGGTCCGCCCAGTGGCGGGCGACGCTGGTCTTGCCGGCGCCCGCGGGGCCGATCAGGAGCACCGCGAGTGTGGTGCCCGTCGGGTCGACGGCGCCCGCGGCGGGCGGCGGACTGGGCACGGCGACGGGCGCGCCGGGCGGCAGTTGCACATGGCCGGTGGTGTCCGGGGCCAGGGGTATCCGGGCCCGCTGCGGCGCGGGCGCATCGGCCGAGGGCGGCGGAGCGGAGGGATGCGGCCCGCTCTGCGGGTGCGGCGGCCGCGGGGCGCCCGGGTGCGAGGGCGGGCCGACGTGCGGGGGTGGGGGCTGGTGGGCGCCCGGCTGGGGGGCGGGGGCGGGCTGCTGGGGGGCCGGGTGGTGGCCGGGCTGCGCGGGGTGGCCGAAGCCGGCGCCGGGGTGCTGCGGCACGGCGGGCGGGGGCGGCCCCGGACGGTGCCCGGGGTGGGGGCCGGCAGGCGGAGGAGGCGGGGGGCCGCCCGCGGGGCGCGCCCGGTGCGGGGGCTGCGGCGGCTCGGATCCCACTGCGTGGTGCATCCGGTGGCACTCCGTCTCGTACTGGCGGGTGGCGGGGCGGCGGTGGCGCCGGGCCCGGCCGTGGAGAGGGGGCCGGGCTCCTTCGCTACCGAACGGTACCTTCCCCGGCCGCCGTTGTGTGAACGGCCGGGGGCGACCGGATGTGCCCGGGGAGTGCTACTCGGCCACCTCGCCGTAGGCGGCGAGGAGTACGGCCGGATCGGGGCCTTCCAGGACGGTGGGCTTGGCGAGGCCGTCCAGGACGATGAAGCGGAGGACGTTGCCGCGGGACTTCTTGTCCACCTTCATCGTCTCCAGCAGCTTGGGCCACTGGTCGTAGCGGTAGCTCAGCGGGAGGCCCACGGATTCCAGGACGGCGCGGTGCCGGTCGGCGGTCGCGTCGTCCAACCTGCCTGCGAGCCGGGCCAGTTCGGCCGCGTAGTGCATCCCGACGGAGACCGCGGCGCCGTGCCGCCACTGGTAGCGCTCGTTCTTCTCGATGGCGTGCGCCAGGGTGTGGCCGTAGTTGAGGATCTCGCGGCGGCCGGACTCCTTCAGGTCGCCGGAGACCACCTCGGCCTTGACGCGGATGGACCGCTCGATGAGTTCCGCGGTGTGCGGTCCGGCGGGGGTGCGAGCGGCGGACGGGTCGGCCTCGATGAGGTCGAGGATGACCGGGTCCACGATGAAGCCGGCCTTGATGATCTCGGCCAGCCCGGACACGTAGTCGTGCACCGGGAGGGAGTCCAGGGCGGCCAGGTCGCAGAGCACACCGGCGGGCGGGTGGAAGGCGCCCACCAGGTTCTTGCCCTCGGCGGTGTTGATGCCGGTCTTGCCACCGACGGCCGCGTCCACCATGGCCAGCACGGTGGTGGGTACGGCGATCCAGCGCACCCCGCGCAGCCAGCTCGCGGCGACGAACCCGGCCAGGTCGGTGGTGGCGCCCCCGCCCACGCCCACGATCACATCGGTGCGGGTGAAGCCGGACTGGCCGAGCGCCTTCCAGCAGTACGCGGCGACCTCCGCGGTCTTGGCCTCCTCCGCGTTGGGCACCTGGATGGCGACGGCCTCGTACCCCTGCTGGGCGAGGTCGTCGCGGAGGGCGTCGCCGGTGCCGGCCAGGGCCTCCGGGTGGATGACGGCCACGCGGCGGGCCCGGTCGCCGATCAACGTGCCGAGTTCGCCGAGGAGTTGGCGGCCGATGAGCACCTGGTAGGGGTCGGTGCCCGCGCTGCCGCCGATCTCGATGCGGATGGGTGCCTGCTGCGTCATGACTCCTCCTGGCGGCTGCCGCCGGCCCCGGCGCCGGGGCCGGTCTCCTTCAACTCCAGTGCGTCCAGGACGGCTTGGGCGACCTCTTCGGGGGTGCGGTGGTCGGTGTCGACCACCGCGCGCGCGACCTCGGTGTAGAGGTGGCGGCGGGCCTCCATCAACTCCCGCCACTGGCGCCGGGGGTTGACGGCGAGCAGCGGCCGGGCGGCGCCGAGCCCGGTGCGCCGGACCGCCTCCTCAAGTCCCATGGCGAGGTAGACCACCGGGTGCCCGGCGAGCAGCCCGCGGGTGTCCTCGTCGAGTACGGCGCCGCCGCCCAGGGCGAGGACTCCGGGGTGCGCGTCGAGCGCGGTGCGCACCGCGGCCTTCTCCAGGGCGCGGAAGTGCGGCTCGCCGTCGTCCACGAAAATGTCCGAGATGGGGCGGCCCTCGGCGGTCACGATGTCGTCGTCGGTGTCCCGGTAGCCGCAGCCGAGGCGGGCCGCGAGCAGCTCCCCCACGGTGGACTTGCCGACCCCCATCGGGCCGACCAGGACGATCACGGGGCCGGTCACCGGATCTGGAGGTTGTCGAGGTACGAGCGGACGTTGCGCGCGGTCTCCGGGACGCTGTCGCCGCCGAACTTCTCCACCACGGCGTCCGCGAGGACCAGCGCCACCATGGCCTCGGCGACGATCCCGGCGGCCGGTACGGCGCACACGTCGGAGCGCTGGTGGTGGGCCTGGGTGGCCTCGCCGGTGGCCACGTCCACGGTGGCCAGGGCCCGCGGCACGGTGGCGATCGGCTTCATCGCGGCCCGTACGCGCAGGAGTTCACCGGTGCTGAGGCCGCCCTCGGTGCCGCCGGAGCGGCCGCTGGCACGGCGGATGCCCTCGCCGGTGGCGAGGATCTCGTCATGCGCCTGGGAACCGGGGACCCGCGCCAGGCCGAAGCCGTCGCCGACCTCGACGCCCTTGATGGCCTGGATGCCCATCAGCGCGCCCGCGAGGCGTGCGTCGAGACGCCGGTCCCAGTGCACATGCGAGCCGAGTCCGACGGGCACCCCGTACGCCAGGACCTCGACCACGCCGCCGAGGGTGTCGCCGTCCTTGTGGGCCTGGTCGATCTCCGCGACCATCGCCTTCGAGGCGTCCGCGTCCAGGCAGCGCACCGGATCCTCGTCCAGCCGCCGCACATCCGAAGGCTTCGGGTAGACGCCGTAGGGGGCCTTCGCCGCCGCCAGTTCCACCACATGGGAGACGATCTCGACGCCGGCCGCTTCCTTGAGGAAGGACCGGGCGACCGCGCCGAGCGCCACCCGGGCCGCGGTCTCCCGCGCGGAGGCGCGCTCCAGGACGGGGCGGGCCTCGTCGAAGCCGTACTTCTGCATTCCGGCGAGGTCGGCGTGGCCGGGGCGGGGGCGGGTCAGGGGGGCGTTGCGGGCCAACTCGGCCAGTTCCGCCGGGTCTACCGGGTCGGCGGCCATGACCTGCTCCCACTTGGGCCACTCGGTGTTGCCGACCATGACGGCGACCGGGGAGCCGAGAGTGCGGCCGTGCCGTACGCCGCCGAGGAAGGTGACCTCGTCCCGCTCGAACTTCATCCGGGCACCGCGGCCGTACCCGAGCCGCCGCCTCGCCAGATGGTCGGCCACCATCTCCGTGGTGACCGGGACCCCGGCGGGCAGCCCCTCCAGGGTCGCCACCAGGGCGGGTCCGTGGGACTCCCCCGCGGTCAGCCAGCGCAACCTGCTCAACGGTGCTCCTCATTGGTCGTCATGCACGCGCCCGAATCGGCTACGGCGCGGCCGGGTGCGCGGCCCGGGCCCGCCTGCTTCGATCCTCCCACGTCCGGCGGGGCCGTCCGGCCGCCGGTCCATCTGGCGGACGTACGGCCCCGGCTCAGCGAGGGTCCGCTCAGCGGGCGGCGAGGGCGTGCTCGCCCGCGGCGCGCATCGCGGCCAGCGGCGCCGGGGCCAGCCCGGTCATCTGCTCGACCTGGAGCACCGCCTGGTGCACCAGCAGGTCGAGTCCGCTGACGACGGCGCCGCCGTACCCGGACCAGCGGGCCGCGAGGTCGGTGGGCCACGGGTCGTAGAGGACGTCGAAGAGGGTGGCGGGGCGTTCCGGGACGGCGGCGGCGAGGGCGTCGGTGGTGCCGGCCGGGGTGGTGGCGACGACCAGGGGCGCGGTGAGCGCGCGGGCCGCTTCGGACCAGGGGGCGGTGCGCACCTCGACGCCGAGGCGTTCGCCCCACTCGCGCATCTCGGCGGCCCGCCGGTCGCTGCGTACGTAGGCGGTGACCGCTCCGGTGCAGACACGGGAGAGGGCGGCGAGGGCGGAAGAGGCGGTGGCGCCGGCGCCGAGTACGGCGGCGGTCTCGACCTGTTCGACGCCGCGTTCGCGCAGCGCGGCGACCATGCCGGGGATGTCGGTGTTGTCGCCGGTGCGGCGGCCGTCGGCGGTGAAGACGACGGTGTTGACGGCTTCGACGGAGGCGGCGGTGGGGCTGACCGAGTCCAGCAGCGGGATCACCGCGCGCTTGAGCGGCATGGTGAGGGAGAGCCCGGCCCAGTCGCCGCCGAGCCGCCCGAGGAAGGCGGGCAGCGCCGCTTCGTCGACCTCGTGCCGCTCGTACGTCCAGTCCCCGAGGCCGAGTTCGGCGTAGGCGGCGCGGTGCAGTACCGGGGAGAGGGAGTGGGCGATCGGGGAGCCCAGTACGGCGGCCCGGCGGGCGTCAGGTGCCCGAGTGGTCATTGAACTTGTCCTTGAGCTTCTGGAACTCGGCGTACGTCTTGGCGAATTCGGTCTTGTTCATACCGTCGGTCGCCACGAAGTAGATCCAGCCGTCGCGGGTCGGCCTCAGCGCGGCACTGAGCGCCTCGTCCCCGGGATTGCTGATGGGCCCGGGCGGGAGCCCCTTCTGCGTGTAGGTGTTGTACGGGTCGTGATTGCTGTTGATCTCCGACTCGCTGATGTCGATACTGCTCTGGTTCTTCAGGTAGTTGAACGTCGAGTCGAATTGCAGCAGTTGGTTGGTCTCGGTGTTGCTCGGCTTGAGCCGGTTGTAGACCACCTCGGACATCTTGCGGAAGTCCTCGTGGGACTTGCCCTCGACCTGCACCAGGCTGGCCACGGTGAGCACCTGCCAGGGCCCGTCCAGACGGAGCTTCTTCGCCTGGGCGTCCAGGTCGAGGCTCTGGTAGCGGCTGGTGGCCCGGTTGACCATCGCCTTCAGTATGGTCTGCGGCTTCATGCCCTTGGCGACGGGATAGGCCGAGGGGTAGAGGAAGCCCTCCAGCGGGTCCTTCACGTTCTTGTGGCCCTTGGCCCAGCCGGGCAGCCCCAGGGAGCGCCACTCCTTCTTGGCGACGCCGGCCGTGGTGCCCTTCTTCAGATGGAGGCGCTGGTCGATCGCCGTGTACACCTGGGAGTTGCGCCTGCCTTCGGCGATCACCAGGTTGTTGTGGCTCTTGGGGTCCAGCATCAGCGCGACGGCGCTCTTCGCGGACATCTCCTTGTCCAGGGTGTAGACGCCCTCCTGGATGGACTGGCCCTTGGGGTTCTCCTGCTGGGCGTGGACGAAGGCGTCGACGCTCTTGACCACTCCGGCCTTCTTCAGCGCCTGCCCGATGTCGTAACCGCCGGAGCCCTTGGTGACGGTGACCTGGACCTGCTGGCCGCTGCCGTCGCCGGAGTAGTCCGGGGCCGGGCCGAATCGGTCCTGGTAGAACCCGTAGCCGAGATAGCCGGCCCCGGCGAGGCCGCCGCCGAAGACCAGGGCGACCACCAGGCAGGCGCAGCCGCTGCGGCGCTTGCGTTCCTTGCCGGGGCCGCCGCGGCCGCGGCGTTTTCGCCCGCCGGAGCCGTCCGGCTCGTCCTCGTCGAAGTCGTCGTCCCCGTCGTCGCCGCCCGCGAAGAAGGCCTGCTCACCCTGGTCGGGGCCCGGGTCCCAGTCGGTCTCCGGCACCGGGCGCCCGGTGCCGCGGCGGGCGGGCGGCTCCGGCGGCGGATAGGCCGCGGCGGAGCCGTACGGGTCGTCGTGGGGATGCTCGGCGGGGTGCGGGTTGCCGTAGGGGTCGGCAGGGTCGCCGGGGTAGCCGCCCTGGCGGTGGCCGCCGGTGTCCCAGTCGGCGCCCCGCCCGGCCGGCCCGTCGAACCGCCCGGCCGGATGGCTCCCGGTGTCATAGGCCCCGCCGGCATAACCGCCCGTGCCGTAACCACCTGTGCCGTAGCTGCCCGTGTCGTAACTGCCGTTGCCGTAGCTGCCCGTGTCGTAACTGCCGTTGCCGTAGCCGTCGTTGGCGTATCCACCGGTCCCGTGACTGCCGGTGTTGTACCCGCCGGTGCCGTATCCGCCGGTGTCGAACTGCCCGGAGTCGTAGGGGCCGGGGTGGTGGGGGTCGTAGGGGGAAGCGTTGTACTGCGGGGGGCCGCCGTAGGGGGGGCTCTGCTGAGGGCGGGGGGCGTGGCCGGGGGGTGGGGGGCCGCCGGTGAGCGGGTCTGCCGGGTACTGGCCGGGGGCGGGCTGAGCCTGGGGGGCGCCGGCGCCCCAGCCGTCGTAACCGGCGTAGGGGTCCTGCGGGGGGCCGGGCTGCTGCGGGCTCCCGTCGTAGTGACCGGTCGGGGCCTGCCGCCCCGACCACCCGAGATCTCCGTAGAGCGGATCCTCCGGATGCCACGGATCGGAGCGCTCGCCCCGGCCATAATCAGTCATCGATCCCCTAGATCCGCGAGGCGGTCACGGACCGCCCGGTTCGGGGCACCGCGTCCGCCGCCTGTGCTGTGCGGCGGCTGTTCGAACGCCGCCGCACCGCGCGGAACGTTACCGTACCGCGATCAGGACACCACCTCGACGCCCTCTCCGGGGGGACGGCCCGAGGCCCTTTCGGTCTCCAGAGCTGTCTGAAGGATCACCACCGCGGCCGCCTGATCGATGACAGAACGGCCCTTTCTGGACGTCACGCCCGAGGCGCGCAGCGACTGGCCGGCCGTGACTGTGGTCATCCTCTCGTCCACCAGCCGCACCGCGACCGGCGCGATCCGGCCGGCGAACTCCCGGGCGAAAGCCCGCACCTTGGCCGCGGCCGGACCCTCGCCGCCCTTCAGCGAACGCGGCAATCCGATGACGACCTCGACCGGCTCGTACTCCTCGACGAGCTGGACCAGGCGCCGGTGGGCGGCCGGGACATCGCGGCCGGGGACCGTTTCGACCGGGGTGGCGAGGATGCCGTCCGGGTCGCAGGAGGCGACGCCGATGCGGGCGTCGCCGACGTCCACCGCGAGCCGGCGGCCGCGCCGGAAGGCACCGGGACCCTCCTGACGCGGCTCCTCGGGTGTGCCCGGCATCAGGCCCGCTCGGCCACGAGGCGCTCCACCGCGGCGACGGCCTCGCCGACGGCGGCCGGATTCTGCCCGCCGCCCTGGGCGACGTCCGGCTTGCCGCCGCCACCGCCGCCGAGGGCCTTGGCCGCGGCGCGCACCAGGTCACCGGCCTTGAAGCCGCGCTCGCGGGCGGCCTCGTTGGTGGCGATCACGGTGAGCGGGCGGCCGCCGACCGTGCTGAAGAGGGCGACCACCGCGGGGCGGCCGCCGGTGATGCGGCCGCGGACGTCGAGGACCAGGCGGCGCAGGTCGTCGGCGGCGGTGCCGTCCGGGACCTGGCCGGTGACCAGGGCGGTGCCGTGCACATCGCGGGCGCCCTCGGCCAGCCCGGCGGCGGCCTGGAGCACCTTCTCGGCGCGGAACCGCTCGATCTCCTTCTCCGCGTCCTTCAGCTTGGTGATCATCCCCGAGATCTTCTCCGGCAGTTCCTCGGAGCGGCCCTTGACCAGCTCCTGGAGCTGGGCCACCACGGTGTGCTCCCGGGCCAGGAACCGGTAGGCGTCCACCCCGACCAGGGCCTCGATACGGCGGACGCCGGAGCCGATGGAGGACTCGCCGAGGAGCTTCACCAGGCCGAGTTGGGCGGTGTTGTGGACATGGGTGCCGCCGCACAGCTCCTTGGAGAAGTCGCCGATGGTGACGACGCGGACCCGCTCGCCGTACTTCTCGCCGAACTCGGCGATGGCGCCCTGCTTCTTCGCCTCGTCGATGCCCATCACCTCGGCCTGCACATCGAGATCGCGGGCGAGCACCTCGTTGATCTTCTGCTCGACGTCGGTCATCACGGTGGTGGGCACCGCGGCCGGGGAGCCGAAGTCGAAGCGGAAACGGCCGGGTTGGTTCTCCGAGCCGGCCTGGGCGGCGGTCGGGCCGAGGGCGTCCCGCAGCGCCTGGTGGGTGAGGTGGGTGGCGGAGTGGGCGCGGGCGATGGCACGGCGGCGGTGCACATCGATCGACGTCCACACCGGGGCCCCGACGGTGACCTCGCCGACCTGCACCACACCCTTGTGCACATGCACCCCGGGCACCGGCTTCTGCACATCGCGGACCTCGACCACGGCGCCGCTGTCCAGCCGGATACGGCCGGTGTCGGCGATCTGGCCGCCGCCCTCGGCGTAGAACGGGGTGCGGTCCAGGACGACCTCGACCTCGTCGCCTTCGGAGGCGGCGGGCGCGGAGATGCCGTTGACCAGCAGGCCGACGACGGTGGCCTCGCCCTCGTAGGCGGTGTACCCGGTGAAGTCGGTGGCGCCCGCGGCGTCGGCGATCTCGCGGTAGGCGCCGAGGTCGGCGTGGCCGGTCTTCTTGGCCTGGGCGTCGGCCTTGGCGCGTTCCCGCTGCTCCTTCATCAGGCGGCGGAAACCGGCCTCGTCCACGGAGAGGCCCTGCTCGGCGGCCATCTCCAGGGTGAGGTCGATGGGGAAGCCCCAGGTGTCGTGGAGCAGGAACGCCTTGTCGCCGGGGAGGACCGCTGAGCCGGTGGCCTTGGTCTCGGTGACGGCGGTGTCCAGGATGTTGGTGCCGGCCCTGAGCGTCTTGAGGAAGGCGGCCTCCTCGGCGAGGGCGACCGTCTCGATCCGGCTCCGCTCGCTCAGCAGCTCCGGGTACTGCTCGCCCATGCTGCGGATCACGGTGTCGACCAGCTCACCGACGACCGGGCCGGTGGCGCCGAGCAGGCGCATATTGCGGATGGCGCGGCGCATGATGCGGCGCAGCACATAGCCGCGGCCCTCGTTGCCCGGGGTGACGCCGTCGCCGATGAGCATCACCGAGGTGCGCATGTGGTCGGAGACGACCCGCAGGGAGACGTCGGAGGTGTGGGCCTCGCCGTAGCGGACGCCGGTGAGGGCGGTGGCCTTGTCGATCACGACCCGGGAGGTGTCGATCTCGTACATGTTCTGCACGCCCTGGAGGATCATCGCCAGGCGTTCCAGACCGAGGCCGGTGTCGATGTTCTGGCTCGGCAGGTCCCCGAGGATCTCGAAGTCCTCCTTGCCGATGCCCTGGCCGCGCTCGTACTGCATGAAGACCAGGTTCCAGATCTCCACGTACCGCTCGTCGTTGACGGCGGGGCCGCCCTCGGGGCCGAACCCGGGGCCGCGGTCGTAGTTGATCTCGGAGCAGGGGCCGCAGGGGCCCGGGACGCCCATGGACCAGAAGTTGTCCTTCTTGCCGAGGCGCTGGATGCGCTCCTTCGGGACGCCGACGACCTCGTGCCAGATCCGCTCGGCCTCGTCGTCGTCCAGGTAGACGGTGATCCAGAGCTTCTCCGGCTCCAGGCCGTAACCGCCCTTGTCCTGGGGGCTGGTGAGCAGCTCCCAGGCGTACTTGATCGCGCCTTCCTTGAAGTAGTCGCCGAAGGAGAAGTTCCCGCACATCTGGAAGAAGGTGCCGTGCCGGGTGGTCTTGCCGACCTCTTCGATGTCGGGGGTGCGCACGCACTTCTGCACGCTGGTGGCGCGCGGGGCGGGCGGCTTGACCTCGCCGAGGAAGTAGGGCTTGAACGGGACCATGCCGGCCGGGACGAGCAGCAGGGTCGGATCGTCCGCGATCAGCGACGCCGACGGCACGACCTTGTGCCCGCGCTCCTCGAAGAAGCGCAACCAGCGGCGGCGGATTTCAGCCGACTCCATCAGTGGTCCTCATTCCGGTTGTCCGTGTCGGTGGGGTGGAGGGCGGGCCCGGGGCGGACGGCGCCATCCGGGTACCGAGGCTGCTCCAGCGCGGCCCGGCCGCGGGGCGCGGGCAGGGCGGCGTCGACGGGGGCGTTCAGGCCGAGTACGTCGCCGAGTTCGGCTTCGCGCTGGACCATGCCCTCGCGGACGTCGAGCGCGAAGTCCTTGAGGCGGTGGCCGGTCTCGACCGCCTTGTTCGCCGCCTGCGCGGCGAGGCTCTCGGGGGTGAGGCGGCGGAGCTTCTGGTTGACCTTGGTGGTGGCCCACACGCCGGCTGCGGCGCCCGCGGTGAACCAGAACGTACGGCGGAACATCGCTGCGTCAGTCCTTCTTCCGCTTTCCCCGGCGGCGGGTGGGAACGGTGCGCCCCACGATCACGGTGCGCCGGGTGTCGGTGGGGCGGGTGTCGGCGCCATCGGGCGCGGGGCCCTTGCGCCCGATGGCGCGGCGCACCCCGTAGCCGAAGGCCGCGACCTTGACCAGGGGGCCGCCGAAGGTGGAGGCGACGGTGGAGGAGAGCGCCGAGGCGTTGGAGGTGACCTCCTGGACGTCGGTGGCGATCGCGTCGACGCGGTCGAGCTGGGTCTGCGCGGAGCGCACCGCGCTCCCGGCGTCCGCGAGCAGCGGCACCGCCTGGTCCGTCACATCCGAGACGAGTCTGGTGGTCGCCTTCAGCGTCTGGGCCAGCCTCGCCAGGGCCACGGCGAGGAAGGACACCAGGATCGCCCAGAAGACGGCCACCAGGATTCCGGCCAGCTCTCCACCGGTCACTGGGCACCGCTCCTTGTCTGTCCCCGGCTGTCGAAGTCCCCTCTCGGACCGGGCGGTGCCGCGCCGGAGCCGGGTCCGCGCCGCGGATGCCGCCCTCCGTACCGCATCGCCGTACCGCGAGAAAGGTCGTTCCCCGAGCCTATCGCGCCGGGCCGGGCGGTCCGTACCGGATTCCGGCGGGTGGGCCGGAGCGGGCGGCGGGGCCTCAAGGGGCGGCGGCGCAAGAGCAGTTGAACGGAACGCTTACGCATGAGTACGCTCTGTGCGCCATGCGACGCTCTCCGCGCCCCGGGCCCGCCCAGCCGGCCCCCTCCCCCTCTGTCCGCCGCCGGGGCAACCTCCCGGTGGAACTCGACGCCTTCATCGGCCGCCGCGGTGAACTCACCGCCGTGGCAGGGCACTTGAAGTCCGCCCGGCTGGTGACCGTGACCGGCCCCGGCGGTGTCGGCAAGTCCCGGCTCGCGATACGCGCCGCCGCCCGCACCCGGCCCCGCGACGGCGTCTGGCATATCGACCTGGCCGAGGTGCTCGACCCGGGCCTGGTGCCCTACGCCCTGGTCGAGGCGCTGGAGCTGACCGACTCGATGACGCGGGAGCCGCGCCCGGTGCTGCTGGAGCAACTGGCCGGGCGGCGGCTGCTGTTGGTGCTGGACGGCTTCGAGCATCTGGCCGCGGCCTGCGCCCCGCTGGTGGCGGAGCTGCTGCGGGCGGCCCCCGGACTGCGGGTACTGGCGGCGGGGCGGCGGCCGCTCGGGGTGGCCGGCGAGGTCCTGCTGCCAATGGCGCCGCTGCCCGCGGACGAGGCCGCCGAGTTACTCGCCCGGCGAGCCGCGGCGGCCGGCGCCGAGGTGGACCCGGCCGCGGACGAGGTGGCCGAGCTGTGCCGGCGGCTGGACGGGATGCCGCTCGCCGTGGAGCTGGCCGCGGGCAAGCTGGGCGCGCTCGCCCCCGAGCAGTTACTTGAGCGCCTGGACGAAGGTCTCGGGCTGCTGAGCGGAGGCGGCGGCGCCCTGCCCCGGCACCGCGCGGTGCGTACCGCGATCGGCTGGAGCCATGAGCTGTGCACCCCCGAGGAACGCCTCCTCTGGTCCCGCCTCTCCGTCTTCCGCGGCTCCTTCGACCTGGAGGCCGCGGAGTATGTGTGCGGCGGCGAGGGCCTGGCCGGCGAGCGGGTGCTGGAGGTATTGGAGTCGCTGCTGGCGCAGTCCGTGGTGCAGCGCGCGGAGCCGGAGCCGGGGGTGCCGGGCGCCCGGTACCGGATGCTGGGCGCGGTACGGGCGTACGGCGGGCGGTGGCTGGCGGCGGCCGGGGACGCGGAGCGGCTTGGGCACCGGCACCGGGACTGGTATCTGGGGTTCGCGGCGTGGAGCGAGCTGGAGTGGTTCTCGCCGCGGCAGGCCCGGGTGGCCGCGGCGACCGGTGCGGAGCTGCCCAATCTGCGGGCGGCGCTGGAGTGGTGCCTGAGCGAGCCGGGGCAGGAGCAGGTGGGTCAACTCCTCGCGGGCAGCCTGTGGTTCCACTGGGTGGGCTGCGGGCGACTGGCCGAGGGGCGGCACTGGCTGGAGCGCAGCGTGGCCGCCGACGCGGGTACCGGCCCCGCCTCCGACGCCCGGCTGAAGGCGCTGTGGGTGCTGGGTTATGTGGCGGTACTCCAGGGCGATCCGGCGGTGGCGCTGCGCGCGCTGCGGGAGTGCGGGAGCGAGGCGGAACGATCCGGCAACCGCCGCGCCGCCGCCTACGCGGTGCACCGCACGGGCTGCCTGGCGCTCGTCGGCGATGATCTGCCGGCCGCGGAACGCCTGCTGCGGGAGGCACTTGAGCGGTACCGGGCGGTCGGCGAACTCAACAGCAACGTACTGATGGGCCAGGTCGAACTGGCGCTGGCGGTCGCCTTCCAGGGGGATCTGGCGGGCGCCGCGGACCTGTGCCGGGAGGTGCGGGAGGCGTGCGAGGACCACGGGGAGCGGTGGGCGCTGGCGTACGCGCTCTTCGTCCTGGGCTATGCGGCGTGGGCGGAGGGTGCGACGGGCCGGGCGCGGCAACTGCTGTCGGAGTGCCTGGCCATCAGCCACTCCTTCCACGATCTGCTGGGCACGGTGCTCGCCGTCGAGCTGCTGGCGCTGCTCGCGGTGGCCGACGGCGGCGCCGAGGGCGCCGAGGAGGCGGCGGTACTCCAGGGTGCGGCCGCCTCGATCTGGCCCCGGGTCGGGCTGCCGCTCTTCGGCTCCCGCACCTTCGGCGCCCCGCACCAGCGCTGCGAGACCCTGGCCAGACGCGCCCTCGGCGACGCCCGCTACACCGAGGGCGTACGGGCCGGGCGGCTGCTGGACACCCGGGCCGCGGTGGAGCGGGCGCTGGGCGGCGGGGCGCCGCGGGCCGGTGCGGCACCGGCCGCCTGCCCTCCCCCGCGACAGGCCCCGGACGTGCGAAAGCCCGCCGCCTCCCCCGCTGCGAGCGGGGAGGCGACGGGCTGACGTGCGGTCCCGGTCCGGGACCCGCGCTCACCGGGAGCGCCGTGCCCGCCGGGGCGGGCGCGGCGGATCAGCGGGCGTAGTACTCGACGACGAGCTGCTCGTCGCAGATGACCGGAACTTCCTTGCGCTGCGGGTCGCGGTCCAGGCGGAACGCCAGGGCCTTCAGGTTGACCTGGAGGTAGCGCGGGGTCTCACCCTCGGGGGCGAAGCCGCCCTCGCGGGCGACCTGGAAGAGGGCCTTCTCGCGGGAGCGCTCGCGGACCATCACCACGTCGTCGGGGCGGACGCGGAAGGACGGCTTGTCGACCTTCTTGCCGTTGACCTCGATGTGGCCGTGCACCACCATCTGGCGGGCCTGGTAGATGGTGCGGGCGATGCCGGAGCGGAGCACCAGCGCGTCGAGGCGCCGCTCCAGCTCGATGACCAGGGCCTCACCGGTCTTGCCCTGCGTCTTGGCGGCACGCTCGTAGGCGCGCACCAGCTGGCGCTCGCTCACGTCGTACTGCGCGCGCAGGCGCTGCTTCTCCAGGAGACGGACCTTGTAGTCCGAGTTCTGCTTGCGGCCGCGGCCGTGCTCGCCCGGCGGGTAGGGGCGGGCCTCGAAGTACTTGACGGCCTTCGGGGTCAGCGCGATGCCGAGGGCACGCGACTTCTTGACCTTGGGACGGGACTGGTTCGGCACGAACCAACCTCTCTACTCTGTGAATTCGGCTCACCAGGGTTAGGGGAGGTCGCATCCGCAGTCGGGGAAACCCGCCGGGCCGTCGTGGACGGTCCGGGGGCAGCCGCTCCCCTGGTCTGGGCACATACGTGCAGCACGCGAGTGGCCCACCGACCGTCCGCCTGGGCGTGGGTGGTGGGCTGCCCGCGACACCGTTCGCCGGTGCGCGACGCTCCTGGAACCCCGTACCCGGGGGCTGGGGTTCCGGCTGCCTGTCCCGTTCTGGTGGTGCCGACCGGAGCCGGACACGGGACGCAGCGCTTGGCCGAGTCTACTAGACGTCGGACGGTGGCTTTCCCTCGCCCCCGAGGCGCTCCCGGACCCGCTCGACCACGTCGGCGTAGCGGGCCTCGGCGCCGTAGCGGGTGGGCTCGTAGTAGCGGCGGCCGGCCAGGGCGTCCGGGGCGTACTGCTGGGCGGCGATCCCGCCGGGCACATCGTGCGGGTAGACATAGCCCTGGGCGTGGCCCAGTTTCTCCGCGCCCTTGTAGTGCCCGTCCCGCAGATGCGGCGGGACGGGGCCGGCGAGCCCCTTGCGTACGTCGGTGAGGGCGGCGGTGATGGCGGTGGTGGCCGCGTTGGACTTGGGGGCGAGGGCGAGGGCGATGGTGGCGTGGCTGAGGGTGAGCGCGGCCTCCGGGAAACCGATCATCGCGACGGCCTGGGCGGCGGCCACCGCGGTGGGCAGGGCCGTCGGGTCGGCGAGGCCGATGTCCTCGCTGGCGGAGATCATCAGCCGGCGGGCGATGAACCGCGGGTCCTCCCCCGCCTCGATCATCCGCGCCAGATAGTGCAGGGCGGCGTCCACGTCGGAGCCGCGGATGGACTTGATGAGGGCGCTGGCCACGTCGTAGTGCTGGTCGCCGTCGCGGTCGTACTTCACCGCGGCGCGGTCGACGGAGTCCTCCAGCGTCGCCAGGGTCACCGTGGACTCGCCCTTGGCGAGGGCGGATCCGGCACCGGCCTCCAGGGCGGTGAGGGCGCGGCGGGCGTCGCCGCCGGCGATCCGCACCAGATGCGCCTCGGCGTCCTCGGCGAGCGTGACCGCCCCGGCCAGCCCCCGCTCCGCCGCCAGCGCCCGCCGCAGCAGGCCCCGTACATCGTCCTCGGTGAGCGGCTCCAGGGTGAGGAGCAGGGAGCGGGAGAGCAGCGGGGAGATCACCGAGAAGTACGGGTTCTCCGTGGTGGCGGCGACGAGGGTGACCCAGCGGTTCTCCACGGCGGGCAGCAGGGAGTCCTGCTGGGCCTTGCTGAAGCGGTGGATCTCGTCCAGGAAGAGAACGGTCTCCTTGCCGAAGCCGCCGATGGCGCGGCGGGCGCCGTCGATGACACCGCGTACCTCCTTGACCCCGGCGGTGATCGCGGACAGCTCCACGAAGCGCTTGTCGGTGGCCCTGGACACCACATGGGCGAGGGTGGTCTTGCCGGTGCCCGGTGGCCCCCAGAGGATCACCGACGACGGGCCGGCGGGGCCTCCCTCCGCCTCCCCGACCAGCCGGCGCAGCGGTGACCCCGGCTTCAGCAGATGCTGCTGGCCGACGACCTCGTCCAGGGTGCGCGGCCGCATCCGGACGGCGAGGGGGCTGCCGGACGGGTCCTTCTCCTGCCGCTCCTCGGCGGCCGCGGTGAACAGATCGGGCTCCACGTTTCGAAACCCTATGCCACGGGTCCGACAGTCCTGTCCGGGCCGGACCCGGGCGGACCCGGAATCAGCCGGTCCAGAAGTCCCACCAGCGGGTCAGGATCATCATGCCGATGATCCCGGTGTGCATCACCGGCAGGACCCAGGTGAACTCCCCGAAGAAGCCCCGCAGCCAACTCGGCGCCGGCAGCAGCCCGTTGCGTACGTTGAACGAGGTGACGTACCAGAACATCAGCAGGGTGGCGAACCAGGCCAGGCTGCACCAGAGGCAGAGGGCGCCGATGCGGTACAGCGACTGGAACTGGAGCCAGGTGCAGAAAGCGACACCGAAGAGGCAGCCGAAGTTGAAGGTGAGCCAGTACCAGCGGGGGAAGCGGGCGCGGGCCACCAGGCTCATGCCGACGCAGACGACGATCGCGTAGGCGGCCAGGCCGAGCATCGGGTTGGGGAAGCCGAAGACCTCCGCCTGCTTGCTCTCCATGATGCTGCCGCAGGACACCACCGGGTTGAGGCTGCACCCGGGGGTGAAGGTGGTGCCGGCGGCCTTGGCCTTGAGGATCTCCAGCTTGTCGACGGTGATGACCCAGGCGGCGAGGACACCGGCGGCTCCGGTGAGCACCAGCAGCACTCCGAGGGCGCGGCTGCCACCGAAGGTGCGGGGTGCGCCGTCCGGTCCCGACTGCGCGGAGGTCTCGTCGCTGGCCGTCATCGTGTCGCTCATCACGCCGTTTCCGTCACTGGAGAGGTGGGGGTGCGCCGGGTGGGGCGGCAGTCATTCTGCCGTACGGGGCCGGGTGCGCACCGTTCGTTCCGGATAAGCGCGAGCTGTGCGTCCCGGCCCCGTACGCGGGCTCAGCCGAGCCTGCGGCGCACCTCGTCCACCACCGCGTCCAGCGGCACCGGCTGCTGCTCGCCGGAGTCCATGTCCTTCAACTGCGCGACGCCTTCGGCGAGATCGCGTTCACCGGCGACCAGTGCCCAGCGGGCGCCGGAGCGGTTGGCGGCCTTCATGGCGCCCTTGAGGCCGCGGCCGCCGAAGGCGAAGTCGGTGGCGATCCCGGCCCGGCGCAGCTCGGTGACCTTGGCGAACAGCACCCGCCGGGCCTCCTCGCCGAGCGGTACCGCGAAGACGCTGGTGGCGCCCGGGAGGTCGAGGGTGACGCCCTCCGCCTCCAGCGCCAGCACCGTGCGGTCCACGCCGAGGGCCCAGCCGACGGACGGCAGCGCGGGGCCGCCGATCATCTCGGAGAGCCCGTCGTAGCGCCCGCCGCCGCCGACCGCGGACTGCGAGCCGAGGCCGTCGTGCACGAACTCGAAGGTGGTGCGGGTGTAGTAGTCGAGGCCGCGTACCAGCTTGGGGTCGTCCTCGTAGGCGACGCCCGCCTCCGTGATCAGTTCGCGCACCTGCTCGTGGTAGGCCTTGCAGGCGTCGCAGAGGTAGTCCCGCAGCAGCGGGGCGCCGGTCAACTGCCCCTGGACCTCGGCCCGTTTGTCGTCGAGGACGCGCAGCGGGTTGATCTCGATGCGGCGGCGGGTGTCCTCGTCCAGGTCGAGTCCGCGCAGGAAGTCCTGGAGCGCGGCGCGGTACACCGGGCGGCATTCGCGGTCGCCCAGCGAGTTCAGCAGGATGCGGAAGTCCCGCAGGCCGAGGGAGCGGTACGCCTGGTCGGCGAGGATGATCAGCTCGGCGTCGAGCGCCGGGTCCTCCGCGCCGATCGCCTCCGCGCCGACCTGCGAGAAGTGGCGGTAGCGGCCCTTCTGCGGGCGCTCGTAGCGGTAGTAGGAGCCGGAGTACCAGAGCTTGACGGGGAGGTTGCCCGCCTTGTGCAGGTTGGCCTCCAGGGCGGCGCGTAGTACGGAGGCGGTGCCCTCGGGGCGCAGGGCGAGCCGGTCGCCGCCCTTGGTCTCGAAGGCGTACATCTCCTTGCTGACGATGTCGGTGGACTCGCCGACACCGCGGGAGAACAGCTCGACGTTCTCAAAGCCGGGCGTCTCGATGTAGCCGTAGCCGGAGCCGCGCAGCGGGGCGGCGATGGCCTCGCGGACGGCGAGGTAGACCGCGCTGTCCGGGGGCAGCAGGTCGTAGGTGCCCTTGGGGGCCTTGAAGGTGCTCACGGAAGGTCTCGTCACATTCCTCGTCGGGGAGCCGGCGCACCGGCTTCCTGGCCGGCCGCCACCTGCCGCAGATACGGGTTGGCGGCGCGCTCCTGGCCGATGGTCGTCTGGGGGCCGTGCCCGGACAGCACCACGGTGGAGTCGTCGAGCGGCAGGCACACCCGGGCCAGGGATTCAAGGATCGCGTCATGGCTGCCGCCGGGCAGGTCGGTACGTCCGATGGAGCCGGCGAACAGCAGGTCGCCCGAGAAGAGGACCTGCGGTACGTCCGCGGCCTCGGGCATCCGGAAGGTCACCGACCCCTTGGTATGGCCGGGGGCGTGGGCGACGGTGAAGTCGAGCCCGGCGAGCCGGAGCCGGGCGCCGTCGGTCAGCTCGTGCAGGTCGTCCGGCTCGCCCACGGTCAGCTCGCCCATGAGCTGCTGCCCGATGACGGTGCCGAGCGCCTTCTCCGGGTCGCTCAGCATGTACCGGTCCTCGGGGTGGACCCAGGCGGGCACGTCGTACGCCCCGCAGACGGGGACGACGGAGGCGACGTGGTCGAGGTGCCCGTGGGTGAGGATGACGGCGACCGGCTTGAGCCGGTGCTTCCGCAGGGTGTCCTCGACTCCCTGGGCGGCGCGGTGGCCGGGATCGATGATGACGCACTCCTCGCCGGCGGCGGGGGCGACCAGATAGCAGTTGGTCCCCCAGGCCCCGGCGGGAAACCCGGCAATGAGCACGATCGTCCTTCACTTCGTCGGTGCTTCGCGGCCGCGGCACCCGGCCGCCGTGTCACCCGGCCGGCCCGCGGCACCCAAGACCTTACCGGCGGTGCCGTTCCCACAGCCAACCCATATACGGTACGGGGCACACGCAGGGGCCCAGGCCTGCGCGCCGGTCCTTTCCGGCCGGCCAAGCCCGAACCGATCCGAGACGTACGAGGAGAGACCCCGTGGTCAGCCAGGAACAGCGGCGGCGGCAGCTCGCCCGGGAGAAGTTCTTGCGGCAGCAGCAGCGGCGGGAGTCCGCGCGGCGCCGGTCCAGGAACCGCAACGTGGTGATCGCGGCGGCACTCGCCGTGGTCGTGGTGGGCAGTGCGGGGGCGTATGCCGCCGGGGCCTTCGAAGGCGGTTCGAAGAAGGACGACGCGGCTGCCTCCAAGCCGAGCGCGGTGCCCAGCAGCAAGGCGCCGGACCCGTGCGGAAAACCGGCACCGGGCAAGGTGAAGCAGCAGAAGTTCAAGAAGGAGCCGGCGTTCTCGGTCGACAAGTCGGCCGGCTACACCATGGCGCTGGACACCACCTGCGGCGCCATCGACATCAAGCTGGACACGGCCGCGGCCCCGCACACCGTGAACTCCTTCGACTTCCTCGCCGGGAAGCACTTCTTCGACCACACCAAGTGCCACCGGATGACCACCGCCGGCATCTACGTCCTGCAGTGCGGCGACCCCCAGGGCACCGGCGCCGGCGGGCCCGGCTACACCATCCCGGACGAGAACCTCAAGGACAAGCGGCTGAAGGGCAACGTGTACCCGGCGGGCACGGTCGCCATGGCGAACCAGTACAACCCGCAGACCAAGCAGGGCAAGAACTCCGGCGGCAGCCAGTTCTTCCTGGTCTACCAGGACAGCCAACTCCCGCCGTACTACACGCCGTTCGGCACCGTGTCGAAGGGCGGTATGAAGGTGCTGAAGAAGATCGCCAAGGCCGGGGAGAACAGCGGCCAGGGCGACGGGGCGCCGAACGCCACCGTGGTCATCGACAAGGCGGCGGTGCGCAAGTCCTGACAGCGGCGTTCCGGCACCGTGCGGCAGTGCCGTAC
>NZ_JBHVRR010000073.1:0-23274 GCF_042885635.1 Streptomyces sp. NPDC058045 | reverse complement strand
ACCGGCGGGGGGGGGGGGGGGGGGCCCCGCCGGCCCCCTCCACCCCCCCTAGCTGACCGCGCATCTATGTTCGGGGGGTGTTGCAACCCCCCCCCCACGACCTGCCCCGGCCGCAGGTCCCGGACCCGCTGATCTCCACGCTGTGGGACCTGGACGAGTGGCTGGATGAGCACGACATCCTCGACGGCACGCCGTACCTGATCGGTCCCGACGGCCGGTACGACGTGGAACTGAACTCGTACTTCACGCAGCTGGCCGCCGCCCCCGAGGGCACGCAGCGCGCGCACGCCTCGGACCTGAAGATGTGGCTGTCCTTCCTGTGGAAGAGCCGGGGCCGCAAGGACTGGCGTCACGCCACCCCGGAGGACCGGGCCGCCTACAAGCAGTGGCGTACGGCGGACCCGCGTGGGCCGCACGTCGACTGGGCCACCTGGGACCGCGAGGTCGCCACCGTCAATTCCTTCTACAACTGGGCGATCCACCCCCGCAGGCAGTACGCGGCGGAGAACCCGATCCTGCAGCGCGAGAGCCGGGCCCGTGACACCCACGGCCGCCGCCGCGGCGGCACCACGCCGGCCGAGTCCTCCCACACCGGGCCCCGCAACCAGATCGTGTGGCTGACCCCGGAGATGTACCGGGCCTGGCGGGATATCGGGCTGCGCGGCTACACCCGCGAGGGGTTGCGCGACCGCTCGTTTCGGGGCCGCTTCGGCGCTCGCAACGCCACGTATTCCGATTTGATGATCCGCACCGGGCTGCGGCTGTGCGAGCAGACTTCGCTGTCGCTGTTCGAGGTCCCGCACTCGGTGCCGGGCAAGGCCAACGTCCGCAGCTGGCTGCCCTGGAGGCTCGCCAAGTACGGCTCGGCCCGCTGGGTGTACTTCCCTGCCTCCTCGCTGAAGGCCGTGTGGGACTACATCGAGGAGGAGCGGGCCGAGGCCGTCGAAGACGCCCGCGACGCGGGGGTGTACGAGCGGATCCGCAACCCGCTGATCATCACCAACCGGGCCGACCCGAGGGTCATCGTCGACGGTGAGGATCTGACCGTCGACCAGCTCGGTCACGCCGAGCGGCGACGGCTACTGATCGATACCCCTAACGGGCTGGAACCTGCCGCGCTGTGGATCAACGAGCGCGGGCTGCCCAGCGGTCGTTCCTGCTGGCAGGAGGTCTTCAAGGCCGCCAACCGGCGCTGCGGGCGTCACCGGCAGTCGCTGCGCGCCCACCCCCATGCTCTGCGCCACAGCTTTGCCGTGATCACCCTGGAACAGCTCTGGCGGGGCCACATCGAGGACATGGCCGCGATGAATCGCGGTCAGCGGATGACCCATCAGATGGTCTTCGGCGACCCGCTGAACTGGGTCCGTATCCGGTTGGGCCATCAGAGCGTGGTCACCACGATGCGTTACCTCCACACCCTGGAGGAGCTGGAGATGGAGTCCCGCCTGGCCCTGATCCCCAGTGCCTGGGAGCCCGCCGCCGTCGACTCGTCCGAGACCAAGAAGCCTGCTGTGGAGGCGATCCCCGCATGACCGCGCCCCTGATTCGCACCGATGATGCCGCGCAGGAAGTGAGCGCGCTCGGTCCGCTCGACGTGCTGTTCACCGCCGCCGACGGCGCCCAGGAAGTCTTCTCGTTCGCCTCACTGCCGCTGCCCGGCATCCGTACCGACCTGGCCACCGCTTTCCGGGCCCGGTGCGCGGTGCTGAACTCGGTCAAGTCGGCCGACAGCCTGTTCCGGTCGGCCGTACGGTTCCTGGCTTTCCTCTCCGAGCTCGACCAGCCCCCGGCGTCCGTCGGTGATCTGGCGCCCGAGCACATGAGAGAGCTCCTGTACTTCCGTATCGAGAGCACGACCCTCACCACGGCCCGCACCGTCCTGTGGGACGTCTGCCGCCTGCTGCGGTACATCCACCCAGGCGAGCGGCTCACGTCCGAATTGCGCGGCTACCTGGCTCTGTCCCGGGACGCGTCCGACTTCGACGCGGGCGAGGCATGGCCGGGCCTGCCGGAGGACCGCCGGAGCAAGTACGCGTACTGGCGGCACGAGGAAGACCCGGACAACCCATTGATCGTGCCGTTCATCGCCGCAGACGGTGCCCGGCGTGCGTTCGACTTCACGCCGTTGCCGCTGCCCGGGCTGCACGTGGACCTGGCGGCAGCCTTCCGCGCCGAACTCGGGCCCGCGGGCAAGGGGGTATCACTCGCCGTCGGCTCCTCGCTGTTCGCAGCCCTGCAGTACTTCCTGACGCACCTGGCCGAGCAGGATCGGCCGCCGCGCTCGGTGACCGAGCTGGTTCCCGCCCACCTCGATGAGTTCCGCTCCAGGCTGCGGCTGGCGCACGCCCGCAAGTGGGGGGACCGGTACTTCATGCTGGTCCGTCGGCTGCTGCAGCACGTCACCCCGTACGAGGAGCTCTCCGCTGTGCTGAGGGCCTTCCTCGAAGGAATCCCCGCCACCCCCGCCGGGGTAGCGCCGGCGGCGGGCTCCGCCCGCGCGCGGCCGGGCAAGGGCCGCGCTTCCGCGATGCCCGATGGGGCGTACGAGCCGGAAGTGGCCCAGGCCAGCATTCCCGTGACGCTGGCCGTGGCGTTCACCGGCGAGGACGGCCGCCGCTGGGAGTCGTCGTTCGCCGAACTGCCCTTCCCTGCCTTCCACGCCGACTTCGCCTCCGCGTTTGCGGTCCGCGTCGGCCCGACCGGCACTTTGCGCACCAAGAGCAGCGCGGGAACCGACTTCGGGGCGATCGGGCGCTTCCTTGCCTTCCTGGACGGCCTCCCGCGGCCCCCGAAGTCCCTGGGCGATCTGACGGTGCGGCACCTGGAGCGGTATCGCCTCCACCGGCTGGAGTCGACCAAGGAAAACGCGGTGCTGTCCGAGCTGTCCAGCGTGCGCCGGCTTCTGCAGGAGGTGACGCCGTCGAGCCTCCTGTCTCCGGAGATGCGCGACTACATCCGGCGTACAGGCCACACGCGCCGCCGCAAGGCCGGTAAGGGTGTGCCGGGCTACTCCGACCGTGAGTTCCGCGACCTGATGGCCGCCGCCCGAAGTGACGTCGTGGCCATCAGGGACCGCATCCGCAAGGCCGAGCGGCTGCTGGAGTCCTTCCGGACCACGCCGGAGGCGCTCAGCCCGCAGGAGCGGTTCCTGGCCGAGCACCTGGACACTATGGACCGCACCGGGAAGGTGCCAGCGGTCCGCACCCATCTGCGGCAGCACATCGTCGAAGGGCGCATGGACCTGGTCCGGCGGTTGTTTCTCACCGATGCCGACCTGGCGCCGCTGACCCTGCTCGCCGTAGGCCTGACCGGCCGCAACGTTGAGGCGATCAAGGAGCTTCCGCACGCCCACCGCATGCTGGACGAGCGGGCGGTCGCGGTGAGCCTGATCAAGCGGCGCCGTGCAAAGGCCATCACCCGGGAGACCGTGCACTGGGAGACCGGCGGCAACGACAGCCGCCAGCTCCATACCTCCGGCGGCTACTACCGGCTGCTGCACCAGCTGACCGCCCGCGGGCGGCGCTACTCCGGCGGCCAGCGGATCTGGAGCATCTGGACCGGGGCGAGTGGCACCAAGGGCGTCGACTGGGAGACCAAAGCCGCCGCGTTCGGCCACATCGACCCCTATGCTGCCCGGCTCGGCCGCGTCATGCGGCTCAAGCAGTGGGGCCAGCGCCACGGCCTGCTCGATGACTCCGGCAACCCGCTGCCGATCGATATGAACCGGCTGAAGACCACAGTTGAGGTACGTACCACCAAGGCGATGGGCGGGCACCTGCCGTCCGCATCCCGTACCAACACCCTGGACGTCTCCTTCGCCAACTACCTCAAGGGCGACCCCACGGTAAGGGAGTGGGCCGACGAGATCCTCACCACTGCCATCAACGAGGCCGAGGGCAACGCCCGTGGCTTCCAGCCCCACGTCCTGAACGCCGTCCAGACACAGGCCCTCGCCCAGGATCCCGAGCAGTCCGCCGCAGCCCTCGGCACCACACCGCAGACCCTGCGCCAGGCCCTGGGCGGGCAGCTCGACACCGTCGCCAGCTCCTGCCTGGACATCGAGCACAGCCCATTCAGCGACGGCCGGTGCGGCGTGTCGTTCCTGACCTGCCTGCGCTGCCCCAACGCGCTGATCACCCACGACCATCTGCCCGCGCTCCTGACCCTCGTAGACACCCTCGGCGCCGCCCGGCAGTCCATGGACATCGACGCGTGGGTGAACGAGCACGGCCGGACCTGGCTCGCGCTGACCCGCCTGATCCTGCCGCAGTTCACCGACGCCGAACGCGACCAGGCCGCCAAAGCCGATCCGCAGGACCTCGGCCTGGACCTGCTCGACGTACCGAAGGACAACTGATGACCACCGCAACGGCCCGCACCCTCATCCGGGGCATCGCCGACGACGCCCTCGTCCTGGCCAAGCGCCCGCTGACCGCCGGCGTCCGGCTCGCCGACACCGCACGGTTCGGCGACGACAAGTGGGACCTGACCCCGGCCGTACACCAGCAGCACCAGCAGGCCCTCAGCCTGAACTTCCTCACCCTGCCCGCTCAGTTCCGGCACACCGCCAAGGAGTTCTTCTTCGCGCTCCTGCGCCACGACCACCCCCACGGACAGCCCGAGCTGAGCATCATCACCATCCGCGGACGCTTCAGCCACCTCAAGGAGTTCTTCCACTGGGCCGACCAGCGCGGCGTAACGGCGCTCAGTGCCCTCACCCTGGAGGACTTCGAGGCCTACCGCGCCTTCATCGACACCACCCGGCGCTCGCTGCTCAACAAGTCCAACAAGCGCGGCACGGTACGCCAACTGTGGGTGTACCGGACGAAACTGACCGGCGACACCCTCACCGTCGACCCGTACATCGTGTGGGACGACCCCACCACGTACGGAAACCGCGGACGCACCCGCCGCGGCTCCGGGGAGAACACCACCGACCGCATCCCCGAGGAAGTCCTCGGCCCACTGCTCACCTGGGCCCTGCGCTGGGTGGAAGACTTCGCCGAAGACATCCTGAGCGGTCTCAAGGACTGGCAGGAGGCCCGCTCCGCGACCCTGTTCAAGGGCACGGTCAACGGTGAGACACCGCACGAACGGCTTCTCACCGTCCTGGACCGCTACCGCCGCGAGGGCCGGCCGATGCCCCGCACCACCTACGGCCCCACGGCCGTCAAGGTGCCGGTGACCGTGAACCTCAAGCAGCTCGCCCGCGAGGCCCGCGTGCATGTCAGCACGCTCCACAAGCAGCCCGAGCACCGGCAGCTCATCGACGCCACCGTGAACGAACTCGGCCTGGACGACACGACCTACCTGTGGACCCCCGTCCGCGGCACGCTCGACGGGCAGCCCTGGCTGCCCGCGATGCGCTGGGACTCCGCCGAGAACTACGCCCGGCTCCTGCAGGCCGCCTGCTACATCGTGATCGCCTACCTGTCCGGGATGCGTGACAGCGAGGTCAAGCACATGAAGCGCGGCTGCCTGAGCATCTGGCGCGACGAAGAGGGCCGCCCCGTCCGGTACCGGATCACCAGCCAGGCATTCAAGGGCGAGGGCACCCCCGAGGGCGTCGAGGCCACCTGGATCGTCAACGCCTCCGTGGCCAAGGCCATGAAGACCCTCGAAGCCCTCCAGCCCGCCGAGCAGCCGTTCCTGTTCGCCGTGCCGCCCTCATCCCGCGCCCACCCCAAGACCAAGGCCAACCCCGCCCAGACGAGCGGGACTACCCGGAGGAATCTCGCCTACTTCATCGAATGGACCAACTCCTACTGTGCCCGCCTCGGCCGCCCCGACGGCATCCCAGACGTCAACGAACGCCCCTGGAACCTCCTGACCCGGCAATTCCGCCGCACGCTGGCCTGGTGCATCGCACGTCAGCCCGGCGGCACGATCGCCGGCGCCATCCAGTACCGCCACCACTCGATCCAGATGTTCGAGGGCTATGCCGGCACCTCTACCTCAGGCTTCCGCCCCGAGGTCGAGGCCGAGGAGGCCATCGCCCGTGGCGAAAAGCTCGGCGACATCATCCTCAGCCCCTCCCCGCAGCGCCTCGCCGGTCCGGCCGCCGAGGAAGCCGAGGCCCGCCTGGCGGCCCTGGAGAGCGAGGTCCAGTTCCTCGGCAAAGTCATCACCGACGACAAGCGGCTGGCCCGTCACATGAATCGCCATGACCCGCACATCTATCCCGGCAAGTTCGTCACCTGCGTCTACAACCCCGACCGCGCCCTCTGCCGACGGAGCGACTCCGACGGGCCGTCCCTCCCGGACTGCCAGCCGTTCAAGTGCCGCAACGTCGCACTGACCGCAGAGAACGCCAGTGCCTTCCTCACCTGGCTCCAGCGGCTCGAACGCGCGCTCGCCAACGGCGTCATCCTCGCGCCGTACGTGCGGCACCGCATGGAAGAACGGCGTGCCGAACTCTCCGACTTCCTCGACGCCAACAACATCCCCACCAGCACGACCAAGGAGACCGTACGGTGACCCGGCCCACCCTCACCGACGACGAAGTACAGCTCGCCATGAACCTGGTGCTTCGCCAGGCCCGGGAGACCGGCCGTCGCGCCACCATCACAGCCGTAGAGCGGCGGCTGGACGTCAAGCACGCCACCTTCTACCGGAACTTCCCCCACCTCATCACCTGGTTCCAGGAACAGGCCGACGCCCAGTGCAACACCCCCCGGCCCGAACAGGACACGAAGCGCCCGAAGCCCCAGGAAGACGTGATCGCCGACCTCCGCCGCGAGAACACGCAGCTTCGCCGCACCCTCGCCATCTACGCCGAGGCCCTGCGCCAGCTCACCCTCGACCACGAGGAAGTACGCAGCCAAGTCCAACAATCTGCGCACGTGACCGACCTCGCGGCCCGCCGCAGCCGTCAGCCCTGAAACCGAGCCAAGACGAAGGGCGCGCAGACGCCGCCCAACGGTTGGGCGGCGTCTGCGCGCTATCGAGATCAGCGAGAACTGCTGACGGTGGCCGAGGACCGCCTTGTCGCCGGGCACTTGAGGCGAAAAGATCAGAAGCCAGTGATCACACCATCAAAGGGGGAAGATCGGTGAGCACCTCACTGCTGTCACCGGCGGGCTGGCTCGTGCTGGGGCTGCCCTGGCCGACCGAGACCCGCGACGGCTGGGGAGAGTGCGCGGTCGCCATCGCGCCGCCGATGATCCCCCGCTCCCTCGTGAGCAAGGACACCGGCATCGCGCTCGACCTCGCCACCGGCCTGGCCCGCGACCCGAACGACGGCCCGGGAAAGGCCGTGTTCTTCTCCGACGTCACCCTGTGGCTCGACAAACAGGGCAAGACCTGGCCAGACCTCGGCATCGACTACGACGCCGTCATCGACGAACTCCTGGACGCGCAGGTCCCGCAGATCTACCTCACGCTAACGCAGAAGGCCCACGCCATCCTCTGTGACGCCAGCCGCGAAGGCCTGCGCCTGCACTACCCAGGCGGCGATGTCGAACACGTCACCCCGCAGCTGCGCCAGGACGTCCACGACGGCATCGCCCAGAGCCTCACCCGGGACTGGCCGCCCTACATCCAGGGACTCATCGACAGCGGCGCCTTGCAGACCCGGTGAACCTCATACACGCGGGCCGTCCCATCCTGGCCTTCCTGAGTGACGATCCCCGGCTTCGCTGGCCTGCCTGCGGTTTCCCGGGCGACCGCGGCGCCTGCTTCGGTGTGCCGTGGGAGCCGTACCACCGGTGCCTGGCCCATCTGGAACCGGAGGAACGCAGGCAGGCGCTCGGGGCGCTATCGCCCGGCGCCGCGGTGGACTGCCGAGGCGTGCCCTTCACCCGCGAACTGCTGGAAGAGCTCAAAGCAGCGGTCGGCAACACCTTCGGTGAGGCAGACTTCGGCCGCGCCCGCTTTCCCGAGCTGGCGGACTTCACGGGTGTCACGTTCACCGGCGAGGCCTTCTTCTGGCTCGCCCACTTCGCCGATGACGCCCTGTTCTACGAGGTCACCTTCAACCGCGACGCTGTCTTCGAGGAAGCCGTCTTCGAGATGGGAGGCGCTTTCGAACACGCGGACTTCCAAGGCTCTGCGTGGTTCCAGGACACCCTCTTCGGCTCGGACGCCGACTTCGAGCACGCCAGGTTCTCCGGCGGGGCCCTGTTCTCCCGCGCCCAGATGTTCGGCGAGGCTGCCTTCCTCGCCGTGACGTTCACCGACGGGATCGTCTTCGTCTCGGTACAGGTCGAAGAGAGGGCACGGTTCAACGAGGTGACGTTCGGCCATGATGCCGTCTTCGCCGGGGCCCGCTTCAAAGGCGACGTCGACTTCCCCGACACGACGTTCACCGGGCCCTTGGTGGGCCCCATCGTCTGCGGCGGCGTGCTGGACCTGAGCCAGGCCGTCCTGACCTGCCCGATCCGCATCCGGATCGCCGCCGCGCAAGTTCTCCTTCAGGCGGCGCAGATCAACACGGTGCTCACCCTCGACGTCCGCTACGCCGACGTCAATCTGCAGGACGCCGTGCTCTCCCAGCCCGTCGCCATCAATTTCCACCCCCGGCCGTTCTCCTTCAACGACGACCCGCTCCCCGAAGACCCGCTGACCGGGCAAGACCCACGGCCGCTGATCGTCATGCTGGCGGGCGTGGACGCAGCCTTCCTGGCGCTGTCCGGAGTGGACTTGTCGGCCTGCCTGTTCACCGGCGCCCATCACCTCGACCAGCTTCGCTTCGAAGGGCACGTCCCCTTCGACGAACCGCCGGCCCCTTGGACCCGCCGCCGGACCATCGCCGAAGAGCACCACTGGCGCGCCCTGCCCCTGCCCGGCCGCCGTACCGCACGGACCCGGGGCTGGCGGCCCGGACCAGCCCACCCCGACCCTGCCGTGACCCCCGGGCCCAAGGAGCTGGCCGCCGCTTACCGGCAGCTGCGCAAGGCCCTAGAGGACGGCAAGAACGAGCCCGGCGCGGCGGACTTCTACTACGGCGAGATGGAGATGCGCCGCCTGGACCACGACACACCCTTCGGCGAACGCCTCCTGCTGCACGCCTACTGGCTCGTCTCCGGCTATGGCCTTCGGGCCTCCCGCGCCCTGGCCGCGCTCGGGGTGGCGATGGCTCTGACCGTGGTGCTGATGATGCTGTGGGGCCTGCCCAACCCGAAGCCGCAACAGACAGCGATTGGAACCATGCCCGTTCCCGGAAGCCGGATCCATCTGGTGATCGACAAGAGCGACCCCGCTCTGTCCGGACCACTCAGCCAGCGCTGGACCGCCGACCGCGCCAAGGACGCCGGGCGCGTCGTACTGAACTCCGTCGTCTTCCGCTCAAGCGAGCAGGACCTCACCACCGCCGGCACCTGGATCGAGATGTTCAGCCGTTTCAGTGAACCGGTCTTCCTCGGCCTTGCAGCACTAGCGGCACGCGGCCGGATCAAACGCTGACGAAGGCCACCTCCTGCTGCATCAGCCCGACCTGCCATCCGCAGCGGCAAGGCATGCCCATCACACAACGTCACCACAGAGCCAGGCGGCGATCCCTCCCGTAGGGCAGTACGACCACACCTCCCGGCACAGTGGACAAGTCCTTCACCCCTTGTTGAACATGTCCGCACCCGCATAAGCGAGGATCATCATGAAGTGGGCGGGGAGGCGGACGACTCCGGCGCTGCGGGCGATGACGACGTGGCCTGATTCGAGGGGTTGGCGGAGTGCTTCGAGGGCGCGGCTGCTGAATTCGGGGGCTTCGTCGAGAAAAAGAATTCCGCGGTGTGCGAGGGAGACGGCGCCTGGGCGGGCGATGCCGGGGCCGCCGCCGACGAGGGATTGCATGGTGGCGGAGTGGTGGGGTGCGCAGTAGGGCGGGGTGTCGATGAGGGGTTTGCCGGGTGGGAGAAGTCCGGCTACGGAGTGGATGGCGGTGACTTCGAGGGCTTCTTCGCGGGTGAGGGGCGGGAGGATGGTGGGGAGGCGTTCGGCGAGCATCGTTTTGCCGGCGCCGGGTGGGCCTTCGAGGAGTAGGTGGTGGCAGCCGGCTGCGGCTACTTCGATGGCGGTGCGGGTGGCCTGTTGCCCGACGACTTCGGCAAGGTCGGGGGCGGTGGTATCGGGGAGAGGGCGGGTGAGTCCACCGGCGAGGGCGGCGCCTGGGAGGTGGAGGGCGTTGGTGTGGAGGTTCTCGGGGGTGGTGTCGTCGGGGTCGTCGGGTTGTGGTTCGTCGTTGAGCAGGGCGATGAGTTGGCGGAGGTTGCGGATTCCGGTGACGGTGATGCCGGGGACGAGGGAGGCTTCGGCGGCGGCGCTGGTGGGGACGACGAGGTGTTGGTAGCCGGCTTCGGCGGCGGCGAGGACGGCGGGGAGGATGCCGCGGACGGGGAGGGCGCGGCCGTCGAGGCCCAGTTCGCCGATCATGACGAGGTCGGTGAGGGCACGGGGGTCGATGTGTTCGGCTGCGCCGAGGACGGCGCAGGCGACGGCGATGTCGAAGCCGCTGCCGCCTTTGGGTACGGAGGCGGGGCTGAGGCCGACGGTGAGTTTTTTCTGGGGCCATTCGGCGCCGGAGTTGGTGATGGCGGCGCGGACGCGGTCGCGGCTTTCGGTGAGGCTCTTGTCGGGGAGGCCGACGAGGGTGAATGCGGCGACGCCTGGTTCGAGGTCGGCTTGGACTTCTACGACGACGCCTTCGACGCCGACGAGTGCGACGGAGTGGGTGCGGGCGAATGCCATGTCAGACGGCTCCTCGTACGTGCTGGACGATGGGGGCGCCGCGGTGGGGCAGGAGGACGCCGATGAGGTCGATGCGGATGCCGCCGGGGGGTGGTCCGCCGTGGTGGCGGCACCAGTGGAGGGCGAGGGTGCGCAGGCGGGCGGCTTTGGTGGGGGTGAGGGCGGCCAGGGGGTGTTCGTAGTGGCCGATGCGACGGGTTTTGACCTCGCAGAGGACGAGGGTGTCGTGGTCGCGGGCGACGATGTCGATCTCGCCGGTTCTGCCGATGCGCCAGTTGCGGGCGAGGAGGGTGAGGCCGGCTTCGGTGAGGCGGCGGGCGGCGAGGTCTTCGCCGTAGCGTCCCAGGGCGCCGCGTGCGGTAGTGGGGGTGGGGGCGTGTGTGGTGGGGCGGGTGGGGCGTTTGGGTTTGCTTCGGGGGCGGGTGGCGGCGGTGGGGCTGGTGTTGCGGGTGCGGGTCGTGGTCACGGTGGGCACCTCCTTGGGTGCTTACCGTGACGGATATGGCCCAGCGTTGTGGATCTTGGTGGATAACCGCCGCACTGTGGATAACTCGCTCACCCGCCCGAGTGACCACCGGTGCCGAACCGCGCCCGTCAGCGCCCAGCTCACACCTCGACCCGGCCCGCTCCCCCAACCCCACCCCTGCGAGCCAAACGTCACCCCGAGCCCAAAACCGCCCAGGTCAGCCGGGTCCGGCCTCCGCGACCTGGCAGGCCAGCCCGAAAGGGTCGGCAAGACCAGGGAGGGTCGACAACACCAGCGACCACATCCCCAGGAACGATCAGCTACCCGTCAGCTACTCGGAAGTTCGAGATCGCTCTTGTTGAGCTCCTCGATGTTCACGTCCTTGAACGTGAGGACGCGGACCTGCTTGACGAAGCGGGCCGGGCGGTACATGTCCCACACCCAGGCGTCAGCCATCGAGACCTCGAAGAATACCTCTCCCTGGACGGAGTGCACCTGCATCTCGTAGTCGTTGGTGAGGTAGAAGCGCCGTTCGGTCTCGATCACGTATTTGAACAGCCCGACGACGTCTCGGTACTCCCGGTAGAGCTTCAGCTCCATCTCGGTCTCGTACTTTTCGAGGTCCTCGGCGCTCATGGCATGTTCCCCTTCAGCCGTGCGTCCCCTCATTGTGCGTCAATCCGACGGGCACTCAGACCTTGTCAGGCGATTTCCGGGTCCAGGACCACAGGACTGGGCGGGGGACCCTCGTCGAGCAGGTTGCGCAGCAGCTCGGCGAGTCTGGTCGGGTACACCGTCTCACGGGCCCGGACCAGTTCTCCGTACGACCACCAGCGTGCACCGTCGACGCTGCGTCGCTCCAGTTCGGTGAGGCCGTCGCCGCCGGTGTCGAGGTCGTCGGGGCGACTGGTCCTGGCCAGGTAGTACCACTCGTCCTGGTCCCAGCGGCGGCCGGCGAAGGGGAAGGAGCAGGTCCGGCGCCACAGGGCGGGGCCGAGTTCGACGCGGGTGATGCCGGTCTCCTCGGCGAGTTCACGCAGCGCGGCCTCTTCGTGACTCTCGTCTCCTTCGAGTCCGCCGCCGGGGGTGAACCACCAGGTGCGGGCGGGGTCGTCCGGTTCATGGCCGTGCAGGAGCAGTACGCGGTCCTGCGGGTCGAGGAGGATGACACGGGCGACGCGCCGCACCTCACGGGAGGTGTGCGGCGGGCCCGGCTGCGGATCAGCGGGCACCGGCGAGCTCCCCCGGGTTCCGGCGGCCGCGGGCGGCGCGGCGGCGGGCGAGTGGCCCCCAGGCGGCGCCGCCGAGGACGAGGGCGGCCCCGGCGGCGATCACCACGAGGACGGTGTTGAGGGGGCCGGGGCTGGAGGTGCCGCCCGGCAGGTCCTGGAAGTTCGTGGGGTGGTCCAACATGCCCTTCAGGGGCCAGGCCACGGCGTCGACGCGGGCGGTGACGGCGCTGAGCGGCACCGAGCCGTGCGCGGCGTCCTCCAGGTGGACGGTGGAGTCGAGGGAGCCGCTGCGTTCGTCGCCGAGGAGGAAGAGGCGGCCCTGCGGGACGGTGGTGCGGGGGATGCCGGTGGCGGACGCGGGCTTGCCGGACTGGAGGTAGGGCTCGTCGATCTGCTTGCCGTTGACGGTGAGCTTGCCGTCGGTGCAGCAGGCGATCTTGTCTCCGCCGACCGCGACGACCCGCTTCACCATGGGCAGGGCGCCCCAGGTCGAGTCGGTGAAGACGACGACGTCGCCGCGGCGGACCTGGCTGCCGTCGATGCGCTCGGCGAGGACGCGGTCACCGGAGCTGATGGTGGGGGTCATGGACTCGGTGGGCACGGTGTACGGCTGGTAGACGACGGCGCCCCAGACGAATCCGCCGAGGAACAGCACGCAGCCGAGGGCCACGGCCAGACCCGACAGTATGCTGCCGGTCCGGCCGAGGCCCTCGGCCCCGCCTCGTGTCCTGCTCATCTGCTGTGTGCTCCCAGTCCCGAGAGCCGGTGCGCGGCCGGCGGCGGTTCGGTGATCTGGGCGGCACCCTACCGTTCGGTGCTACCGGCAGAAACCCTGATGTTCTCGGTCTGGACACGGCGCCTGCGCCACAGCACGAGCGGCACAGCACCGGCGAGGCCGAGCGCGCCGGGGGCGCCAGCGGCGATACCGGACTGGTCGAAGGTGTCCGGGACGGGCAGGGTGGACCAGCGGGTGGGCGGCCAGGCGACGACGATGGCGCGGCCGACGACCTTGTCGACGGGGACGAAGCCGTTGTACTTGTCGTGGTACTCCTTGCCGTGGTGGTAGCGGGAGTCCAGCGAGTTCTGCCGGTGGTCGCCCATGACCCACAGCCGGTCCTTGGGCACGGTGACCTTGAACTGGCCGCCCTGTTCGTCGACGCTGCACGGGGTGTTGCCCGCGTAGACGTAGGACTTCTCGTCGAGGGCCTTGCCGTTGACCTTGACCGGGCCGGTGCCCTTGCACTCGACGGTGTCGCCGCCGACCGCGATGACCCGCTTGATGAGGTCCTTCTCGTTGGCCGAGGGCATCAGGCCGATCCAACTGAGCACGTTCTGCACGGCGTTGGGCTTGGGCGCGGGCTCACCCGCGAGCCAGTTGTCCGGGTCGTTGAAGACGACGACCTCGCCGCGTTCCGGTTCGGAGCCGAACCACGGTGTCAGCTTGTCCACGAGGACGCGGTCCCCGATCTGCAGGGTGTTCTCCATCGACGCCGAAGGGATGGAGAAGGCCTGCACCAGGAACGTCTTGATGAGCAGTGCCAGCACCAGGGCGATACCGATGAGCAGCGGCAGTTCCTTCCAGAAGGAGCGCTGCTTCTTCGGCTGGTCGTCGCCCCGGGTGCCGGGGTGGCCGTGGCGCGGGCCGCCGCCGTCCCCGGATTCCGGATCGGGTCCGGGTGTCTGCGGGTCGTGCTCGGGGCCGTTGCCGTCCTCAGGGTCGTAGGAGCCCTCCTCGGGTCCGTCGTGACCGGAACGCGCGCCGACTGCCACATCCCCCACTTTCTCTCCTCACTCCGTGCCGCCGCCTGCCCGCCGTCCGGTGCAGGCCCACCACTCCCATAACGAGCGGGAGTTCCGCAGGGATCGGGAGCGGGATCAATTCGTGTCGATCCGCGGACGCCAGCCTATGCGACGTGCCGTGGGCCGAGTTCGCCGTGCGGCCCGCTTCGGGGATGCGGGCGAAGGTGCCGGGCTCCTCCAGGCTGCGCCAGTGGCCGAAGGGCCAGGCGATGACGCGGGCGCGCCCGATGACGCCCTCCTCGGAAACGGTGCCGTGGTACTTCTCGTTGCGGTGGAACCTTGAGTCCGCGGAGTTCGCCCTGTGGTCACCCATCACGAAGAGTCTGCCCTCGGGGACCTTCACCTCGAACGGGAAGTCGGAGGGTTTGTTCCCGGGGTGGATGTAGTCGCGTTCTTCGAGGGGGACGCCATTGACGGTGACGCGGCCGAGGCCGTCGCAGCACTTCACGGTGTCGCCGCCGACCGCGACGACGCGCTTGATCAGGTCGCGTTCGTTGTCGGAGGGCAGCAGTCCGATCATGGAGAGCCCCTCCTTCGCCTGCTTGAGGACGACGGGGTCTTCGCTGTGCCGTTTCTGCTCCTGTTCGAGCCAGTGGCCGGGGTCGTGGAAGACGATGACGTCGCCGCGGTGCGGCCGGGATCCGAACCAGGGGGTCAACTTGTCGACAAGGACACGGTCCCCGATGCGGATCGTCTGCTCCATGGAACCGGAGGGGATGACGAACGCCTGGAGCAGGAACGTTTTGAGTATGAGCGCGATGACGACTGCGACGCCGACGAGGAGCGGTATCTCCTTGAGGGCGGAGCGGCGCCGGCGGCGTTTGACCTTGCGGGCGAGGCGGCGGCGTTCGGCGCGGCCGGGCGGCGGGGTGCCGTCGTCGGGCCGGTCGGCGGTGGTCGGGCGGGGCTCGGCACGGTGTCCGGCCTTGGGCCGTCCGCGGTTACCCATGACCACCGCCGGGGAGTGCACCCCAGCGGGAGACCGGCCAGGCGATCCACCGGGCTCGGCCGATGACGGCGTCCACGGGGACCATGCCGCCGCCAGGGGCGCCGAGCAGGTCGCGGGAGTCGCGGGAGTTGCTGCGGTGGTCGCCGAGAACGAAGAGGCGGTCCGGGGGGACCCGCACGTCGAAGCGGACGGTGGAGGGGGCGTCGCCGGGGTGGAGGTGCTGCTGTTCGTTCTGCGGCCGGCCGTTCACCTCGATCCTCCCCTGGCTGTCGCAGCAGACGATGTGGTCTCCCCCGGTGCCCGCGACACGTTTGACATAGTCGCCGGCGCCGAAGTAGCCGGTGCCGTCGAAGACGACGACGTCGCCCCGCTGCGGCACGCTCCCGAAACCGTACGCCATCTTGTTGACGAGTACACGATCACCCGGTCTGATTCCGGGTTCCATGGAGCTGCTGGGGATGGCGAAGGGCTGTAGCACGAACCGGCCCAGCAGGAGTACGAGACCGATGCACAGCACGGCGACGACGGTGATCCGGCCGCCGGGGACATGCCTGGTGAGACGGGTGGAACGCACGGAGCGCGACCGCTCCTCCGAGTCCTCGCCGGGCGAGGGTTCGGGGGTGCGGTCGCGCTCTGTGTGCTGTGCTTCAAGGTCCATCGCGGGCCGATCGTATCCGGCCTTGCTGTGGACCTGGATGCTGCCTGCGGGCCGGGGGCCGGGGGGTCAGCTCTCGCGCTTCTCCTTGATCTTCGCGGCCTTGCCGCGCAGCTCACGGAGGTAGTACAGCTTGGCGCGGCGCACGTCACCGCGGGTGACGAGCTCGATCTTCTCCACGATCGGGGTGTGCACCGGGAAGGTGCGCTCGACGCCGACGGAGAAGGAGACCTTGCGGACCGTGAAGGTCTCGCGGACACCGGCGCCCTGGCGGCGGATGACGACGCCCTTGAACTGCTGCACACGGGAGCGGTTGCCCTCGATGACGCGCACATGGACGTTGACGGTGTCGCCCGGGCGGAACGCCGGGATGTCGGTGCGCAGCGAGGCGCTGTCGACGGAGTCGAGCAGGTGGGACATGATCGTCTGCCTTCTTCGCTGATGCCACAGGTCATCAGCGGGATGTCGTTGAAATCAGGGGTGCTGTCCCCGTCGGGCGGGCGTCGTCTCCCCCTGTGGCAGGGGCGCCGAGCCGGACGGTGTACAACAGCGGGCTATTCTTCCACGGCCTCGGGGCTGCGCCCAAATCGGCCGTCGGGCCCCGGCTGCCAGCCCAGCGCGGCGAGGGTGGCGCGGTCGTGCCGGTCGAAGGCGGCGGGGTCGCAGCGTTCGATGAGGTCGGGCCGGTTCCGGGTGGTGCGGCGCAGCGCCTGGTCGCGCCGCCAGCGGGCGATCCGGCCGTGGTGGCCGCTGAGCAGCACCTCGGGGATGCCGCGGCCGCGCCAGGTGGGGGGCTTGGTGTAGACGGGGCCTTCGAGGAGGTTGGCCATGGCGCCGGGGGCGAAGGAGTCGTCGCGGTGGGATTCGGCGTTGCCGAGGACGCCGGGCAGCAGCCGGGCCACGGCCTCGGTGATGACGAGGACCGCGGCCTCTCCCCCGGCCAGTACGTAGTCGCCGATGGAGACCTCCACGACGTCGACGCGGGTGGCGTACTCGTCGGTGACGCGGCGGTCGATGCCCTCGTAGCGGGCGGGGGTGAAGATCAGCCAGTCGCGGCGGGAGAGTTCGACGGCGAGGTCCTGGGTGAAGGGCCGGCCGCTTGGGGTGGGGACGATGAGGACGGGTGCGTGGGCGCCGTTGTCGTACCCGTCGGCGATGATGTCGTCCAGTGCCTCGCCCCAGGGTTCGGTCTTCATGACCATGCCGGGACCGCCGCCGTAGGGGGTGTCGTCCACGGTGTGGTGCCGGTCGTGGGTCCAGTGCCGCAGGTCGTGGATGCGTACGTCGAGGCTGCCGCGGGCGCGGGCCTTGCCGACGAGGGAGACGTTCAGCGGGTCGAGGTACTCGGGGAAGATGGTGACGACGTCGAGCCGCATCAGGCGTCGTCCTCGTCGTTCGGGGCGGCGGCCGCAGGCCCGTTGCCAGTGCCGGGTGGCAGGGTGGTCTCGGTGGCGGCGTCGCGGGTGGAGGCGATGACGGCGCGGTCGTCGATCAGGCCCGGCGGGGGGTCGATGACGGCGCGCTGGGCGTCGAGGTCGACGGTGGTGACGATCTCCTCGACGAAGGGCACCAGCACTTCGCCGCCGTCGGGGCGGGCGATGACGAAGAGGTCCTGTGAGGGCAGGTGGGAGATCTCGGTGATCCGGCCGACGTGCGTGCCGTCGGTGGTGACGACGTCGAGGTCGAGGAGCTGGTGGTCGTAGAACTCGTCGGGTTCCTCGGGGCGTTCGTCGGGGTCGACGTCGGCGATGAGGAGGGTGTTGCGGAGGGCTTCGGCGGCGCTGCGGTTGCCGACGCCGGTGAAGCGGAGCAGCAGGCGGCCGCTGTGCACCCGCCCGGTCTCGATGGTGAGGGGGCCCACGGTCGCCGGGTCGGTGGTGAGGACGGCTCCGGGGGCGAGGCGCAGCTCGGGTTCGTCGGTGCGTACCTCGACGGTGACTTCACCCTTGATTCCGTGGGCGCGGCCGATCCGGGCGACTACGAGCTGCACGGTACGGGTCTCCTGTCGGATGCCGGGCGGCGCCGGCGTACGGGAAAGAGGTGCGAAAGCGGGTGCGAGAAGGGGGGGACGACTGCGGGCCGGGGTGGGCTGGTCGCCCTCCCCGGCCCGGCCGGTGCTGCGTGTGGTCCGGCGGCGGTGCCGCGGACCCGGTCTCAGTGGACCTGGTCGACGTCGACAAGGTCGACGCGGACACCGCGGCCGCCGATGGCACCCACGACGGTACGCAGGGCGCGTGCGGTGCGGCCGTTGCGGCCGATCACCTTGCCGAGGTCGTCGGGGTGGACCCTGACCTCAAGGACGCGCCCGCGGCGCAGGGTGCGCGAGGCAACCTGCACATCGTCGGGGTTGTCGACAATGCCCTTCACGAGGTGCTCAAGAGCCTCCTCGAGCATACTCAGGCCTCGGTCGAAGCGGCGGCGTCGGCCTCGGCGGCCTCGTCCGACTTCTTCTCGGCCTTCTTCTTCTGGGTAATGGCCTCACCCTTGCCCGCGTCGTCGCCGCCGAGGGACTCGAAGGACGGACGTGCGGACTTGACCTCGGGCTCAAGCAGCGGCGCGGGGGCGGGCTCGCCCTTGTGCTTCTGCCAGTCGCCGGTCTTCTTCAGGATGGCGAGCACGGGCTCGGTCGGCTGGGCGCCGACGGAGAGCCAGTACGCCACGCGCTCGGCGTCGACCTCGATACGCGACGGGTTCTGCACCGGGTGGTACAGGCCGATCTCCTCGATGGCCCGGCCGTCACGGCGGGTACGGGAGTCGGCGACGACGATGCGGTAGTGAGGCGAACGGATCTTGCCCAGACGCTTCAGCTTGATCTTGACTGCCACGGGAGTGGGTTCTCCTGGTTTGACGTGGGTGGAGCACAGCGGGATGCCGCGTGGGGTTGCGGTACCCGATGGTCCGATGGACGCGCCGGCCGGAGGAGAGAGGGTTCCTGTGCGGCTGTCGAGTACAGCGGTCCATTCTGCCACAGGCCCCGAGTGCCGCCGTACCCGGGCCCCCGGGGGTGAGCGCGGGGCCGGGACGGGGCAGCACGAGGAGACGGCTGTGGGGAAGCCGCCTCGTTCATGCCGGGGGTGCGGAGCCGGATCAGCCGGCGGCCGCACCCACCACTTCCGGGATCCGGAAGGGCTTGCCGCAGCCGCCGCAGACGATGGGCGCCTGCGCCAGTACGGACGGCACGACGCGGACATTGCGCCCGCAGTCGCAGACCGCCTTGACGCGGACGCCGCCACCGGAGGAGCCATGCCGCGCGGCCGGACCCTGGAAGCTGCGGGAGGCGTCGGTGGCGGTGGCCGCGGAGTGCGCCTTCAGGGCGCGCTGGAGCCGCTCGATGGTCGGGCGGTAACGCCGCTTGGCCTCCGAGTTGAGGGCGACGAGGGAGAAGCCGCTGCTGGGGTGAGGATCCTCGGGGTGATCGAGGCCCAGCTCTTCGGCGATGGCGAGGAATCTGCGGTTGTGGTAGCGGCCGGCGCGGGAGGTGTCGCGGACTCCTCTTGCGGCGGCGATTCCATGGACTGCCTCATGAAGCAGCCGTTCGAAGGAGAGCGTCGACCCGCAGGCGGACGACGACTCTCCGATCAGGGACTCGGGCGCGGCTAGATCCGGCAGCTCGGGGTGGTGCCGCTGAATGTCGGCCCACGCCTGTGCCAGCTCTGCGGCGAGAACAGGTGGTGTCGTGCTCACGTCGTGTGAACGATCGGGGACGTCGCTGTGTTCCGATTCCGGGCCATCCCAAATATTTTGCACGTACCCGTCAGTTGTCGCCGATGCACCGGGACGAGGGCGGGTACGCAGATCAACGGAGTTTTCCACATAACTCACCCGCTTCCCGCATAAAGGTGGAGATACACCGCAGGTCTGCCCGGACCTGGACTGATCCGCACTCCACAGGCCGGGCGGTGGCACCGGCAGGGCGCGACAGAGTACTCGACGTTACCGAATGGAACCTGAGCGTTCACCACCACCCCCTGCGGGCGCGGTGCGAGCGGCGGGCGCCCGGCGGTGGCCGTACAAACGCGGTGGCCCCGGTCGCCGGGTGTCGGCGGCCGGGGCCACGAGGTGGTGCGGGGCGGTCCGGAGGGATCGGGACCGGACGGAGGGGGTCCGGCCAGGGTCAGCCCATGAACTTCTTGAACTCGTCGGGGAGTTCGAACTTCTCGTCCTGGTCCTGGCCGAAGGCGTTGCCCTGGGCGGCGGCCTCGCGGCGGGCCGCGGCCTCCTGCTCCTGCTGCTTGCGCTTCATCGGGTTGCCCGAGCGCTGCTTGCCCTTGGCCTGCTTCTGCTTCTTCTTCTGCCGACCGGCGCCGCCCATGCCCGGCATCCCGGGCATCCCGGGCATTCCGCCGCCCTGTGCCATCCGGGACATCATCTTGCGGGCCTCGAAGAAGCGTTCCACGAGGTTCTTCACGGCGCTGACCTCGACGCCGGAACCGCGGGCGATACGGGCCCGCCGCGAACCGTTGATGATCACCGGGTCCTGGCGCTCGGCCGGGGTCATCGACTTGATGATGGCCGCGGTGCGGTCCACGTCCCGCTCGTCCAGGTTGTTGATCTGGTCCTTCATCTGGGCCATGCCCGGCAACATGCCGAGGAGCTTGCTGATGGAGCCCATCTTGCGGACCTGTTCCATCTGGGCGAGGAAGTCGTCCAGGGTGAAGTCCTTGCCGCCCTTGCTGCTCGCCAGCTTGGAGGCCATCTTCTCGGCCTCTTGCTTGCTGAACGTCTGCTCGGCCTTCTCGATCAGCGTGAGCATGTCGCCCATACCGAGGATGCGGGAGGCCATGCGGTCCGGGTGGAACGCGTCGAAGTCGTCCAGCTTCTCGCCGTTGGAGGCGAACATGATCTGGCGGCCGGTGACATGGGCGATGGAGAGGGCGGCACCGCCGCGGGCGTCGCCGTCGAGCTTGGAGAGGACCACGCCGTCGAAGCCGACACCGTCGCGGAAGGCCTCCGCGGTGTTGACCGCGTCCTGGCCGATCATCGCGTCGACGACGAAGAGGACCTCGTCGGGGCTGACCGCGTCGCGGATGTCCGCGGCCTGCCGCATCAGTTCCTGGTCGATGCCGAGGCGGCCCGCGGTGTCCACGATGACCACGTCGTACTGCTTGCCGCGGGCGTACTCGATGGAGTCCTTGGCGACCTGCACCGGGTCACCCACGCCGTTGCCCGGCTGCGGGGCGTAGACGCCGACCTCGGCGCGCTCGGCGACCACGGAGAGCTGGTTGACGGCGTTGGGGCGCTGGAGGTCGCAGGCGACGAGCAGCGGGGTGTGGCCCTGGGATTTGAGCCAGCGGCCGAGCTTGCCCGCGAGAGTGGTCTTGCCGGCGCCCTGGAGGCCGGCGAGCATGATCACGGTCGGGGGCTGCTTGGCGAGGCGGAGGCGGCGGGTCTCGCCGCCGAGGATGCCGATCAGCTCCTCGTTGACGATCTTGATGACCTGCTGGGCGGGGTTGAGTGCCTGGGAGACCTCGACCCCGGCGGCCCGCTCCTTGACCTGCCCGATGAAGGCCCGCACCACGGGCAGCGCGACATCGGCCTCCAGCAGGGCGATACGGATCTCGCGCGCCGTCGCGTCGATGTCCGCCTCGGACAGGCGTCCCTTGCCCCGGAGGGTCTTGAAGGTATTCGCCAAGCGGTCGGAAAGAGTGTCGAACACGGCGCTCGTCGGTCCTCGGGGTCGGGGGCGTTCGGATCGTCCTCCAGGGTATCCGCACCGGGCGGTGGTATGGCCCCTGCCCGCGGCAAGAGCCC
This sequence comes from Streptomyces sp. NPDC058045, assembly GCF_042885635.1. NCBI lineage: Bacteria > Bacillati > Actinomycetota > Actinomycetes > Kitasatosporales > Streptomycetaceae > Streptomyces > Streptomyces sp. NPDC058045. The sequence goes on along the minus strand of NZ_JBHVRR010000073.1, from coordinate 1,738 downwards.
ACCGGGCCGCTCTCTGTGGGGGCTCGGGGCGCTCACCGGTCGCGGTGCGGGTGGGCCGCCCGTGCCGGTGGGGCGTCGACGGATCTCTCGGCGCCGCGGCGTCAGGCGTTCACCTTGGGTGCCGGTTCCGCGGGGACGTGGGGGCGGGCGGTGGTGTCCGTGCCGGTGAAGTCGTAGGCGGATTCGGTGTGTTCGGCGTGGTCGAGGCCGCTGGTCTCGATGTGGTGCGGGACCCGCATCCCGAGCGTCCGGTCGATGAGGAGGGCGAGGACGGCGGAGGCGGCGAGGGAGTAGGCGAGGACGCCGAGGACGCCCGCGGTCTGCCGGCCGAGCAGGTCGAGGCCGCCGCCGTAGAAGAGGCCGCGGTCGGCGGACTGGACGCCGCCAGTGGCGAGGAGGCCGACGAGGAGGGAGCCGATGGTGCCGCCGACCAGGTGGACGCCGACCACGTCGAGTGAATCGTCGTATCCGAAGCGGTACTTGAGGCCGGTGGCGAGGGCGCAGAGGGGGCCGGTGACGGTGCCGATGGCGAGGGCGCCGAGCGGGCTGACGCAGCCGCCGGAGGGGGTGATGGCGACGAGTCCGGCGACGGCCCCGGAGGCGGCACCGAGGGTGGTGCAGGTGCCGTGGCGGAGCCGCTCGTAGCCGAGCCAGGAGAGCATGGCGGCGGCGGTGGCGAGCTGGGTGTTGAGGAACATCACGGCGCCGACGCCGTCGTTGTTGCCCAGCCAGGAACCGGCGTTGAAGCCGAACCAGCCGAACCAGAGCAGTCCGGCGCCGAGCATCATCAGCGGCAGGTTGTGCGGGCGCACCGGGTGCTGCTGGCGGCGGGTGCGGCGGCCGATGACGAGGAGGACGCCGAGGGCGGCGGCGCCCGCGTTGATGTGGACGGCGGTGCCTCCGGCGAAGTCGATGACGCCCAGGTCGTGGGCCCAGCCGCCGGCCCCCCACACCCAGTGCGCGACGGGGAAGTAGACCAGGCTGGCCCACAGCGCGACGAACAGCACCCAGGCGGAGAACCGGACCCGGCCCGCGAGGGCGCCGCTGATCAGTGCGGGCGTGAGGACGGCGAACATCAACTGGAAGGCGGCGAAGGCGAAGACGGGGATGGTGGTGCCGTCCCAGATCTGGTCGACGCCGATCCCGCCGAGGCCGAGGTAGTCGCCGTCCCAGCCGAACAGGCCGCCGTGGTCACCGCCGAAGGCGAGGGAGAAACCGTAGAGAACCCACAGCACGGTGACGACGCCGAGGCTGACGAAGCTCATCATCAGCATGTTCAGGGTGGATCCGACACGGACCATGCCGCCGTAGAAGAAGGCCAGGCCCGGTGTCATGAGCATCACCAGGGCCGAGCAGATGAGGATGAATCCGGTGTCGGCGGCGGACAGGTGCGCGGTGTCGGCGGCCAGGTGGATGGCTGGGGACATCGGCGACTCCTCGTCGTCTGGGGCCCGCCGCAGGTGAAGGCCGACCCGGGTACGGAACGAGGGTGACGGGCGGGGGTTTCCGCGGGTGAGCGGTGCTGTTTCGCCGCGGTGACGTGAGGGGCGCGCCGGTTACACGGAGGTGAACGGGCCGCGGACGTGCCGTCCCGGCGGCGGCCGGGAGGGGCCGGCCGCGGCCGGGAGGGGCCCGCCCCCCCCCCCCCCCCCGTGTAACAGGCGGGGGGGGGCCGCGGCGGGGCGTAGCCGGCCCGGGGGGCGGGCCGGGGGTTGGGGGGGGGCCCCCGGCGCGGCGG
>NZ_JBHVRR010000072.1:0-23405 GCF_042885635.1 Streptomyces sp. NPDC058045 | reverse complement strand
GCCCGCGGGGGCGTCCGCGTGTAGGTCTGCCCGCTGCGTCCCGCCGGCTACTTGCCGCCGCGGCTCTGCGGCGGTATCGGCGCGGCCTTCTCCGACTGCGGCGAGGACGAGGAGGCGTACGCCGAGGGCGCCGACACATTCGCCGACGGGTCCGCCGCCGCCTCGGACTCCTCCTGCGGCGCCCCGGACACTACCCGGATCCCCACCGCGTCGAAGGCCCGCTTGATACGCCAGCGCAACTCGCGCTCCACGCCCGACGCCTGGCCCGGCATGGTCTTCGCCGCGACATGCAGCACCATCGAGTCCAGCACCACACTGTCCAGACCCAGCAGCTCCACCGGGCCCCAGAGCCGCTCGTTCCACGGCTCGTCCTTGGCGAACTGCTCGCCCACCTCGACCAGCGTGGCCTGCGCCTTCTCCAGGTCCGCGTCCGCGCTCAGCGTGACGTCCACATGTGCGGTGGCCCAGCCCTGGCTGAGGTTCCCGACGCGCTTCACCTCGCCGTTGCGTACGTACCAGATGGCGCCGTCGTCGCCGCGGAGCTTGGTGACGCGCAGGCCGACCTCGATGACCTCGCCGGAGGCCACCCCGGCGTCGATCTGGTCGCCCACGCCGTACTGGTCCTCCAGGATCATGAACACGCCGGAGAGGAAGTCGGTGACCAGATTGCGGGCGCCGAAACCGATCGCGACGCCCGCCACCCCGGCCGAGGCCAGCAGCGGGGCCAGGTCGATCTTGAAGATGGAGAGGATCGTCAGCGCCGCGGTGCCGACCACGATGAACGAGGCGACCGAGCGCAGCACCGAGCCGATGGCCTGCGAACGCTGCCGCCGCCGCTCCGCGTTGACCAGCAGCCCGCCCAGCGCCGTGCCGTCCACCGCCTGCGCGGTCCGGTTCATCCGCTCGATGGTGCGGGTGATCGCCCGCCGGACCAGCGACCGCAGCACCGTGGCGACGACCACGATCAGCGCGATCCGCAGCCCGGTCATCAACCACGACGACCAGTTCTCCTGGAACCAGCTCGCGGCGAGTGTCGCCTTCTTGTGGGCGTCCTCAAGTGTGCGGGGCTCGGGCGAAGGACCCGGAGCGGCCGAAAGGACGGACAAGAGCACGGCGTTCAACCTCCAAGAGAGCGGCAGCGGCCCACACTATCGGGGCATCTTGTAAGGATCTTCCGGCTGTTCCGCGGAGAAATCCGGTCCCATCAGGCGCCATCCCAGCGCTCACCTGCGGAAGCGTCGAACAGCACACAGGGGCTCGGTGAGGGTGTGGTGAACAGCACAGTGTGGCGAAAAACTCCCTCGTCCCGTTACCCGTTCATGGTGGCGCTCCGACCAGCCAGGGGGAGAGACTGAGGCAGATCGTCCCGGCGCGAGCCACGCGCCGCCGGCGTACAAGGAGGCCGTCCGTGCCGCATGTCCTGGTCCTCAACGCGTCGTACGAGCCACTCGGCGTCGTACCGCTCCGCCGCGCACTCGTCCTCGTCCTGGAGAACAAGGCAGTCTCCCTGGAGGAGTCCGGCGCCTTCCTGCACAGCGCGACCGTCACCGTGCCCGCCCCCAGCGTGGTGCGGCTGAAGCGGTTCGTACGGGTCCCGTACCGGGGGCCCGTACCGCTCACCCGCCGAGCCCTCTTCGCCCGCGACGGCGGCCGCTGCATGTACTGCGGCGGCGTCGCCACCAGCGTCGACCACGTCATCCCGCGCAGCCGGGGCGGCCGGCACGTCTGGGACAACGTGGTGGCGTCCTGCCGCCGCTGCAACCACGTCAAGGCGGACCGGCACCTCCGGGAGTTGGGCTGGCGCCTGCGGCACAAACCGGCCCCGCCCACCGGCCTGGCCTGGCGCATCATCGGCACCGGCCACCGGGACCCGCGCTGGCTGCCCTACCTCCAGCCGTACGGGGCGGACGACGCGATGGCGCGGATCGACGGGGTGCGGAGGCCGGGGCCGCCGGGGCCGCCGGGGGCGGCGGGGGAGATGGTGGACGGGTTGTCGGCGTAGCCCTGGGGCCGGGCCGGCGGGCGGTTTCCTGTGCGGGTGCTTGTGCCTGTGCGGGTCGTTCTGGCTGCGGCCTTTTCGCGCAGTTCCCCGCGCCCCTGATGAGTGGGGTGAGCCGGGGGGTGGGGTTGCTGGATTGGGTGGGGGTTGTGGGTCAGAATGTGACGCGGAACACGTTCTGGGAGTGGGCAGGTCTGTGTCCGCGACCACGGGGTAGGGGCTGGTTCGACCGGCTTCTGCCACCCCCCGACAAGGAGTCCACCGTGGCCGCTTCGGCGCACCTGCTGCTCCCCGCCCATTCCAAACGCCCGGACTCCGGCCTTCCGGAGAACGGAAGCCTGGAGTCCGTCCCTCGCCCGGTACCGGCGCTCGTCGTCGTGCCCGAACAGATCCCCCACGAGGACCTCGCCGAGTGCGCCTGCTTCAGCACCGAGGCCAACGGCATCGAACCGCCGCTCACCAGTGAGCCGCCGCTCGCCGACGCCGTCCCGCTCACCAGCGAGCCCTCCCTCGCCGGCATCCCCCTCACCAGCGAACCGGCCGCCATCGGCCTGGTCGCCGACGCCGACCCCTCGGTGGCCTGACGGCACCCGGGCCGGTGCGGGCGACCGCGAGCCGAGGGGCCGGCCCCGGAGTGATCCGAAAGGAGCCCCCCGTTGGCTCTGTTGGCCCTGTCCCGGCTCGCCGAGCTGCACGGCGTCGCCCCGCACCCCGCCCCGCCCACCGCACTGGTCGCGGTACTCGCCGCCCTCGGTGTGCGGGCCGACAGCCCGGAGGCGGTCGACGCGGCACTGGCCGCCCGTGAGATCGAACTGGCGCGGCGCCTCCTGCCGCCCACCGCGGTCTGGTGGCAGGGCGGCCGCTGCGCCCCCGTCGACACCCTGCCCGCCGGGACCCGCCTCTCCGTCACCACCGAGCAGGGCACCGCACTCACCTGGACCGGCGGCGACGGCACCACACCGCCCGAGCCGCCGCCCGGGGTGCACCGGCTGTCCGCCGCACTGCCCGACGGGCGCCGCGCCGACTGCCATCTGATCGTCGCCCCGGTCCGGCTGCCCGCCCCCGAGGGCCGCAGCCACGGTCTGCTCGTCCAGCTCTACTCGCTGCTCTCGGAACGCTCATGGGGCATGGGCGACCTCGGCGACCTCACTGAGCTGGCCGCCTACGCGGGACGCGCACTCGGCACCGGGTTCCTCCAGGTCAACCCACTGCACGCGGCCGTACCCGGCGCCCCCGGGCAGTCCACCGACCCATCGCCGTACCGGCCGTCCTCGCGGCGCTTTCCCGATCCGGTGCATCTGCGGATCGAGGCGGTACCGGAGTACGCGCTGCTGGCGGGTGCCGACCGGGAGGAGGCCGGGCGGCTGCTGGAGCGTGCGGCCCGGCTCCGCGGCGCCGTCCTGGAGGAGGGCGCGCTGATCGACCGGGACGCCGTCTGGGAGCTGAAGCGGCGTGCCCTGCAACTGGTGCACCGGGTGCCGCTCGGGCCCGGCCGGCACGCCGAGTTCCGCGCCTTCGTCACCGAGGCCGGGCAGGGCCTGGTGGACCACGCCACCTGGTGTGCGCTGGCCGAAGTGCACGGGCCGGACTGGCACCGCTGGCCCGAGCCGCTGCGCGACCCCCGCTCCCCGCAGACCGCCGAGGCCCGCCGCGCCCTGCTGGACCGGGTCGACTTCCACCGCCGTCTCGCCTGGCTCACCGACGCCCAGCTCGCCGCCGCGCAGCGGGCCGCCGAGGACGCAGGGATGGCCGTCGGCCTGGTGCACGATCTGGCCGTCGGGGTGCACCCGGGCGGCGCGGACACCTGGGCGCAGCAGGACCACTTCGCCGCCGGGATGTCCATCGGGGCGCCGCCCGACGCGTTCAACGCCCGCGGCCAGGACTGGGGCCTGCCGCCGTGGCGCCCCGACCGCCTCGCGGAGAGCGGCTACGCGCCCTACCGGGAGCTGCTGCGGGGCCTGCTGCGGCGGGCCGGCGCGCTCCGCGTCGACCATGTGATGGGCCTGTTCCGCCTCTGGTGGGTCCCCGAGGGCCGCCCGCCCACCGAGGGCGCGTACGTCCACTACGACGCGGAGGCCATGCTCGCCGTACTCAGCCTGGAGGCGCACCGGGCGGGCGCCGTCGTCGTCGGTGAGGACCTAGGCACCGTCGCCCCCGGCGTCCGGGAGACCCTGCGGGAGCACGGGGTGCTGGGGACTTCGGTGCTCTGGTTCGAGCGGGACTGGGACGGTGCCGAGGGCGGCGGGGCGCCGCTGGGGCCCGAGCGGTGGCGCGGCGACTGCCTGGCCACCGTCACCACCCACGATCTGCCGCCCACCGCGTCCCGGCTGACCGGCGAGTATGTGGAGCTGCGGCACAGGCTGGGCCTCGGTGCCCGGCCGCTCGCCGAGGAGCGTGCCGAGGCCGAGGCGGAGCGCACCGAGTGGCTGGCGCTGCTGGACCGGCTCGGCCTGCTCACCGCGGAGCCCGGCGGGGAACGGGGCGAGGAGGCGGCGGTGCTCGCCCTGCACCGTTTCCTGGCCCGCACCCCGGCGCGGCTCATCGGGGTGTGGCTGCCGGACGCGGTGGGCGACCGGCGCCCGCAGAACCTGCCCGGCACCTGCGCCGAATACCCCAACTGGCGCCTGCCGATGGCCGATTCACAGGGCCGCCCGGTGCCGCTGGAGCAACTCGTACGGGCACCCCGGCTGCACGCCCTGGCGGAGCTCCTGCACACCGTGTGACCGGCCGCGGGGCCTCCGTTACGGCACCCCGGACGCGCGGCGCCGGACCGCGTTCGCTACGTTGGCACCGTGGACAAGAAGAACGCCCTGCGCGCCGGCGCCCTGGCTTCCGGCACAACGCTGATGATGCTGCTGATGTCGTCCCCCGCGCTCGCGCTCTACCGCGACGACGGCGACGATCCGGGCCCCGGTATCTCCATCGCCGAGACGCTGGGCCTCTACATCGGCATCCCCGTCCTGATCTTCCTGGTCATCGCGGGGCTGGTGATGGTCGGCGGCAAGTCCGGCAGGCAGCAGAACCAGAGCTGACCGGCACGGCTTGAGACAGAGGCGCCGGGGCGCCGGTTCCGCATCCCGAAGTGGTGTGGATCCGCCGCCCCGGCGCCTCTGTGTGTCCGGACCCGGAAGCCCTGCGGCCGGGCTGACCGTTCACTTCTGCTGAAGAGCGGCGTCGTAACCTCCGCCGCCACGGCGGCCCGACTCCCGAGGATTCCATGGCAGTTGACGCCCGCAAGGACGCCCACCAGGACGCCGGTCGAGACACCGAACGAGGTGCCGGTGAGGACATCCGCCCCGCCGCCGCTCCCCGCAGGCCCGCGCTGGTGGGGCTGGCGCTCGCCGCGACCGCCACCGTCGTCTGGTCCGGCAGCTTCGTCACCGCGCGCGGACTGCACGATGCGGTGCCGCCGGTGCAGCACGCCTTCTGGCGCTGGATCATCGCCCTCGCCGCGGTCGCCCCGTTCGCGTCCCGCGCCACCTGGCGGCAGCGGCAACTGGTCCGCCGCCACCTCGGTTTCCTCACCCTGGCCGCGCTGCTCGGTGTCACCGTCTACAACACCCTGGTCAACCAGGCCGGGATGACCACCCCCGCCGGCACCATGGGCATGATCATGGCGGCCTCCCCGGTGCTGATGGCCGTCATCGACCGCCTCGGCGGCACCCGGCTCGGCGCCCGCCGCGTCACCGGGCTGCTGATTGCCTGCGCCGGGGTCCTGCTGCTCACCGTCGGCGGCGGCTCCGGCACCTCCCTGGGGGCGGGCGCCCTGTGGATGGCGGGCGCCGCCGTCAGCTTCGGTACCTACAGCGCGCTGCTGCGCCGCCGCCCCGCCGAACTCGCGGGCCCCGTCTTCCTGTTGAGCACCTTCGTCCTCGGTGCGCTGCTGCTGGCGCCGGTCTTCGCGGTCAGCCTCGCCACCCAGGGCGGCTTCCGCCCCACCACGGGCACCGTACTGCCGCTGCTCTATGTCGGGGTGTGCTCCTCCGCGCTGGCCTTCTTCTCCTGGAACCGGGCCGTCGCCCTGATCGGCGCCACCCGCGCCGGCATCGTGTACTACCTCCAGCCGGTCTGTGTGGCGCTGCTCTCCGCCGTGCTCCTCGGCGAGTCCGCGGGGCCGCTCCAGTGGCTCTGTATGGCCCTGATCCTCGGCGGCGTCGCCCTCGGCGCGGCCCGCACCCGCTGAACTCCCCGGCGGCGCACGGCAGTTGGACGCACCCGTACGGTCAGCCGCCGGCGCCCGGGTACAGCGCCAGCGCGCCCTTCGACGGCACCGTGGCCGTCACACTGCCGTCGTCGGCGACCTGCACGGTGTGGCCCTCGCAGGCGTGGGGCGCGGCCTCGGCCACATTGCAGTAGGTGCCCGCGGGCAGTGAGGTGGCGAAGGTCCGGCTCAGCTCGCCGCCCCCGCCGTTCAGGGCCACGAAGCCCTTGTCGCCGCGGCCGAAGGCGATGGCGTCCGAGCCGTTGTCCCACCAGTCGCCGACCCCGGTACCGGCGGTCGCGTTGTGGAAGCCGACCATGCCGGTGATCGCGGTGTCGGCGTGGAAGCAGGTCCACCCCTGGTCACCGCAGGAGGCCGCACCGCCCTGGGGCGGGCCCGCGTCCTTGTCGTCCCAGGTGTAGCCGGAGAAGACGTTCGGCGAGCCGTAGTCCGTGGCCAGCATGAAGACATTGGCGAGGGTGTAGTCGGCGCCGTCCCGGTGGGTGAGGGTGGAGCCGTTGCGCTCGGTGTCCCAGTTGTCCACGAAGGTACGGGCGTTGCCGCTCGCCAGCTTGCCGTCCGCGACCGACCGCAGCCCGGCCAGGCCGCCGCCCTGGAAGGCGCTCTTGAGATGGGTGCCGAAGCGGAACTCGTCCACGTCCCCCAGCCCCGTGTACTCCTCGGGCGACACCGCCTCCCCGCCGCCGGAGATGACCTCGGAGACCCAGTAACCCGGGTCGGACATCCTGCCCTTGATCGCGGCGAGGTCGTCTGCCGCCATGTGCTTGGCCGCGTCGATCCGGAGGCCGTCCGCGCCCAGCTCGCGCAGATGCGACAGATACCCGGCGACGGTGGAGCGCACCGCCTCGCTCCCGGTGTCCAGATCGGCCAGGCCCACCAGTTCGCAGCTCTGCACGTTGTCGCGGTTGCCGTAGTCGTCGATGTCCCTGCGGCAGCCGTGGAAGTCGTGGTCCTGATAGGTGCCCGGGTAGTCGTACTTGCTGTACTGGGTGCCGCCGGTCCCCGTGCCGGAGCCGGCCGACATGTGGTTGACGACGGCGTCCGCGATGACCTTCACCCCCGCCGCGTGGCAGGTGTCGGCCATGGCCCGGAAGTCGTCCTCGCTCCCCAGACGCCCGGCGATCCGGTAGCTCACCGGCTGGTACGAGGTCCACCACTGGTCGCCCGCGATGTGCTCGGAGGCCGGGGAGACCTCCACATAGCCGTAGCCGGCCGGGCCCAGCGAGTCCGTGCAGGCCTGGGCGACCGAGCTGAACTTCCACTCGAAGAGGGTCGCGGTGACGGTGCGTTCACCGGGCGGACCGGCTTGTGCCGTACCGGAGTTGAGCGTGTACAGCGCCCCGGCGGCGAGCACGGCGGCCAGGGCGGCGCGGGCGGCACGGTGACTCATGGCGGCTCCTCGGGATACGGGCACCCGGGGGCGCCCGACGACCAGCAGCCACGAGCGCGCCGGGCCGCGGTGGGGGGATCGGTCTGTTCCGGGAGCCTGCCCGGTTGGCGGTGGACACGTCAACAGTCCTGCAAGAGTTTTCAGAATGCTGCTGCAATCACTTGCCGATCGGCCCGCCGGTCATCGTGGACCGCATGACCGACCGGGAGAGGACCGTATGACCGACTGGGAGATCAGAAAGCTGCGGGTGCTCGCCGCACTGCGGGACCACGGCACCGTCACCGAGGCCGCTTGCCGCCCGCGGATGACGCCCTCCGCCGTCTCCCAGCAGCTCACGTCTTCTCCCGCCGAGGACGTCTTCGCCCAACTGGAGTGCGCCGAAGCCGAGTTGGACGGATACACGCGGGGCCGGGCCGGCGAGGCGTACGAGTTGCTGCTGGACGGGGAGGCGGATCTGGCGCTGTCCCTCTCGCCGCGGGCGCCCCAGCCGGGGGACAGCCGGCTCCATCAGGTGCCGGTGGCCGTCGATCCCCTCGACGTCGCCCTCCTCGCGGACCATCCGCAGGCCGGCGCCCCGGACTCCGGCTCGGCCAACTCGCCGCCGAACCATGGATCTTCGGCCACTCCGGCCCCTGGAGGCGCTCCTCAACCCCAACGGTCAGTAGGGGAGTCCCCCCGTTGTGGGCAGGCGTTCCGCAGGGCGTTGGGGGCGCCCGCGAGCGAAGCCGAGCGTGGGGGAGGGTGGGCACAACGCACGGTGCCCACCCCCGGCCTGCACAAAGGGACCCCGGGAGACCAAGCCCCCGGACCCGCCCGCCCGGCGCCTAAGCCGCCCGCGCACGCAGCGCCCGCTCCACCCCCGCCCGGGCCTCCGACACCAGCCGCCGCAACGCGGCCGAGGGCGACGACGTGGCGAGCCACGCGTCCGTCACCTCCAGCGTCTCGTGCTCCACCTGCAACGCCGGGTAGAGCCCGATGGCGATCTGCTGCGCCATCTCGTGCGAACGCGACTCCCACACGTCCTTCACCACCGCGAAGTACCGCTCGGTGTACGGCGCGAGCAGTTCCCGCTGGTCGGTCTGGACGAAGCCGGCGATGACGGCCTCCTGCACCGCGTTGGGCAGCTTGTCCGAGTCGACGACGGAGGCCCAGGCCTCCGCCTTGGCCTCCTCGGTGGGCCGCGCGGCCCGCGCGCTCGCCGCGTGCCGTTCCCCGGCCGCGGTCCGGTCCCGCTCGTACTCGGCGGCGATCTCCGGCTCGTCGTAGCGCCCGACGGCGGCGAGGCGTCCGACGAACGCCCAGCGCAGCTCGGTGTCGACGGTGAGGCCCTCGATGGTCTGGGTGCCTTCGAGCAGCGCCTCCAGCAGGTCGAGCTGCTCGGGGGTGCGGGCGGTGGCCGCGAAGGCGCGGGCCCAGGCCAGTTGGTGGTCGCCGCCGGCCTCGGCGGCCCGCAGATGGGCGAGGGTGGCCTCGGTCCAGCGGGTCAGCCCGGCCTCCCGCCAGGAGGGGTCGGCGTAGAGGTCGAGGGCCAGCTTGACCTGCCGGTGCAGGGACTGCACCACGCCGATGTCGGACTCCTTGCCGATGCCGGACAGCACCAGCTCCAGGTAGGAGCTGGTGGGGAGTTCGGCGTCGCGGGTCATGTCCCAGGCGGAGGCCCAGCACAGGGCGCGCGGCAGGGAGGACTGGAAGTCCCCGAGGTGCTCGGTGACGACGGCGAGGGACTCCTCGTCCAGGCGGACCTTGGCGTACGACAGGTCGTCGTCGTTGAGCAGGAAGACCGCGGGGCGCGGGCGGCCGACGAGCTGCGGCACCTCGGTCGACTCGCCGTCCACGTCGAGTTCGACGCGCTCGGTGCGGACCAGCTTGCCGCTCCGCTCGTCCAGGTCGTAGAGGCCGATGGCGATGCGGTGCGGCCGCAGCACGGGCTCCCCCTTGGCGCCCGGGGGGAGGGCGGGGGCTTCCTGGCGGACCGCGAAGAAGGTGATCGTGCCGTCGTCGGCGGTGCCGATCTCGGGCCGCAGCACATTGATCCCGGCGGTCTCCAGCCACTTCTTCGACCAGGTCTTCAGATCCCGCCCGCTGGTCTCCTCCAGCGCGCCCAGCAGATCGGCGAGGCGGGTGTTGCCGTACGCGTGCCGCTTGAAGTAGGCCTGCACACCGCTGAAGAACTCGTCCATCCCGACGTACGCCACCAACTGCTTGAGCACCGAGGCGCCCTTGGCGTAGGTGATGCCGTCGAAGTTGACGAGGACGTCGTCCAGGTCGTCGATCTCGGCCATGATCGGGTGGGTGGACGGCAGTTGGTCCTGCCGGTAGGCCCAGGTCTTCATCTGGTTGGCGAAGGTGGTCCACGAGTGGGGCCAGCGGGAGCCGGGGGCGTGCGCCATGCAGGCGGCCTCGGCGTAGGTGGCGAACGACTCGTTCAGCCAGAGGTCGTTCCACCACTCCATGGTGACCAGGTCGCCGAACCACATATGGGCCAGCTCGTGCAGGATCGTGGTGGCGCGCCCCTCGTAGGCGGCGTCGGTCACCTTGGAGCGGAAGACGTACTGGTCGCGGATGGTGACGGCACCCGCGTTCTCCATCGCGCCCGCGTTGAACTCGGGTACGAAGAGCTGGTCGTACTTGGCGAAGGGGTACGGGTAGTCGAACTTCTCCTGGAACCACGCGAAGCCCTGCCGGGTCACCTCGAAGATGGCGTCCGCGTCCAGGTGCTCGGCGAGCGACGGACGGCAGTACACCCCGAGCGGCACCCGCTGTCCGTCCTTCTCGTACATGCTGTGCACCGAGTGGTACGGGCCGACGATCAGCGCGGTGATGTACGTGGAGATCCGCGGCGTCGGCTCGAAGGACCACACCTCGTCCTTGGGCTCCGGGGTGGGCGAGTTGGAGACGACGGTCCAGCCCTCGGGGGCCCGTACGGTGAAGGTGAACGTGGCCTTCAGATCGGGCTGTTCGAAGCTGGCGAAGACCCGCCGCGCGTCCGGCACCTCGAACTGCGTGTACAGGTAGGCCTGTCCGTCGACCGGGTCGACGAACCGGTGCAGCCCCTCACCGGTGTTGGTGTACGCGCAGTCCGCGACGACCCGCAGTTCGTTGCGGCCGGCGAGCAGTCCGGTCAGGGTGATCCGGGAGTCGGCGAACGCGGTGGCCACATCCAGCGGTTCGCCGTTGAGCACCGCCTCGTGGACGGTGGGCGCCACCAGGTCGATGAAGGTCCGCGCACCCGCTTCGGCGGAGTCGAACCGCACCGTGGTGACGGACCGGTAGGTCCCCCCGCCTTGGGCGCCGCTCAGATCGAGGTCGATCTCGTACGAGTCCACGCTCAGCAGCTCGGCCCGCTGCCGGGCCTCTTCGCGGGTCAGATTCGTGCCAGGCACCCGGTCATCTCCTCGGTCTTCGGTCGTCAGCCACCTCGGAGTGTGCGGCGGCGTCACCCATCCTTCCACGCCACCTCCACACCATGACGCCCGATATCCACAGGTGTGGCGGTTGACGGTCACTAGGGCCTGTCGTCAAACTCCCGGCGTCGCCCGGAGGGCGGCTCCGCGGCGTCAGGTGCGTGCTCTCGGCGTGCCGGGCAGACGCCCTTGTACTGGGCGTACTCGGGCGTTTGCCCGGTGCGGCGAGAGTGCGTGCATGGCGTCGCGGGGCCGCCGGGAGTTTGACGACAGGCCCTAGGGGCCGGGACCGACGACGGCCCGGCTCGCCGGAAGCGGTGAGTCGGGCCGTCGGTCGGGAGTGGGTCAGCTCGCCGACAGCTCCGCCGCGACCAGTTCGGCGACCTGGACCGCGTTGAGGGCGGCGCCCTTGCGGAGGTTGTCGTTGGAGACGAAGAGGGCGAGGCCGTGGTCGACGGTCTCGTCGGGGCGGATGCGGCCCACATAGGACGGGTCGCGGCCGGCGGCCTGGAGGGGGGTGGGGATGTCGGACAGTTCCACGCCGGGGGCGGAGCCCAGGAGTTCGCGGGCGCGCTCGACGCTCAGCGGGCGGGCGAAGCGGGCGTTGATCTGGAGGGAGTGCCCGGAGAAGACGGGGACGCGGACGCAGGTGCCGGAGACCTTCAGCTCGGGGATCTCCAGGATCTTGCGGGACTCGTGGCGGAGCTTCTGCTCCTCGTCGGTCTCGTTCAGCCCGTCGTCGACGAGGGAGCCGGCCATCGGCAGCACATTGAACGCGATGGGCCGCGCGTACACGTCAGGCTCGGGGAAGGGGACCGCGGAGCCGTCGTGGGTGAGCTTGTCGGCCTCGGCGACGACCTTCTGCGCCTGGCCGTGCAACTCGGCGACACCGGCGAGACCGGAGCCGGAGACCGCCTGGTAGGTGGCGACGACCAGCGCTTCGAGTCCGGCCTCCGCGTGCAGCGGACGCAGGACCGGCATCGCGGCCATGGTGGTGCAGTTCGGGTTGGCGATGATGCCCTTGGGGCGGTCGGCCACCGCGTGCGGGTTGACCTCGGAGACCACCAGCGGTACGTGGGGGTCGCGGCGCCAGGCGGAGGAGTTGTCGATCACCACGGGGCCCTGGGCGGCGACCTTCTCGGCCAGCGCCCTGGAGGTGGCGCCGCCCGCCGAGAACAGCACGATGTCCAGACCGGAGTAGTCCGCGGTGGCGGCGTCCTCCACGGTCACGGGGGTGCCCTGCCAGTCGAGGGTGGAACCCGCCGAGCGCGCCGAGGCGAACAGCCTCAGCTCCGCCACCGGAAACCCGCGCTCCGCGAGGATCCCGCGCATGACTGTGCCCACCTGACCGGTGGCTCCGACGATTCCGACCCTCACGGCGTCTCCTTAGCTTCCGGCGTCCCTGCGGTCGCTCCTGACCTGCGGGCGCGTTCCATGATGCGTATGTCCTTGCCCGTCTTGTCCAATCCATTGTCCGCGCGCTGGGACAGTGACCTTCCGCACGCCGCCCCCGGCCCGCCGCCGCACCCCCCGCGGGCCGCCTACCGTCTCCCCATGGGGAAAGAACTCAAAGAACTCAGGGAACTCAGAGTGGCGGCCTACGCCGTGTGTGTACGCGGGGACGAGGTGCTGCTGGCCCGCTGGGTGTCCCGGGACGGCACCCGCCGCTGGACCCTCCCGGGCGGCGGCATGGACCACGGCGAGGACCCGTACGACACGGTGATCCGCGAGGTGGAGGAGGAGACCGGGCACACCGTGGAACCGGTGCGGCTGCTCGGCCTGGACTCGATGCTGCGCTCCTCGCGCGAGGGCGGCCGTACCGTCGACTTCCACGGGGTCCGCGTGGTCTACGAGGGCCGCATCACGGGTGGCACCCTGCGCCCCGAGGCGGACGGCTCCACCGACCTGGCGGCCTGGCACCGGCTGGACGCGGTGCCCGGCCTGGACCGGGTGGAGCTGGTCGACGTGGGCCTCGACCTGTGGCGCCGCCGCCCCGCGGACGGCCGCGCCGAGCGCCCGCCGGCCACGAGCTGACCCGGGCGCCCTCCGCTCAGCGCGGCAGGACCACCACATAGGCGGCGGGCTCCCGGTCGTCGGCCGCCATCAGGGCCGTCCGCACCACCGCCGCCTGCTGGGCGGCGCTCTCCCGCAGCCGGTGCGGCGGAATCCGGACCAGCGCGATACCCAGCCCCTCCAGGTGCTCCCGCCGCCGGGCGTGCTCGGACCAGAGCAGATCGTCCTCGCGCAACTCCTCACCGGGGCGCGGGGCCCGGGTGTCCAGCTCCACGGCGACCGCCGCGCCCGGCCAGTAGGCGTCCACGGCGCCGAGGCAGGGGCCGCCGGGCAGCCGTAGTTCGACGTTCCACAGCGGTTCGCTCAGCCCGTGCTCGCGCACCAGCCGGTACAGCGCGTCCTCGTCCAGGGCCCGGCCCTCGGCGAGCAGCGACTCCACCGCGTCCGCCACCTGGGGCCGGCCCAGCAGCCGCGCCCGGTTCAACTCCCGTACCACGGACGGCGCTTCGCAGTGCCCGCCGCGTACCGCCTCGGTCAGCAGGCGGCGGATCGGGGGTGCGGTGTCCAGCCCGGCCACCGCGTCGGCCAGGGCCCTCGGCACCGGCGCCACCGGTACGCCCTGGCGCTGCTGCGGGGCGGGCAGCCGGGAGGAGCGCACCAGGCGGGCGAAGCCGGCCGAGCGCAGCCGGCGGCTGCGCGGCACCAGGATGTCCACGCGGTCCAGCACGGGCAGCGGCGGCGCGGACGGGAAGCCGTGCAGGGCGAGCGCGGCCAGGCCGGTGACCATGGCGTCCGGGTAGCCGTCGGCCGAGGGCGGGACGGCGGGCGGTGCGGGGCAGCCGACCGTGTCGTGCTGCTGGGGGACGGCGGCGGCCGGGGGCCGCGGTCGGCGGGTGGCGGGGCGGACCGCGTAGCGCAGGGCGGCGTGCAGCCGCTCCTCTCCGGTGGGCGGGCCGGGCCGCAGCAGGAAGACCCCGGGCAGGATCTGCTGCCAGGGGCCTCCGGCGCGGCACCGCTCGTCGGTCTCGGCGGCGGACACCCCGTGCGCACGCAACTGGGCGGTGCCGACCACCCGGGTCCGTACCTCGCCGGGGTGGGTCAACTGGCTTGGGAAGAGCGGGGAGTTGTGCGTCATGCTGGGCAATGTCCCGTACCCCGGCGGCGTGCGAACCGCTGTTACAGACCCGTCGCGGAACAAGGACAAGTCCGCCCTAAAGGGCAAACGTTCGACAGCCGGACGAGCCCGGGGGAACGGACCCGTCCGGCTTGGGTCGGGTCAGCCGGCCGCCTTGAGGTCGCACTGCTGGCCGCGCAGCGAACGGGCCAGGTCGTCGCGGGCCTCGGCCACCAGCCGGCGCAGTGCCGGGGGCGCGTCCGCGTGCTCCGCGAGCCAGGCGTCGGCCGCCGCCAGCGTCTCCGGCTCCGCCACCAGCGCCGGGAAGAGGCCGCGTACGACATCCATCCCGATCTGGATCGACCGCTCCCGCCACACCCGCTCGATCGCCGCGAAGTACCGCTCGGTGTACGGCGCCAGCAGCTCGCGCTGGGAGGGCTGCGCGAAGCCCGCGATGGTGGCCTCCACCAGCGCGTTGGACAGGGTCTCGGACTCCACCGCCGTCGCCCAGGCCTGCGCCTTGACCGCGGCCGAGGGACGGGCGGCCAGGCAGCGCACCTGGTGGCGCTTGCCGGAGGCGGTGTCGTCGCGCAGCAGCTCCGCGGCGAGCGCGGCCTCGTCGGCGGCGCCGTGCACGGTGAGCGGTTCCAGCAGCGTCCACCGCAGCTCCTGGTCCACCTGCAGGCCGTCGATCTCGGCGGTGCCGTCCAACAGGCCCTGGAGCAGCCGCAGTTCGGACTCCCGGCCGGCCACGGAGGCGAGGAAGCGGGCCCAGGTGAGCTGGTGCTGGCTGCCCGGCTCGGCCTGCCGCAGCTCCCGCAGCGCGCCCTCGGCGAGTTGACCGGCGCCCTCCTCCCGCCAGTCCGGCGCCGCGTAGTGGACCAGGGCGGAACGGGCCCAGGTCTGCAGCATCTGGAGCACCCCGATATCGGTCTCCCGCCCGGCGAAGCGCAGTACCAGCGCGATGAAGTCCCTCGCCGGCATCAGGGCGTCCCGGGTGAGGTTCCACAGCGCCGCCCAGCACAGCGCGCGGGCCATCGGGTCGGTCAGCTCGCCGAGCCGCTCCCGCAGGGTGGCCAGCGACTCCTCGTCGAACCTGATCTTGCAGTAGGTGAGGTCGTCGTCGTTGACCAGCACCAGCTCGGGGGCGTCCGCACCGGCCAGCGCCCCGATCACGGTACGCGGTCCGGCCACGTCGGTCTCGGTGCGGGCGTAGCGCACCAGGGCGCCCGAGTCGTCCCGGCGGTAGAGGCCGACGGCGACCCGGTGCGGGCGCAGTTCGGGGTGGGACTCGGCGGCCTCCTGGAGGACGGCCAGCTCGGTGATGTGCCCCTCGGCGTCCAGCAGGACCTGCGGGGTGAGGGCGTTGACGCCCGCCGTCTGGAGCCACGCCTGCGACCAGGCCGCCATGCCCCGCCCGGAGGTCTCCTCCAGCACCGCCAGCAGGTCGCCGAGGCGGGTGTTGCCGTAGGCGTGCCGCTTGAAGTAGCGCCGGGCGCCCTCCAGGAAGGCGTCCCGCCCGACGTACGCCACCAGTTGCTTGAGCACCGCGGCGCCCTTGGCGTAGGTGATGCCGTCGAAGTTGAGCTTGGCGTCCTCCAGGTCGCGGATGTCCGCGGTGACGGGGTGGGTGGAGGGCAGTTGGTCGGCGCGGTACGCCCAGGACTTGCGGCTGTTGGCGAAGGTGATCCAGGCCTCGGTGAAGCGGGTGGCCTCCACCAGCGAGAAGGTGCCCATGAAGTCCGCGAAGGACTCCTTCAGCCACAGGTCGTCCCACCACTCCATGGTGACCAGGTCGCCGAACCACATATGCGCCATCTCGTGCAGGATGACGTTGGCCCGCCGCTCGTAGGCGGCCTGGGTGACCCGCCCGCGGAAGATGAACTCCTCCTGGAAGGTGACCAGTCCGGGATTCTCCATCGCGCCGAGGTTGTACTCCGGCACGAAGGCCTGGTCGTACTTGCCGAAGGGGTACGGGTAGTCGAAGTTGTCGTGGAAGAAGTCCAGGCCCTGCTTGGTGACGGTGAAGACGTCCTCCGCGTCGAAGTGCCGGGCCAGTCCCTTGCGGCAGAGCGCGCCGAGCGGGATCTCCAGGGTGGAGCCGTCGGCCAGGGTGCGGGTGTAGTGGTCGGTGACATGGTGGTAGGGCCCGGCCACGACACAGGTGATGTAGGTCGAGATCGGCTTCGTCTCCGCGAACCGCCAAGCCCCGTCGGTGAGTTGGCCCTCCCGTCGCCCGCCACCACCCTTCTGCGGATGCGCTTCGCGCTCCTCTCCGCCGTTCGACCACACCGTCCACCCCTCCGGCGCCTGTACCTCGAAGCGGAAAGGCGCCTTCAGGTCGGGCTGCTCGAAGTTGGCGAAGACCCGGCGGGAGTCGGCCGGTTCGTACTGGGTGTAGAGGTAGACCTCGCCGTCCTCCGGGTCGACGAAGCGGTGCAGGCCCTCGCCGGTGCGGCTGTAGGCGCACTGGGCGTCCACCACCAGCTCGTTCTCCGCGGCCAGGTCCTCCAGGGCGATCCGGGTGCCGTCGAAGACGGCCGCCGGGTCCAGGTCGCGGCCGTTGAGGGAGACGGCGGTGACGCTCGGCGCGATCAGGTCGGCGAAGCTGGCGGCACCGGGCTCGGCGCAGCGGAACCGGATCGTGGTCACCGACCGGAAGGTGCGCGGCTCCGGCTGCTCCTGCTCGACGGCGGACCGCAGATCGAGGGCGATCTCGTACCCGTCGACCGACAGCAGTGCGGCGCGTTCGCGGGCTTCGTCACGGGACAGGTTCTCACCGGGCACTGCGGCACTCCCTTGTAAGTCGCTGGCGTTGCTGGACGCTGGTGGTCAGGTCCGATCCTGTCATGCGCTGCTGACACCGCCCCCGGGGGGAATGGGCGGGGCGAGCCACCGCGTTGACGGAGCAGGGGCGCGGCGTACGCTGCGCGGGCCGCCCCCGTTCCAGCGCAGTGGTTCCAGCACGGAGGAGAGAGATGTCCGACAAGTCCGCGAAGGGTGCCCGTACACCCGTCGACTTCTGGTTCGATCCGCTCTGCCCGTGGGCCTGGATGACCTCCCGCTGGGTCCTGGAGGTGGAGCAGGTCCGCGACATCGAGGTGCGCTGGCATGTGATGAGCCTCGCGGTGCTGAACGAGGACCGCCTGGACGAGTTGCCCGAGGAGTACCGCGAGCTGATGTCCAAGGGCTGGGGCCCGGTTCGGGTGGCCATCGCCGCCCGCGAGTTGCACGGCGAGGAGGTGCTGGGCCGCCTCTACACCGCGCTCGGCACCCGCTTCCACAACCGCGGCGAGGGCCTCACCCGCGAGGCCCTGCTCGGCGCCCTGGCCGACGCGGACCTGCCCGCCTCGCTCGCCGACTACGCCGACTCCGACACCTACGACGCCGAACTGCGCGCCTCCCACCGGGAGGGCATCGAGCTGGTCGGGCAGGACGTGGGCACCCCGGTCATCGCGGTGCCCGGGCCCGACGGGGAGCGGGTCGCCTTCTTCGGCCCCGTGGTCACCCCCACCCCGAGGGGCGAGGCCGCGGCCAAGCTCTGGGACGGCACCCTGCTGGTCGCCGCCACCCCCGGCTTCTACGAGATCAAGCGCACCCGCACGGTCGGCCCGATCTTCGACTGACCCTGTCACCAGAGACCGAAGGACCCCCGCGAGTCAGATCCTCGCGGGGGTCCTTCTCTGTGCCGCCTGCCGCGTGAAAGGTGAGAAGACGATCACGAGCAGGACGTGGGGGGTGCCGGCCCGGCGCGGGTGTCAGGGGGCCAGCAGCAGGGTGTTCTGCCGGGCCTTGGCGGCCTCGTAACGGCGGGCCACGTCCTGCCAGTTGACGACGGCCCACATGGCCTCGATGAAGTCGACCTTCTGGTTCTTGTACTGGAGGTAGAAGGCGTGCTCCCAGGCGTCGAAGACCAGGATCGGGACCGAGCCCTGGCCCACGTTGCCCTGGTGGTCGTAGATCTGCTCGACCACCAGCCGGCCGCTGACCGGCTCGAAGGCGAGCACGCCCCAGCCGGAGCCCTGGGTGGTGGCGGCGGCCTTGGTGAGCTGCGCCTTGAAGCCGGCGAAGGAGCCGAAGGACTCGGCGATCGCGTCCGCCAGCGAGCCCACGCCGTCCTTCTCCAGCGGCTCGCCGCCGCCGTCACCGGTCATGTTGTGCCAGTAGATGGAGTGGAGGATGTGGCCGGAGAGGTGGAAGGCCAGGTTCTTCTCCAGGCCGTTGAGGTTCCCCCACTGCTCCTTGTCCCGCGCCTCGGCGAGCTGCTCCAGGGTGTCGTTGGCGCCCTTCACATAGGCCGCGTGGTGCTTGTCGTGGTGCAGCTCGATGATCTCGGGGCTGATGACGGGGGCGAGCGCCGAGTAGTCGTAGGGCAGTTCCGGAAGGGTGTAGACGGCCATGCCTGTGGGTCTCCTCTTGCGGCCTCTTGCGCTGCTTCTCTTATTGCAACTTACTTGCAACTACACGCTAGCAGCAGAACGAGGCGGGTCGCGGCCGGACCTCAGACATCCGTGGACGCGCCCCGTCGCGGGCGCAGTTCGCGGAGGCCCGCCACGGCCAGGACCAGCAGGGCCGCACCGGCCGACCACAGCAACTGCGGGCGGGCATCGTCGTCGGTCAGCATCAGGCAGAAGACCGCGGCCATCGCGGCCAGCGCCGCCCAGGTCAGCCAGGGGAAGAGCCACATCTTCAGCAACAGCCGCTCCGGCGCCTCCTGTTCGAGGCGGCGCCGCAACCGCAGTTGGGCGACGGCGATCAGCGCCCACACGAAGAGCAGCACCGCGCCGACCGCGTTGAGCATGTAGAGGAAGACCGAGTCGGGCCACTCCAGGTTCAGTACGACGGAGACGAAGCCGAACGCCACCGAGGCGAGCACCGCGCGCCGCGGCACCCCGCCGCCGGACACCTTCAGCAGGCCCCGGGGCGCCTCGCCGCGCTCGGCGAGCGAGAACACCATCCGGGAGGAGCCGTAGAGGTTGGCGTTGAGCGCGGAGAGCAGCGCCACGAAGACCACGATGTTCATCAGGGTCCCCGCGGAGGGCACCCCGATCGAGTCCAGCACCGTGACGTACGGGCTGAGGCCCGCCTGCTGCGCGGTCCACGGCAGCACGGTCACGATGACCAGCATCGAGCCCACGTAGAAGAAGACGATGCGGAAGACGGCGCTGCGGACCGCGCGGGAGACGGAGCGGGCCGGGTCGTCGGACTCGGCCGCGGCGATCGTCACCACCTCCAGGCCGCCGAAGGCGAAGACCACGGCGAGCACTCCGGAGACCACCCCGTCCCAGCCGTTGGGCAGGAAGCCGCCCTTGCCGGTGAGGTTGGCCAGGCCGACCGGGTCGGTGTCCGGCAGCACACCGAGCACCGCCAGCACGCCCAGCAGCAGGAAGACCACGATCGCGGTGACCTTGAGCGCCGCGAACCAGAACTCGAACTCGCCGAAGTTCCGCACCGCGGCCAGATTCGCCCCGGTGAACAGCAGCATGAACAGCAGTACCCAGCCCCACTGCGGGATGCCCGGCACCCAGCCGTTGGCGATCTGCGCGGCGCCCGTCGCCTCCACCGCGAGGACCACCACCAGCAGGAACCAGTAGAGCCAGCCCGCGGTGAACCCGGCCCAGCGGCCCAGCGCCCGCTCCGCGTGCACCGAGAAGGAACCGGGGGCGGGCATCGCCGCGGACATCTCGCCCAGCATCCGCATCACCAGCATCGCCAGCACACCCGCGATCAGATACGAGACGACGATGCCGGGCCCCGCGACGGCGATCCCGGCGCCCGAGCCGACGAACAGCCCGGCACCGATCACCCCGCCGAGGCCCAGCATGGTCAGATGCCGCTGCTTGAGACCGCCGGCGAGCGGTTCGGACGCGGTGAGTGGAACGGACCCGGTGGACGTCGGCGGCGTACCGGCTTCGGCGGCGGGCGGCTGCTGCATGGTGGTGGCGCGCTTTCGGGTGGGGGAGGTGCCGCCCGGGACATCCCGCCGTACCTCTGGAGGGCACGGGGCGGTATGGGGGGATCCGGGGCGACCGGAACGGTTTTGGTGGGTGTCGACAGTGTCACCGCGCGCCGCCGCCGGTCGCAATATGCGATGGCTCCCGGTCGGCAGCAGTGAGGAGGATCACGGCAGTTGGGGGAGGAGGGCGGGTGATGGCGTGGTCTTTGTGTGAAGCCGACCAAGGTGCCGGTGGCGCCTTGTCCACGGCCCCTGATGAGCCGGGCGGCCGCGCTGGGATAGCGTCGCGGTGTCCCAGCGCAGCGCCGCGGACCGCGCGGATGCCTCCGCCGGTGCCCGCGGGCCGTCCCGTCCCCACCCCGAGCGGAGCACCGATGACTCTCTCTGCCGCCACCGCCCGCCCCGGCGCGGTCCTCGCCGATCTGCTGCCGGCCGCGTCCTCCGCCGCCCGCGCCCGAGTCCAGGACGCCGCCCTGGTGGCCGGCGGTGCGCTGCTCACCGGGATCGCCGCCCAGATCACGGTGCCGGTGCCGGGCTCCCCGGTCCCGGTGACCGGCCAGACCTTCGCCGCGCTCCTGGTGGGCACCGCGCTCGGCGCCCGCCGCGGCCTGCTCTCGCTCGCCCTGTACGCGGTGGTCGGTATGGCGGGGGTGCCGTGGTTCGCGGAGGGCGTCTCCGGCACGGCCGCCCCGACCTTCGGCTATGTGCTGGGCATGTTGCTCGCGGCCGGTGTGGTCGGCGCTCTGGCCCGTCGCGGCGGCGACCGCTCGGTGCTGCGGACCGCGGGCACCATGGCGGTCGGCTCCGCGGTGATCTACGCGGTGGGCGTGCCGTATCTGGCGTTCGCCACCGGCTGGTCGCTCGGGCACGCGGCGGCCGCCGGGCTCGTCCCGTTCCTCCTCGGCGACGCGCTGAAGGCGCTGCTGGCGATGGGCGCGCTGCCCACCGCCTGGAAGCTCGCCGGCCGCCACTGACCACACCCGGCCCGTAACACCGCACGGCCCTCCCCGGTGGTCTCACCGGGGAGGGCCGTGTGCGTACGGGGGACCGTCAGGCCTCGGGGCCGGCGCTCGCCGTGGCGCCCCGCCGCTGCTTCTCCCGTACCAGGGCGACGCCCACCACGGCCGCCGCGACCAGCAGGGAGAGCAGGACCTGCTCACGGCCGTCGTCGTCGGTGAGCATATAGACCAGTACGAACGAGATCATGGCGATGGTGGCCCAGGTCAGATACGGGAAGAGCCACATCCGCACCACCAGCTTCTCCGGCGACTCGCGCATGATCATGCCGCGCATCCGCAACTGCGAGAAGCAGATGACCAGCCACACGAACAGGGCCACCGCACCGGAGGAGTTGAGCAGGAAGGCGAAAACGGTGTCCGGCCACTGGTAGTTGAAGAACACCGCGACGAAGCCGAAGACCACCGAGGACAGGATCGCCGCCCGCGGCACACCCCGCTCGCTGGTCCGGGCGAAGGCGGCGGGCGCGTCGCCCCGCCTGCCGAGCGAGAACGCCATCCGGGAGGCCGTGTAGAGACCGGAGTTGAGGCAGGACAGCACCGCCGTCAGCACGATCACGTTCATCACCTCACCGGCGTGCGGGATGCCGATGGAGTTCAGCGCCGCGACATAACTGCCGTCCGTGGTGATGGACTTGGAGTTCCACGGCAGCAGCGTCAGCACCACGAAGACCGAGCCCAGGTAGAAGACGGCGATCCGCCAGATCACGCTGTTGGTGGCCTTGCGCACGGCGCGCTGCGGGTCGGCCGACTCGCCCGCCGCCAGGGTGACGATCTCGCTGCCCATGAACGAGAAGACGACCATCAGCACACCGGTGAGGATGGAGCCGGGCCCCTTGGGCAGGAAGCCGCCGGTGTCGGTGAGATGGCCGAGACCGGCACCCGGATTGTCCGAACCGGGCAGCACTCCGAAGACCGCCAGCAGCCCGATCACCAGGAACGCGGAGATCGCCACCACCTTGATCCCGGCGAACCAGAACTCGAACTCGCCGTAGGAGCCGACCGAGGCGAGGTTGGTGGCGGTGAGCACCAGCATCACGATCAGCGCCCAGCCCCACTGCGGTATCGCGGGCACCCAGCCGTTGAGGATCACCGCACCCGCGGTGGCCTCCACGGCCAGCACCACGACCCAGAAGAACCAGTACAGCCAGCCGATGGAGAAACCGGCCCAGCGGCCCAGCGCCTGGTCCGCGTACTCGGAGAAGGAACCGGAGGACGGCCGCGCCGCGGCCATCTCGCCGAGCATCCGCATCACCAGCACCACCAGTACGCCGACCATGGCGTACGAGAGGAGGATGGCGGGGCCGGCGGCGGCGATACCGGCGCCGGAGCCGACGAAGAGGCCGGCGCCGATGACGCCGCCGATGGCGATCATCGACAGATGGCGGTTCTTCAGCCCCGCTCTCAGCTCGTCTCCCCCGCCCTCCGGCCGTGGGCCGCCCGGCTGCGGAGCGCCGGGTTCCCCCGGGTCCTGCTCGGCCTTCGCAAGGGATGGGTGCGATGTCATACGTGATCCTCGGGGTCATCGGGATTCGAGCCCGGGCATTGAAACCCGCGGGGGAAGCCCCGCGTAAGCCCAACTCCCGATCATTGAGCTTCTCTTGAGAGAGCGGTCACAGCGCGTTTCCCACCCACCACGGGGAGATCCCGCCATAAGGGCGCGCGAGTCCGGGCGCGGGGGCCGGGCCCTGCGGCCGAGCCGCGGCGGCGGCCGTGCCACACTCGTCCCATGCGCGTGTACCTCGGCTCCGATCATGCCGGCTACGAACTCAAGAACCACCTGGTCGAATGGCTCACCGCCCACGGCCACGAGCCCGTCGACTGCGGGCCGCACCTCTACGACGCCCAGGACGACTACCCGCCGTTCTGCCTGCGCGCCGCCGAGCGGACCGCCGCCGACCCGGACGCCCTCGGTGTCGTCATCGGCGGCTCCGGCAACGGCGAGCAGATCGCCGCGAACAAGGTCAAGGGCGTCCGGGCCGTCCTCGCCTGGAGCGAGCAGACCGCGGCCCTCGGCCGGGAGCACAACAACGCCAACGTGATCGCCGTCGGCGGCCGGATGCACAGCACCGAGGACGCGGTGAAGTTCGTCGAGACCTTCCTCGCCACCCCGTTCTCCGGTGACGAGCGCCACGTCCGCCGGATCGACATGCTCACCGCCTACGAGGCCACCGGCGACCTCCCCGAGATCCCGGCCCACCACCCGCAGCAGTAGCGGTACGGCAGCAGAGTCCCGGGTCCCGGCCCCCCCCCCCCACCGCGCCCCGCCCGGTCCCCCCCAACCCAGAAAC
>NZ_JBHVRR010000071.1:0-23473 GCF_042885635.1 Streptomyces sp. NPDC058045 | reverse complement strand
GTGCTGCGGGAATGGTCCCGCGGCACGGCCACCGCCCGTCCGGCTCACGCCTCGCTGATGGCGGCGAGCACGTTGAGCCGTGCTCCGCGCCGGCCGGGGATCAGCGAGGCGATGACGCCCACGATCCCGGCGCCCACCAGATAGGCGAGCATCTGCCCCCAGGGCAGGGAGAGATGGGTGACACCCTGGCCCTTCATGCTGTGCGCGAGCGCCAGCCCGAGCACCGCCCCGAGCACCACCCCCAGTACCGCGCCGAACAGGGAGATCACCACCGACTCGGTCATGATCATGCGTACCGTCTGGCCGCGGCTGAGGCCGATGGCGCGCAGGGCGCCCATCTCGCGGGTGCGCTCCAGGATCGACAGGGCCAGCGTGTTCACGATGCCGAGTACGGCGATCAGCATCGCCACCCCGAGCAGGGCCTGCACCACGGCCAGCATCATGGCGAACCCGCCGCTGAACATCTCGATGACCTCGTCCCGGGTCTTCAGCGTGACCTCCGGGCTGTCCTTCAGCAGGGCCTCGATCCGGTGGCCGGTCCGCTCGGTGTCCGCACCGTGCGACAGTTCGAAGTACGCCTGGGACGGCTGCTTGCTGCGGAATCCGGTCTGCGCGTCGGCCCAGGGGACGACGACGCCGTTGGCGAGCGCCGAGTCGGCGAACACCCCGGCGACCCGGTAGGAGTGCGCCTCGCCGCGCTGGAGTTGGACGCGGACGGTGTCGCCGACCTTCAGTCCGCTGCCGTCGGCGGTGCCCTTGTTCATCAGCACGGTGCCGTCGGCCAGGCTGCCCACCGAGCCGTCGGAGCCCTTGATGCCGAGCACCTCGCGCGCCGTGGCCCAGTCCTGCCAGGAGGCGACGGTCTGGGTGTCCTTGCCGACCTTGGCGGTGTCGAGGGACACCGCGGCGACCTCGTGGACGCCCCGTACCGCGCCGGCCTTCTCCAGTGCGGCCGGGTCGATCGCCGCGGAGGTGGCGGAGCCCGCCTCGCCCATGGCCACCAGATCGGCCTTCAGATCGTGCCGGATGTCATGGCCGACGCTGTCCTCGGAGGAGACCGCGATGGTGCTGATGGCGGTGACCAGGGCGACCCCGATCATCATCGCGGAGGCCGTGATGGCCGTACGGCGGGGATTGCGGGCGGAGTTGCCGCGGCCGAGGCGGCCGGGCAGCGAGCGCGCGAACACCGAGCCGAGCACCCGTACCGCCGGGCCGCTGACCAGCGGGGTGAGCAGGACGACCCCGACGAAGGCCAGCAGGGCGCCGCTCAGGGTGGACGTCATACCGCCCACCACCAGCAGCACCGCGCCGAGCCCGAGCATGACGGCACCGGTCCAGGTCTGCTTGCGGTGCCGCCCCTCGGGAGCCGCACTCGCCCGGATCACCGAGATGGGCGGGACCTTGGAGGCGCCTACGGCCGGCAGCAGGGCGGCCAGCATGGTGGTGAGGACGCCCACCGCGTAGGCGGAGAGCACCGCGGACGCGGGTACGCCGAGCGAGCCCACCTTCAGCCCGTCCGTCGAGGAGGCCAGCAGATCGGAGCCGAGCGCCCCGATGCCGATCCCGGCGGCCAGCCCCAGCGTGGAGGCGACCAGGCCCACCAGGAACGACTCCAGGAGCACCGAGCCGATCATCTGCCGTCGGCTGGCGCCCAGGGCGCGCAGCAGGGCGAGTTCACGCATCCGCTGGGCCACGATGATGGAGAAGGTGTTGACGATGAGGAAGATGCCGACGACCACCGCGACGGCGGCGAAGCCGAGCAGCATGGTGCCCATCATGTCGAGGATGCCGCGGGACTTGTCCGAGGCCTTCTTCGCCAGCTCACGCCCCGTCAGGACGCTGCAGTCCGGGCCGAGTTGCCTGCCGATGCCACTCGCCGCCTCCGAGGCGGTGGTACCGGAGGAGAGGCTGACCCGCACCCCGGAGTAGGCGCCGCTCCGGCCGAGCATCAGCCGCTGCGCGACCGGCTCGTTGAAGATGACGGTCTGCTCGCCGCCGATGGAGTCCCGGTGGCCGGAGTAGCCGAAGATCCCGGCGACGGTGAAGGTGCGGCGGGGCTCGTCGGTCAGTACACCGATCCGGTCGCCGAGC
The DNA here is from genome assembly GCF_042885635.1 of Streptomyces sp. NPDC058045. Lineage (NCBI taxonomy): Bacteria > Bacillati > Actinomycetota > Actinomycetes > Kitasatosporales > Streptomycetaceae > Streptomyces > Streptomyces sp. NPDC058045. Next base: position 21,382 of record NZ_JBHVRR010000071.1, on the reverse strand, counting down.
GTGAACCCGGCCTTCTTCGCCAGGCCCGCGTCGATGGCGACCTCGGTGTCCTGGTGCGGCACGCTCCCGCCGCGCAGTGACACCAGATCGCTCTCGCCGCGCCAACTGCCGCCGTAGCGGGGGCCGCCGGTGCCGGGTACGACCTTGCCGTCCTTGCCGATGGCGCGGGCCCCCTCGGCGAGGACCAGCCCTCCGGCATGGGCCACACCGGGGGCGTCCGCCACCTTGTCGACGACGGCCTGGTCCACCGGGGGCACCGCCGCCGGATCGTCGGCGGAACCGGAGGACACCTTGGGCTGGTGCTGCACATAGAGGTCGATGTCCTGGTAGGCGCCGTTGAACTGGGCGTCTATGGACTGGTTGAGGGTGGCCTTGATGACCATGGCGCCGGAGACGAACATCACCGCGAGGACGATGGCGAGGCCGGAGAGGACCAGCCGCAGCTTGCGCGACAGGAGGCTTTTGAGGGTCGCGGTCAGCATCACGCCACCCGGGCCAGGTTGTCGAGCAGCCGCATCTTGTCGAGGACGGAGTCCGCGTCGGGCTCACGGAGTTCGTCCACGATCTGGCCGTCGGCCAGGAACACCACCCGGTCCGAGTAGGACGCGGCCCGCGGGTCGTGGGTGACCATCACAATGGTCTGGCCGAGGGTGCGCACCGAGTCCCGCAGGAAGTCGAGCACCTCGGCGCTGGAGGTGGAGTCCAGGTTCCCGGTGGGCTCGTCGGCGAAGATGACCTCCGGCTGGGACACCAGTGCGCGGGCGCAGGCCACGCGCTGCTGCTGGCCGCCGGAGAGTTCACCGGGCCGGTGGTGGAGGCGCTCCGCGAGGCCCACCGTGTCCACCACCCGGTCCAGCCAGTCCTTGGACGGCTTGCGCCCGGCGATCGCCAACGGCAGCAGGATGTTCTCCTCGGCGGTGAGCGTCGGCAGCAGATTGAACTGCTGGAAGATGAAACCGATCTGCTGCCGCCTGAGCTTGGTGAGCTGCTTGTCGGTCATGCTGCTCACCTTGGCGTCGCCGATGAAGACCTCGCCCTCGGTGAGGGTGTCCAGGCCAGCCAGGGTGTGCATGAGGGTCGATTTCCCGGAGCCCGAAGGCCCCATGATCGCGGTGAATTCACCGGCGACGAATTCGACGTCCACCCCACGCAGTGCTGCGACTTGTGCCTCTCCCTCGCCATACAGTTTCTTCACCCCGACTGCGCGCGCGGCGACCTGCTGCTTGGTCGAAGCCGAAATGGTCGCGGTCATGACTCACTCCCCTACACGGGTCGATTCGAGTACGGTCCATGACCGGAGCACTGTGCACCGTGTCCGGCTGTGGTCGGCACCCTAAGAGCGGCGCGGAGGCGTCCGCATCTGCCGAACGGCATAGATGCTCCCCACCGCGGCACCCCCCTCCGAGCACGGATTGAACTCTTGAAACCAGTGCTGCGCCGAACGGCAGAGCCCCCTAGCGTGCCCAGGGATCAGCGGTAGGTCGTGTCCGGCCTAGCCCCGCGCTGCGCTACGGAGGTCAGAGGATGGCGGCCACGCGGACCCTTTCCAAGTTCTGGATGCTCACCAATGAGTTCACCCAGAATCCCTATCCGATTCTGGAACACGTTCGAAAGGAAAGCCCGGTAAGGGAGTTGGCTTTCCCCGACGGCAACCGGGCGTGGGTGGTGACCCGTTACGAAGACGCCAGGGCGGCATTGGCCGATCCCCGGTTGAGCCGCGATATCCATGTGCATTACCGGCTGATGGCCGAGCGCACCGGGTGCCCGATGTCGCCGCCGCCCGAGGAGGCCAACCACCTCGCCAATCTGGAGCCGCCGCGCCACACCCCGCTGCGCCGCGCGATCAGCTTCGCGTTCACCCCGCGCCGCGCCGAGGCGCTGCGCCCCCGGGTGGAGGAGATCGCCGACCGTCTCCTCGACGGCGTCGACGGCGAGGCGCCCGCCGATCTGGTCACCGGGTACGCGGATCCGCTGCCGGTCATCACCATCGCGGAGCTGATGGGCGTACCGTCCGGGAGCTGGCCGGACTTCCTGCGCTGGTCGGCGGCGCTCAGGTCCTACTCGCCCACCGACCCGTCCGGGCGGTTGCAGCGCACCATCCGCGAACTGTCGGATTTCATGGCGGAGTTGATCGCCCGCAAGGAACGCGAGCCGGGCGAGGACCTGCTGTCCGCGCTGATCCACGCCGACCCGGAGCGGCGGCTGACCAGCACCGAGATCCTCTCCACCGGCTTCGCCCTGATGACGGGCGGCAACGACACCACCGCCAGCCTGGTCGGCGGGGTGCTGGCGGCGCTGCTGACACACCCGGCGGAGCGTGCCCGGCTGATGGCGGAGCCGGGGCGGTGGACGGCGTCGATGGACGAGCTGATCCGCTATGTGGGCCCCATCGGCAACGCCCTCCAGCGCGTCACCACCGAGCCGGTCGAGCTGGGCGGGGTGACCGTCCCCGCCGGCGAGGTCGTCGTGATCTGCGTGCTGTCCACCAACCGCGACCCCGGCCAGTTCCCCGACCGGCCCGATCTGCTGGACCTGGACCGGCCCAAGCCCGCCCACCTCAGCTTCGGGCACGGCATCCACTACTGCTCCGGGGCGCATCTGGCGAAGGTCATCACCGAGGTCTCCGCCCGGCGCCTCTTCACACGCTTCCCCGACGTTCATCTCGCGGTGGAGCCGGACCGGTTGGAGTACGAGCAGAACGTGGTCGTCCGCCCACTGAAGGCGCTACCGGTGCTGCTCCGCGGCTGAGGCCGTGTCCGCTGCGCCGCCCCAGGTCAACCGGGGTGGCGCAGCGCCGTGTACAGGGCCCGGAGCATCAGGATCGCGCTGAACGCCAGCAGGTGGTAGCCGATCACCGGGTACAGCTCGACATGGCGCGTCACATGAGGGCCCTTGCCGGTGCCGAACACCAGCAGCATCACCCCCATCAGACCCAGACAGGCGCCGGTCAGACTGATCGTCACCTGGTGGATGAGGCCCGACACGAAGTGCCGCTCCCGCTCGTCGGCGAGCACCCGCACCCGCACCCCGAGGCGGCCCTCCTCCAGGGCGGCGCTGATCCGCTCGGCCCGGCGTGGCAGCCTGCGCATCATGGGCAGCACCTGGAGCAACTCCTGTGCCGCGCCGTGCAGGAGAGACGACGCGGCCTGCGCGGCCGAGGCGCCCTCCGCGCCCCCGGACCGGCTGCCGGACGCGCCGGGGCGGAAGCGGCCGGTGAGCGATCCCACCGCGAACGACCGCGCCTCCTGGAGCAGGTGGAACTCGGGGGCGAGCCGGGTGAGGGTGCCCTCGACGGTGGCCAGCGCCCGGAAGACGGCGGCGATCTCCGGCGGCACCGACAGCGCGAACCGGGTCAGCGTCCTGAACAGCGCGGTGAACATCTCGGTGTCCGGCTGGGCGTCCGGCCCCAGGTGCACCGCCATGAAGCGGCCCAACTCCCGCTCCAGCAGCGGCCCGGGCAGGGTGTCCTCATGCCTGGTCGCCCGGGTGCCGAGCAGGGTGAGCAGCGCGTCGTGCAGTCCGGCCGGGTCACCGCGGTCGACGGCGAGCAGCAGTTCGCGGATGGCGAGCCGGGCCGAGGCGTCGATCCGGCCCACCGAACCGAAGTCGATCAGCCCGACCCTCCCGTCGGCCAGCAGCAGCAGATTCCCCGGGTGCGGATCGGCGTGGAAGACACCGACCTCCAGGATCTGGTGCAGCATCGCGGCGAACACGGTACGGGCCGCCTCCTGCCGGTCGTACCCCTCCCGCTCGGCGGTGGCCGCGGCCCGGTCGAAGGTGACGCCCTCCAGCCACTCCTGGACCAGTACCCGTGCCGAGGTGTATTCGGAGTGCACCCGCGGGATGCGGACCCCGGCCCGCTCCGCGTAGCCGCCGGTGGCGCGGGCCACGGCGAGCGAGTTGCGTGCCTCGACCCGGAAGTCCAGCTCCTCGCGGAGGGACTGGGCGAAGCCGTCGCCGAGTTCCCGCAGGCCCAGCGCCTGCGCCGAGCGGACCCTGCCCTGGAGACCGCGGCTGATCGCGAGGACGATGGACAGATCCCGCTCGACCGTCTCCCGCACCCCGGGCCGCTGGATCTTCACCACGACCGTCGAACCGTCCCGCAGCCGCGCCCGGTGCACCTGGGCGACGGAGGCGGCGGCGAGGGGCACCCGGTCGATACCGGCGAACACCTCGGCGACGGGCCGCCCGAGCTCCTTGCGCAGCACCGCCTCCACCTCGGGCCACGGTGCGGGCGGCACCTCGCTCTGGAGCCGGCTGAGCTCCTCGATGAAGTGCGGCGGCAGCAGATCGCGCCGGGTGGAGAGCAACTGCCCCAGCTTGATCATCGCCCCGCCGCACTCCTCCAGGGCGATCCGGGCCGAGCGGGCCGACTGCTCGCCGAACGGTCCGGGCCGCATCGCCCGGTCCCAGCCGCCGCGCCCGCGCAGCACCCGGCCGAGGCCGTTGCGCATGAAGACGCGGCTGATCTGTACAGAGCGGCGGGTCCTGCGCACCCGGTCGCCGAGGCCCCGCACCGCCTGCCAGGGCCGGGCCCAACTCCCGTACGGCACAAACACTTCGAGGACCACCAGCGTCAGCATCGCCGCGAGGAGGGCGAGGGGGATCTGGAGGGTGGACAGCGCGCCCAGGTCGCGTTCGTCGACGGGCAGCAGATTGCCGTACAGCACCAGGCTGGCGACCCCGGCGGACCCGGCGCCGAGCATCCGCAGCGGTCCCACGCTGATCCCGAGGAGGCGGCGGGAGGCGGTGGAGACGGCGACCGCCAGGGCCAGCAGCAGCACCACGGCCACCGCGGCGACGAGCACGACGAGCGGTAACCGGCTGAGCAAGTCCACGGCCTGCGATGTCATCGGACCCCTCCCTCGGTAGGCGAAGCGCCGCGCCGACCCTAGGTGCGCGGCGCCCCAGGCCCCAGAGGTGTGGCAGCTTGCTGCAACCGGCGCGGTACCCGAGCGGTCTGTACGGGACCTGTATCGCGGCTTGCGGACTCCCGTACGGCGGCCCCAAGAAAGCGGCGGTCTTCTGTATCCCCGTGCCGCCCATGCTGTCCCCGGGGCCCGGAGGGGCCCCGGTCCACGGCAGCGGAGGAGGAACCGTGTACGACGACCAGACGCCGCCCGACCGGGTGCGGCACCCGCTCGCGTTTCTGTCGGAGATCGAGCAGCGGGCGGAGCAGGAGCGGCGGACCGTACCGGAGGCGGCGTCCCCGGAGGACACCACCGACCCGTCGGTGAAGCTGCTCACCGAGTACGTGGAGACCCTGGTCGAACTCGCCTCGCAGCGCGAGGAGTTCGCCACACCACCGGAGACCCGCACCTTCGACGAGGGCCACGCGGGCGGCTGCGGCTGAGCCCGGACCGCGTTATTCGGAGACGGCCGTGAGGGCCGGTGGGCGGACGGCGGCGGCCAGTCGGGCCAGGGGGACGACGCGGTAGTGGGGCCAGTGGCCACCCGCCGGGGTGTGGCCCTCCAGGAGCCATACGTCGGCGAGTTGGTCGAGGATCTCCTCCGCGTCCTCCGCTCCGGTGCCGAGGAGCAGCGCGGCCCCGGTGGCGGTGAGCCGCCGGGGCCCGACCGCGGCGATCGCGGTGAAGGCCCGCCGCAGTTCACCGGAGAGGGCGTGCAGCACGGCGCGTGGGCCCGCCGCGGCGTCGAGGCTGCCGAACTTCAGCTCGCCCAGGCGGCGTTCCTCCGGTTCCAGCCTGGCCGCGAGCCGGGCGGCGGACCAGTGGGGCCGGGCGGCGAGCCGGGCGGCCGCGATCCGCAGGGCGAGCGGGGTCCGGTCGCAGAGTTCGGCGATCCGGGCGGCGGCGTCCGGTTCCGCGGCGATCCGCTCCGGGCCCGCGACCGCGGCGAGCAGCCCCACGGCGTCGGGCGCCGCGAGCGGTCCCAGACGCACCAGCCGGGTGCCCTCCAGGGAGCCCAGCGAGGCGCGGACACCGGTGACGAGGGTGCGGCTCTCCCCGGCCCCCGGCAGCAGCGGGCGTACCTGGGCGTCGTCCACGGCACCGTCCAGGACGACCAGCAGGCGTCGGCCCGCGGAGCTGGTCCGGTAGAGCTGGACGCGTTCGTCCAGGGTGTGCGGCAGCTCGGCCGGGGCGGTGCCCAGGGCGCACAGGAACCAGCCGAGCACCTCCTGGGGGGTGCGGGCGGGTCCGGCGGCGCCCAGGTCGGCGTGGAGCAGGCCGTCGGGGAAGGCGTCGCGGCAGCGTTCCGCGACATGCCGGGCCAGTGCGGACTTGCCGGTTCCCGGTGCTCCGGTGATCACCACGTCCCGCTGTGCGCGCAGCGCCCCGACCACCTCCCCGGCCTCCCGGTGCCGCCCGGTGAAGTCCGCCGGGGCGGGCGGGACTTGGGCCGGCACCGTCGCCTTCCGCACCACCGCGCCGGCCACCGGCCCCGGCCCGCCGTCCGCGGGCGGCAGGACGCCGGTGCCCACCGGCTCCGCGGCGGTGGTACGGGCGCCGGGGCAGAACAGGGTGCCGGTGAGGATCTCCCGGTGGAGGGTGCGCAGGCCCGTGCCCGGGTCGATCCCGAGGTCGTCGGCGAGGATGCGGCGGCCCGACTCGTACACGGCGAGGGCGTCGGCCTGCCGGCCGCTGCGGTGCAGCGCCGTCATCAACTGGCCGCGCAGCCGCTCCCGCAGCGGGTGCTCGGCCACCTCCCGGGTCAGCGCGGGCACCGCCTCGGCATGGCCTCCGGTGGCGAGCGCGGCCTCCACGTAATCCTCCAGGGCGGCCAGCCGGGCCTCCACCAGCCGCTGCCCCTCCGCTTCCGCGAACCGCTCGGTCACCCCGGTCGGCACCGGCCCGTTCCACAGGGCGAGCGCGGCCGCGAAACGCCGTTCGGCCTCCGGATGGCGTCCGGCGCGCAGTGCGGCGGCACCGGTCCTGGTGAAGTCGTGGAAGGCGGCCCAGTCGAAGAAGGCGTCGCCGATGTCGAGCCGGTAGCCGCGGCCGGTCCGCTCCAGGGACACCGCGCCGCCGATGCGGGTGCGCAGCCGGGAGACGTAGGTGTAGAGCTGTTTGGTGCTCCCGGCGGGCGGGTCCCAGCTCCACAGCAGGGTGCTGAGCCGCTCGTCGGTGACGACGGTGCCCCGGGCCAGCAGCAGCGCCGCCAGCACGGTGCGCTGCTTGTCGCCGTCGAGTGCGACGGTGCCGCCGCCACTGCGGGCCGACACATGGCCGAGCACTCTGAAGTCCATCCCGCCCATCGCGGTCTCCTCCACTGAAACCGGCGAACTCCCGCCCCCAGCAAGGGAGTTGTACGAGTACGGCGCCGCGTACGGGCCCGGTGCGCCGGCTTACCGCCGCGCCCCGCCCCGAGTCCGCCGAGCCGCTCCCCCACGGTCATCACCGACTCCCCCCGTCATCCGGTCCACGCACCATGCCGTTCTCCCCCACGCTCCCCACTCCGTTCCAGCAGGGAGCACCCCCATGACGACGCGGGGCCGCCCTCCGGGCAACGCCGGGAGGGCGAAGACAGGCCCCGGGGCGCGTCCCACCATGATTTTCGCAGCCCGTCACGCCCCGCCCAACGTCCTTGGCCACAAGGTGTCATGGCACCTTGCCGCGGACTCCGCGGCCGTGCGGGGGCGGCGGGGGCCGGAGCGACCGTCCGGCACACCCGCTACTCGCCGCCGCGGCCGCCGCGCGCCCTCTTCAGCCGGTCGCCGATCTCGGTGGCCGCGTCGATGGCGGCACCGAGCAGCCGGCGGCGCGGGCTCGCCATCCGGGCCGCGGGGCCGGTGACCGCCAGTGCCGCCACCACCCGGTTCCCGGCCGCCCACACCGGTACCGCGGTGCAGACCTCCCCCGGCGCCATCGGATCGGGACCCTCGGCCCAGCCGCGCCGCCGGACCACGGCCAGATGTCCCGCGGTGAACCGGGCGCCGGTCAGCCCCTCGTAGAGGGTCTCCGGCTCCTCCCACGCCAGCAGGACCTGGGCGACCGGCCCCGCGGAGGCGGGGCGGGCGGAGCCGACGGGCAGCACCTCGCCCGGGTCGCCGGAGGTGGCCACACAGACCTGGAGGGCGCTGTGCCGGCGGAAGAGGCGGGCGGGCAGCCCGGTCAGCGCGTGCAGGTCCTCCAGGGCGGAGGCGGCCGCCGCTGCCAGCCGGTCCCGGCAGGCCTCCACGGCGATGTTCCCCAGCCGTGGCCCCACCGTGAACCGGCCCTGGAAGTCCCGTGCGAGCAGGCCGAGTTGCTCCATACCGCAAGCGATGCGGTGCACCGTGGGACGGGGGTAACCGGTGGTCTCGATCAGCTCCGCCAGCGACGCCGGACCCCCCTCGACCACGGCGAGCAGCGTCGACGCCTTGTCCAGCACCCCGATACCGCTGACCGGTGCCCGCTGAGGAACGGTGACACTCATCGCGCGGGCACCCCTTCGGTACGGGCCACCGATCCGGCGCGGGCTGCCGGTGCGGTGAGGGCTGCCGGTGCGGCGCGGGCTGCCGGTGCGGTGAGGGCTGCCGGTGCGGTGAGGGCGACGGTCGGCTCGGTGAGGACGGCGCCGGCGCAGGCGACGACCGGCCCGCCCAGCGTCCCGGCGCGCACCGCTTCGGCGTGGGCCATGAACACCCAGGTGAACACGGCGAGTTGGGCGAGGTCAGTGCGGCGGAGCTGCTCGCCCGGTGTGCGCAGGAGGAGTCGGCCGGGGTCCTCCCCGGTGGCGGCGGATATCTCCTCGGTGAGGGCCCAGGAGGCGGTGTCCCGCCAGGGCTCGCCCATCCCCCGCTGCTGCGTTCCCTGGCCGGGAAAGACCAACGCGACCGGTACTCCGCTCATGGACCCGCCTTTCTCCTACTGGCTGGCCCCACATCCAACTGGCCCCGGCGCAAGGGCGGCAACGCGACTTTCAAGAAGTTGCCACCCTGGACGCGGCAGGCCCCGCACAGGCCTGCCGCGGTATATGCGATGGCATCCGATGCCCGGGTGCCGCTGGGGGGTGAAGACTGGCCCTGTGAGTCCGCGCGCTCAGCTCGGGCCCTGGGCGGAGCCGGAGCGGCTCGACGCCGGCAGCAGTCCGAGTTCGGCGGCGCGGACCCCGGCCTGGAAGCGGGAGTTGGCGCCCAGCAGCGCCATGATGTCCGCGACATGCCGCCGGTAGGTGCGCACCGAGATGCCCTGCTCCCGGGCGGCGACCTCGTCGGTGACACTGGCGTGCAGCGTGCCGAGGATGCGCCGGGCCAGCGCCACCCGGTGCCGGTCACCGAAGACCAGCCGCTCCCCCGCGGGCACGGCCTGCGTCCACACGTTCTCGAAGAGGGTGCACAGGGTGTGCGTCAGTTCCGGCGCCCGGATCAGCGACGCCCGTAAGCCCACCGCGCAGACGGCCACCACCAGGGCGGTCTCGCGGTCCGCGATCAGCGCCTGGAGCGGGGGGACGCGGGTGACCCGGATCGCCACCGGCCGCTGCCCGTCGAGCTGTTCGCGCACATAGTCCTCCTCGACCATCTCGGGGTTGAACAGCAGCCGCACCTTCACCCCCTCACGGGCGTGGCAGATCAGCTCGCGCCCGCTGCGCTCGATCCGCTCGCCGGGCCCGCACGCGCGTGCGTGCATGACGTCGATGCTGTGCCGGGCGCCGCTGATGAGTTCCCGCGCCTGGGCGAGCATCGCGTCGTGGTCCTGCGAGATGATCGTGATCATCTTCTCCTGGTCGCTGCGGGAGCGATGCAGGGCCACCGTCGTCTCGATCAGCGCCCGGACCTTGAGCAGGGAGCTCTCCAACTCGTCGTCTTCCCCCCGCGCCCCCGCCGCTCCCGGCAGTTCGCGTCTCTGCGGTTGGTGTCTCTGCGGTTGGTGTCCGTGCGGTTGGTGCCTCTGGGCCTCGTCCCGCTGTGGCTCGTCTTCTCTCTGGGGTCTCTGGGGTCTCTGGGGCACGTCGTCCTCCATGCTCCTTGGCTGCCTCAACTCCGGATGACACGGCCGCTACTTCGACAGCAGTCCCGACTCGACGGCCCGGTAGCCGGCCTCGAAGCGGGAGTGGGCGTTCAGTTCACGCATGATCTCGGCGACATAGCGCCGGTAGGTGCGTAACGACACATTGAGTTCACGTGCCGCCGTCTCATCGGTGCAGCCGGCGCGCAGCCGCTCCAGGATCTGCCGGACGAGTTCGGTGCGCAGCCGGGGGCTGAGCTGGAGCCGGTCACCGAGCCCGCGCCCGCGCGTCCAGGCGGTGGCGAAGAAGAGTTCCAGTGCGCGGACGGTGGCCGCGTCGTGCACCACCAGGGACCGCCCCTCCGCCGCGCGGACCAGGGCGGCGGTGCCGTCGACAACGATGGCACGGAGTTCGCTGCGCGAGACCCGCACCGCACCCCGGATCCGCAGACCGCCGACGGACACCAGCGGTAAGGAGTCGGCCAGTTCGGCGGTGCACAGCACCCGTACCGTCACCTGCGCGGGCACGGTGGCGAGCATCCGCATCACCGTGTCGGTGAACTCTCCGGGCTCGGTGAGCATCACGCTCACGGTGTACCGGGCTCCCGAGACGAGGGGCCCGAGCACCTCCCCGGTCGACGTGCCGTCCGCGCGGTCCACCGGAACGGAGTTCGGCGGCCGCCGCCGGTGGAACGAGACGGTGCTGTCGATCAGCGCACCCGCCTGTAACAGTGCCTGCTCGACACGGGAGGCGTGATCGCTGTACGCCGCCTCCGCCGCACCTGTATGTACCTGCTGAATTGTCACTTCCGACACGACGTCCCCCCACGCACGTGAACCCCTGTCCGGTTCGGACCACGTGGGATCTCCACGTCGACACGTCCGACTTGCCCCATGGGGTTCCGGCAGGTGGAATTTATTCCCGAAAATACAACACCAGCGGTTGACTATTAGGGCCGAGACACTACGACAAGCCAAATCCTCAAGTCAACACACCTGTCACCACTCCCGCATCGTCCAATTAATCCATCACGCCGATTGGCCGAAAACGCAAGCATCCCGACGCCGTCCGTCCGCTTTTGTCAGCAAGCTGCACCCATCCCCCAAACCCATTCGAAACTCCACCCCTTGACTACTCCTCGCATCCACATAACCACCCTGCGCGACATCACTGTCCGCAAGCGGTCACGCATTCCACACTGCGGGCAGAGATCCGCCTATGTTCACATCGTGATCACGCGCCCCACAGGAACATGCCGCATCACCGGCACACCCCTTCACCGTCGACGCGCTCGGTGAGCACCGTTGCGAGCACAACCGTCAACAACTCACGGCGGCCGAAACGCAGCATGTCGACCGGTGGGGCCGCCTGAATTCCCCGGCGAACTCTTTCCGCCATTCTTCCGCGGAATACACGGCCCGAGAACGAATATGTTTGCATCCGCATTCACGCCCACGGAATTCCGGCACCCCCGCACGGACCGCACGTCCCCCACGCCCGGGGCCGCAGCGCCCGCCGCCCGCCCCGGCACCGGGGACAACCATGGACATCCCGCACCAGCGAACCATCACCGACCTCCTGCTTCACGCCACCCTGAACCACCCGAACTCCGGACTGAGGCACCACCACGGCAGCGCGCCAGACGGCCACCGCAACCAGATCCCCCCAACTCCTTGGCAAATCAAGGGAGTTGCTCATCGGATTACGGCGACACGGACTGCGGTGCTGCTCCCCCCCCAGCGGCCCACAGAATTCCTCCGTCTTCCGGGCGGCCCTACTCTGCGGCCTGGCGCGTGCGCACAGATGATCATCGAGCACCGTCACACACGACCTCGGCACGAGACCTACGAGGCTCGTCCGCACAGGTCAGCGAGTCCTACCACGCGGCTTCAGCGGTACGGGCGGCAGTTCCGGGACCGGGAGGCGATCGCCGGCGTAGCCGTGTACCTCGCCGAAGCGGTTGGAAGTCATCCAGTCGGAGCGGGCGGTCTCGATGTCCTGCTGGGCGCGGCCGATGAAGCTCCACCACATGAGCAAGCAACCGGACAGGGGTGCGGGCACCAGAAGGACCCCGGGGGCCAGCACCAGTGCGTCACAGCCCCCGCCACGTGAGGCTGAAGTGGACTTCCCGAACCCTGCTTGGAGGAACTCGTGGTCATCCCCGCACCGGCCCCACCATCCCCGCACCGGGCGACCCGGCACCGCCCCGGCCTCCGGGCAGCGACGGCGGCCCTCTGCTGCGGCCTGCTGCTGACCGGTACGGCCACCGCCACCGCCGCCACGGCGTCCGCCGCTCAGGCCCAGGCCCAGGCCGGGACAGCGCACCACGGGGAGTGGGGCACCGGCCGCGGCGCCCTGGTCTCCGCGGAGAAGCTGTACACCCTGCCCACCCCGCGGTCCGTGGCCTCCGAACTGCACACCGCGGGCTTCGGCAGCGGCACCGTCCGCCACGGCGTCGTCGCCTACCGGCTCGTCTACCGCACCGTCGACCCGCACGGCCGGCCCACCACCGCCAGCGGGCTGTTCGTCGTACCGCTCGACCACCACAGACAACTGCGGGCGGTCTCCTTCGCGCACGGCACCGGCAGCCACAAGGACGACTCGCCGTCCATGCAGCGCGCCGACTTCGTGTCCGCGCCGGTGATCGCCCACGCGTCGGCGGGCACCGCGGGCATCGCACCCGACTACCTCGGCATGGGCAAGGGCCCCGGCCTGCACCCCTGGATGGACATCGGCTCCGAGACCACCGCGTCCCTCGACATGCTGCGGGCCGCCCGCGCCTTCGCCCCGCGCACCGGGCACACGCTGGAACGGAAGGTCATGGTCACCGGCTTCTCGCAGGGCGCCTCGGCCGCACTCGGACTCGGCCGGGCCCTCCAGGCAGGCGAGGACCGGTGGTTCCGGCTCGGCGCACTCGCCCCGGTCAGCGGCGCGTACGACTTCAGCGGCGCCGAACTGCCCGCCCTGACGGAAGGCCGACTCGAACCCAAATCGAGCGTGCTGTACGCGGCGTACACCCTGGTCGCCTTCCAGCGCCTCCACCACATCTACGACAGCCCCGCCGACGTGTTCCGGGCCCCGTACGCCACCACCGTCGAGGCCCTCTTCGACGGCGCGCACACCGGGCGGCAACTCATGGAGGGCACCCCCGACAGCCTCGACAGGCTGCTGACCGCCCGTGGCCGTTCCCTCCTCGCCCACCCGACGGGCCCCTTCGCCGCGGCACTGCGCACCACCGACGCCGTCTGCACGGACTGGACCCCCCGCGCCCCGATCCGCCTCTACCTGTCCGGCGGCGACGAACAGGCCGTCACGACCAACACCACCCACTGCCAGGCCGCCCTCCGCACCCACGGCGTACCCGCCCCGATCACCGACCTCGGCCCCGTCGACCACGAAGGCTCCCGCCACCTCGGCTCCAACACCGCAGCCACCCCGGCCATCATCCGCTGGTTCGCCACCCTCCGCTGAGGGCCGCGTGACCAGGGGACAGAACTCCCGCCCCGCCATGCTGCTTGATCCGGCACCTCCTTTCGGGCGAGATCTCACCAACATAGGTCGCAGGCAAGGGAGTTGAGCGAGCCGGGACTGTCAGTGGGGGGCTGTAGCGTCTTCCCGATGCCCGGTTTGGGTGTGATCTTCGTCCTGTTCGACTCGGCCTACCTGAGGTGATTTCGGATGCCGCACGTCCGTGGCCACTACCGCCGCGACGGCTCGTACGTCCGCCCGCACACCCGCCGGCCCAGGGGCTCGGCGGCCAACCGGCTCGCCAGCCCGGCTCCGGCCCCCGCGCTCCGCACCACGGTGCCCCGCCCGAGGGCCGCCACGGCAGGCGCCGCCACCACACACGTCCGTGGCCACTACCGCCGCGACGGCTCATACGTCCGCCCGCACGTCCGGCGCGTCAGTGGGCCGGGTGCCGTCGCGGTGGGTGGGGGTGGCGTGCTGCTGCTTCTGCTGCTCGTCCTCGCGCTGCTGACCGGCAACGGTGGCACCGACTCGCACGATGCCCCTGGCAAGCAGCCGACGGCGGAGGTGGGCTCGCACGCCCGGTGAGCTGCCCGCGTCCGCCTCCGCGACACCGTAGCGGCGGACGCCGCCCTCGTCGTCGTGCTCACGCAGCGCCCGCACCTCACGGCAAGGCCGCCGCAAGAGGTGTGCAAGGAAAGTGTCGTGGGGGCCGGGAAGCTTCCTGCTCGTCTGTTGTACGCAGCGCCGAGCGCCAACTGCCCGGCGACGACCACCGGGTGGCGATGCTGGTGCACCCCAACGTGTTCGCCGGGCCTTCCAGGCCAAGGACGACGGCATGGTGAAGACACTGCTGAGGCCGTGACTGGAGACCGCGGGGCCCGGTGCCTGGGTCATGGTGGAGGTGTTCCGGAGAGCGGGATGCGCAGGGGGCTGTGGTCGGAGCGCCAGGCGGTGAGGAGGTGGGTGGCGAGGCGGTTCTCCAGCAGGAGGGTGGCCTGGATGCCGAAGGTGATGTCGGGGGCGAGTTCGGGTTCGTCGGTGAGGAGTTGGCCGATGACGTCGCGGCGTACCACCTGCTCGTGTACGGCGTCCGCTTCGACGTGTTCGGTGTAGAAGCGGACGGCGGCCGGTCCGGCGCCGGTTCGGCGCAGGGCTTCGGCGAGGCGGGCGGAGGCGGGTGAGGAGGTCACCTCAAGGGTGGCGAAGTGCCCGACGAGCGCGCCGCGCAGGGCGCGGTGGAGGCCGAACAGGGACATGAGGTTGACGGTGGCCAGGGCGGCGGCGGGGGCCGCGTCGAGGTAGCGGCCGTAGGCGTTGTCGAGGCCGAGGTCCGCCATCAGCTCGGCGAACAGGTGCGCGTGGACGTCCTCGGCCCGTCCGGCGCCGAACTCGTCGTACTCGACGGCGACCAGGGCGGCCTTGGCCCGGCCGTGCAGGCGGGGCACGGCCCACAGGTGGGGGTCGGCCTCCTTCAGGTGGTAGAGGGAGCGCAGTGCGGCGTACTCGCTCAACTGCCCGTGGGTGCCCTCGCGTTGGAGGTGGTGGCTCACGCTGTCCGGGTCGTGTCCGGCCGGTTCCACCAGCAGCCCGCCCAGCGCCTCGTCGACGCTCTGCGCCGGCCCGGTGCCGGTGCGCAGGGCCGACTCGAAGACGGTCTCCAGGGCGCGGCGCAGGGACAGCAGGCCGGGGTCCCATTCGAGGTCCGCGTCGACGTGTGCGAAGCCGCGGTAGTGGAGCTCGTAGAGCACATAGAGGGCGAGTTGCAGGTCGTCGCCGTACGGGTCGGGGGCGGCGAGGTGGGGCCGGAGACGGTCGGGGGTGGGGTGGGGCCGCGCGGAGGTGGTGAGGGCGGTGATGACCGCGGCGGAGAGCGGACCGCGAGGGCGTGGCAGGGCGGGGGCCGCGGTCGCGGGGTGGCTCGTCATGGGCGGTCGGCCTTCCGTGCGGGCCGGGTGCGGCGGCGGTGGCTGGTGTCGCACCACGGGTAGGTGCGGCTGCGGCGGCAGGTGCAGACGGCGACGACGAACCGGTCGGAGGTGGCGACGGTGCCGTCGTCGAGGGTCACCTCCACCGGTCCGCGCACCAGGAGGGGCCCGTCCGCGGGCAGGGTGAGACGGCAGATCCGGTCAGGGTCGCCGGGCACGGATGATCACCAACTCCTCGTGGTCCTCGGTCACTTCGGCCAGTCCGCGTTCTCGCAGCCAGTCCTGGCGGGAGCGCAGTACCGGTCCGAACGGGATGCGTGCCCGGTCGTGGATCTCGGCGTGCAGGCCCTGGTGTGCCAGCCGGCGCAGGGTGTCCCCGCTCCCGCACAGGCCCGAGTGCACCATCAGCAGCACACCGCCCGGGCGCAGGGCCCGCGGAGCGCCGGCGCAGACCCGGTCCACCACGGCACGCCCGTCCGGTCCCGCGTCCCAGGAGCGGTGTGCCCCGTGCCGGCTCGGTGGCCGGTACGGGGCGGGTACGTAGGGCGGGTTGGTGACGACCAGGTCGAAGGTCCGCCCGCGGACCGGGGCGAAGAGGTCGCCGTGGCGCACCGTGACGCGGCTGCGTGCCCGCAGCGCGTTGAGGCGGGCGGCGAGTACCGCCCGGCGCGCCACATCCACCGCGACGACCCGGGCGCCGAGCCGGGACGCGCAGATGGCGAGGGCGCCGCTGCCGGTCCCGACGTCGAGGACGTCCATGCCCCGGCGGATGTTCTCCCGGTGGAGGGCGCGGGCGAGCAGGAAGGTGTCGGTCTGCGGGTGGTACACACCCGGCAGCGTGATCACGGGCGGCGCCGGTCCGGTGGCCTGAACGGTGGGAGCGGTCATGGAGCAACCCCATCTCTGAAGGCCTGGTGGGCGGCGCCGGGGCCGACGCGGTACCGGCAGCCGTTGACGCGTACCCCCTGTGCGGCGGCTAAGCACGCCACCGGCGGCCGTGCCCTGAGCGCAGGCGCGTGAGGCGTACGGGCTTGGGCACTCGGCGGGGACCACCGGGCGAGGAAGGGAAGTACCGCCGTGTCGTCTCTGCTCTCCGCATCCGCCATGACCGGGCTGACGTCGGTGGTGACCGGCGGGTCCCGTGGTCTGGGGCTGCTGCTGGCCGACGCGCTCGCCGCGCGCGGTGGGCAGGTCACCATCGCCGCCCGGGACAGGTCCGAACTCGACCGGGGCGCCCGGCTGTTGCGGGACCGCGGCCGCCACCGCGTCCGCACCGCGGTGTGCGATGTCCGTGACCGGGCCGCGGTGCGGGAACTGCTCCGCTCCACCGCGGAGGCGTGCGGCGGGATCGACGTGGTGATCGCCAACGCCGGGGTCATCCAGGTCGCACCGGCCCAGGACCTGGCCCCCGGACAGTTCGAGGAGGCCATGAACACCATGTTCGGCGGCGCCCTCCACACGTCCTACGAGGCGCTGCCGCATCTGCGCCGCAGCCCGCACGGCGGCAGGCTCGCCCTGATCGGTTCGGTCGGCGGACTGGTCACCCCGCCGCACCTGCTGCCGTACGCGTGCGCCAAGTCGGCCGTGGCGGCGCTCGGCGAGGGACTGAACGCGGAACTCGCCGCAGAGGGCGTCAGCGTCACCACGGTCCACCCCGGTCTGATGCGCACCGGATCCCATCTCCAGGCCGAGTTCGGCGGCGACCGGCGAAAGGAGTTCGGCTGGTTCTCCGCGCTCGCGGGGACACCGGGCCTCTCCATGAACGCCGAGCGGGCCGCCGAACGCATCGTGTCCGCCGTCGGGCACCGCCGCACCCGGCTGGTCCTGACCCCACTCGCCAAGGCGGCCGGTGCGGCCCACGGCATCGCCCCATCCGCCACCATCCGCCTGACCTCACTCACCGCCCGGCTCCTGCCGGCACCCGCAGGGCACACCGAACTAGGCAAGGGAGACACCGTCCACCCGCCCACCCGCGGTCTCGCCGCCCGCCTGCAGAGCTGGGGCAGCGCGCTCAACGACCGGGCGTCATACGCCTACAACCAGCGGCCGTCCGCGCCGGGCCGGGACGGATCGGGCACCTGACATGACCGCCACCCGCCCGCCCCGGGTCCTGCGGGACGACGCCGTACTGGCGGACGGTGAGCGGGCCGCGGTGGTCGATCCGGAACGGCTCCGGCTGGACCTGGACGTGCGCCGGGACTTCGGCGCCGGACGTATGACCGCTCCCCACCTGGAGGGGGGCCAATGGACCGCGCGTGCACGGCAGTTGGAGACCCCCCGGCGCCTCGGGACGGCGCTGCGCCGACACGGGTCTCCGGCCGGGTCGAGGCAGATCGGATAGCTCAACAGGAATTGAGGACCCGTCAGTAAAGTCAGCGATGCATGTGAGGCATGAGTTATACGCATCCCCGCAGGTCAGCGAGTCCTACCGCGCGGCTTCAGCGGTACGGGCGGCAACTCCGGGGCGGGGAGGCGGTCGCCGGCGTAGCCGTGTACCTCGCCGAAGCGGTGGGAAGCCATCCAGTCGGAGCGGGCGGTCTCGATGTCCTGCTGGGTGCGGCCGATGAAGTTCCACCACATGATCAGTTCCTCTTCGAAGGGTTCGCCGCCGAGGAGCATGAGGGTGGTGTCGGAGAGGGCGTGCAGGGGGAGGTCGGTGCGGCCGCAGCCCAGGTAGAGCATGGAGCCGGGGAGGACCGGGACGCCGTCGACTCGGGCTTCGCCGGACATGGTGAGGACCGCGTACTCGAAGTCCGGTTCCAGGGGGAGGCGGTGTTCGGTGTCGCGGGTGAGGGTGAGGTCGGCGCCGACCAGGGGGCTGTAGGTGGTGCCGGGGGAGGTGGTGCCGTCGACGGTGCCGAGGATGAGGGTGGCGGTGAGGCCGGGGGCGGTGACCAGGGGGAGGTCGGCGTGGTGCTCGAAGTGGGGCTCGGTGTGGCGGTGGGAGTCCGGCAGGGCGACCCAGAGTTGGGCGCCGTGCAGCAGGCGGGCGTGCGGGCGGGGGCTCTCCTCGGAGTGGCTGATGGCGCGGCCCGAGGTCATCAGGCCGAGTTGGCGCGGGCGGATGGTCTGGAGGCTGCCGAGGGAGTCGCGGTGCAGCACCTCGCCCTCGTGCAGCCAGCTCACCGTCTGGAGGCCCATGTGCGGGTGGGGCGGCACCTGCATTCCGGGTTCGTCGGCGATGTCGTCGGGGCCGTAGTGGTCGACGAAGCACCAGGCGCCGACCATGCGGCGGCCGAGGTTGGGCAGCAGGCGGCGGACGACGGTGGACTCGCCCAGGGGGACCCGGCGCGGGCTGAGCAGCTCGCGTACCGGTTCGGGGACGACGAATCCGCGGCCGCCGCAGAGGGACGGGACGGCCGCACGCTCTAGGTTGCTCATGGCTGACAACCTAGCCCTCGGCGGGCGGCGCGTCATTCGGCCCGAGGGGGTGGAATATGTGCCGCGGTGCCCCTGTTGGGCGGCACAGAGGAGGTGTCACGTGGAGTACGGATTCGAGAGCCGCGGGGAAGAGCAGGGGCGGGCGCCCTTCGCGTACTACGACCGTGGGACGCCGGCGGAGCGGTGGGAGCGGGCCGGGCGGCTGTTCGGGGAGCGGCGGTACGCGGCGGCCGCGGTGGTGCTGCGGGGGCTGGTGGAGGCGGAGCCGCGGCAGGTGGCGGCGCGGCTGCTGCTGGCGCGTTCCTACTACCACTCGGCTCAACTGGGCCGCGCGGAGCGGGAGTTGCGGGAGGTGCTGGAGCTGGACCCGGTGGAGGGCTATGCGCAGTTGATGCTGGGGCGGACGCTCCAGCGGTTGGGGCGGGACGCGGAGGCGGTGCGCTATCTGCGGACCGCGGCGGCCCTGGACGGCGACTTCCCCTTCCCCCGGGACGCCCGCTGAGCTGGTCCCGACCTGCCGCCGCCCCTCAACTCCCGTCCCGGTACGCCTCCAGGAGCCGGAGCCAGACCTCGCTGATGGTGGGGTAGGAGGGGACCGCGTGCCAGAGGCGGTCCAGGGGGACTTCGGCGGCGACGGCGAGGGTGGCGGAGTGGAGGAGTTCGCCGATGCCGGGGCCGACGAAGGTCACACCGAGGAGGATGCCGCGGTCGAGGTCCACCACCATGCGGGCCCGGCCGCGGTAGCCGTCGGCGTAGAGTGCGGCGCCGGCGACCGCGGCGAGGTCCTGGTCGACGGCGCGGACCCGGTGGCCGGCGCGTTCCGCCTCGGCGAGGGTGAGGCCCACGGAGGCGGCCTCGGGGTCGGTGAAGACGACCTGCGGTACGGCGTCGTGGTCGGCGGTGGCGGAGTGGGCGCCCCACCGGTCGGTCTCCAGCAGTGGTACGCCCTGGGCGCGGGCGGTGATGGCGGCGCCCGCGATACGTGCCTGGTACTTGCCCTGGTGGGTGAGGAGGGCGCGGTGGTTGACGTCGCCCACGGCGTACAGCCAGGTGTGGCCGAGGACGCGGCAACTGTCGTCGACGGTGAGCCAACTCCCGGGCTCCAGGCCGATGTTCTCCAGGCCGAGGTCGTCGGTGCGGGGGGCGCGGCCGGTGGCGAAGAGGATCTCCTCGGCCTCGACGCGCTCGCCGTCGCCGAGGGTGGCGGTGACGGTGGGGCCGTCGCGGGTGACGGCGGTGACCTCGGTGCCGGTGCGTACCTCGGCGCCGGCCTCGGTGAGGGCTTCGGCGACGAGTTCGCCGGCGAAGGGCTCCATGCGGGGCAGCAGCCGCTCGCCGCGGACCAGCAGCGTCACCTGGGAGCCGAGCGCCTGGAAGACGGTGGCCATCTCGGTGCCGACGACGCCGCCGCCGACCACCAGCAGCCGTGCGGGGACGTACTCGGCGCTGGTGGCGTCGCGGCTGGTCCAGGGCCGCACCTCGGCCAGCGCGTCGAGCGGTGGCAGCACGGCGTGGCTGCCGGTGCAGACGGCGACGGCGTGCCGGGCGGTGAGGCGGGTGGTGGTGCCCTCGGGTGCGGTGACCGATACGGCGCGCGGCCCGGTGAGGCGGCCGCGCCCGCGGTACAGGGGGGCGCCGATGCCGTCCAGCCAGGCGACCTGGCCGTCGTCCTTCCAGTGCGAGGTGAAGGCGTCGCGGTGGGCGAGGACCGCGGGTACGTCCAGGGGTCCCCGCACCGACTGCCGCAGCCCGGGGGCGCGGCGTGCGTCGGCCCGTGCCACGACCGGCCGCAGCAGCGCCTTGCTCGGCATACACGCCCAGTACGAGCATTCGCCGCCGACGAGTTCACTCTCGACGACGGCGGCGCTGAGGCCTCCGGCGCGGGCCCGTTCGGCCACGTTCTCCCCCACCGGGCCCGCTCCGAGCACCACCACGTCGTATTCGGTCGGGTCGGCCTCGGTGGTCACGGTGGCTTCGCTGGCTTCCGTCATGGGGCCCAGTGTGGTGGCAGGTGTGCGCCGCGGCCACACGGGTACGCAGCCGGAATACGTCCGGGGGTGGGACGGTTGTTCGGACCGGCCGCGCCGGACGGGCGACCGCCAGCGCGGCCGGAGATGCCGGCCGGACCGCCCACCAGGGAGAGGCAGACAGCACATGAGCAGCACCGTGGAGCTCACCAAGGAGAACTTCGACCAGACGGTCACCGAGAACGGATTCGTCCTCCTCGACTTCTGGGCGTCGTGGTGCGGTCCGTGCCGCCAGTTCGCGCCCGTCTACGAGCAGGCCGCGGAGGCCAATCCGGATCTGGTCTTCGGGAAGATCGACACGGAGGCGCAGCCGGAGTTGGCGCAGGCCTTCGGTATCCAGTCCATTCCGACGCTGATGATCGTCCGGGACCAGGTGGCGGTGTTCTCGCAGCCGGGGGCGCTGCCGCAGGAGGCGCTGGACGATGTGATCGGGCAGGCCCGCGGTCTCGACATGGACCAGGTC
Source organism: Streptomyces sp. NPDC058045 (assembly GCF_042885635.1). NCBI lineage: Bacteria > Bacillati > Actinomycetota > Actinomycetes > Kitasatosporales > Streptomycetaceae > Streptomyces > Streptomyces sp. NPDC058045. The sequence goes on along the minus strand of NZ_JBHVRR010000071.1, from coordinate 227 downwards.
CGCAAGTCGATCGCGGAGGCGGAGGCCGCGCAGCAGGGCGGTCAGGCCGAGGCCTGAGAGCCGCCGAAGGCCCAACCGCCTTGTGTGCGGCGGATGTTGGCAGGGGCCGTCCGGGGTTCGCTCCCCCGGGCGGCCCCTGCGGCGTACCGGAGGTTAGGTTGAGCGCGTGACTACCACCAGTGAGAACCAGCCCTTCGATGCGAACCCCGGACGGGTGGGCGCGGCGG
>NZ_JBHVRR010000070.1:0-23594 GCF_042885635.1 Streptomyces sp. NPDC058045 | reverse complement strand
CTCCCCACCCCCCAAGGCAACAACATCGTCATCATCACCGGCGCAGGCGGAAGCGGAGTCCTCCTCTCCGACGCCATCACCGACAACGACATGACGCTGATGGACATCCCCGACGACCTCAACGACGCCTTCATGCACTACATCCCACCCTTCGGCGCCGCGGGGAACCCCATCGACATCACCGGCGGAGAACCCCCCGCCACCTACGAAGCCACCATCCGCCTCGCCCTCGAAGACGAACGCATCCACTCCCTCGTCCTCGGCTACTGGCACACCATCGTCACCCCACCCATGACCTTCGCCAAACTCACCGCGAAAGCCGTCGCCGAAGCACGCGCAAAGGGCATCGAAAAACCCGTCGTCGCCTCACTCGCCGGAGACACCGAAGTCGAAGAAGCCTGCGACTACCTCTACCAACACGGAGTTGTCGCCTACCCCTACACGACCGAGAAACCCGTAGAGGTCCTCGGCGCGAAATACCGCTGGGCGCGGGCCGCCGGACTTCTCGGGTAGCCCTTTCCCAGCAGCACGAAAGGTTGGACAGGGGGCGCTGGCCAGTTCTTTCGAAAGCCCAAGGGGGCTGTATGAGCACTGAGGAAATGCGGAACGCGGAAGGTGTCGCGTACCGCGAAGTCACCGACAGCAAGGGACGTGTGTACCGGATCGGCGAGACCGACCGGGACATTCTGGGCCACAACCGCAAGATCATGGTGTATCTGCCGTGGATCGCGATGATGGCCATCAGTGTCTCCGAGTACGCGTTCGGCTCCGCTGAGGACACTCTTTCCAAGGCACACGGCTGGACTCAGAGCAACACGTTCTGGATTCTTAGCGTCTGGGTCTTCTTTCAGGCCGGGATCGCTTTTCCGGCGGGCTGGCTGCGTGAGAAGGGCTATCTCCCGGCTCGCAGCCAGATGTTCACCGGAGCGGGGCTCTGCCTGGTGAGCTTTATCGCCATCTCGCACCTGGACAATGTGTGGCTGGCGATCATCGGATTCGGTGTGGTCGGCGGTCTGGGCTCCGGCCTGGTGTATGCGACCTGTATCAACATGGTCGGCAAGTGGTTCCCGGAGCGCCGCGGCGCCAAGACCGGCTTTGTCAACGGCGGTTTCGCCTATGGTGCGCTGCCGTTCATCTTCGTCTTCAACTACCTGGTCGACACCAGTAACCTCAAGGGCGTTCTCGACCTCATCGGTGTCTATGTGCTGATCGTGGTGGCCGTCTGCGCCTGGTTCTTCAAGGACCCGCCGAAGAACTGGTGGCCCGCGGATGTCGACCCGCTGAAGCCGGCGACCAAGTCCGCGAAGAGCCTCGCCAAGAACCCGCCCGCGGTGAAGCAGTACACGCCGATGGAAGCCATCAAGACCGGGCGGCTGCCGCTGATGTGGCTCGCCGTGGTGATGACCGGCGGTGTGTCCATCTTCGGTATCTCCTTCCAGGTGGCTTTCGCCAAGGACATCGGTTTCGGCCCGCTGGTCGCGGCCTCCTCGATGGGCATCATGTCGGTCATCAACGGCGTCGGCCGCGCGGTGATCGGCTGGCTCTCGGATATCTGGGGACGCAAGTTGTCGCTGGTGTTCGTGATCGTGGTACTGGGTCTCGCCCAATTCGGCATCATCTGGGCCGGTAACATCCGGAACGAGATTCTGTTCCTGTTCTTCGCCTTCCTCTCCGGATTCGGCGGCGGTGCCTTCTACCCGATGTTCGCCGCACTCACCCCGGACTACTTCGGTGAGAACTACAACGCCACCAACTACGGCCTGGTGTACAGCGGAAAGCTGATCAGTGGTCTCTTCGGTGGCGGTCTGGGCGCCATGGTGATCGACGCCTGGGGTTACAACGGCGCTTACACCTTGGCCGGTGGTATCTCCATGGTGGCGGCGCTGATCGCGCTGACGCTGACCCAGCCGGGCCGACCGCCCAAGGGCGAGAGCCCGGCACCGGATCCGCGCCCGGTCAGCTCCGAGGCGGTCTGACAGCCGTCTCCCGCCCGAACCTTCACACCCCGTCGCCCCGCCGTAGATCCGGCGGGGCGACGGGGTTGTTCGAGATGGGGGCGCCGAGTGACTCAGGCGGTGGAGCGGTTGTGGTACGTGGTGCGGGTGTGCTCGGTGTGGGCCCGCATGACCTGGGTGGCGCGGGCCTGGTCGCGCTGGGCGATGGCGGCGATCAGCTCGCGGTGCTCGATCCAGGACTGCATCCCGCGCTGCCGGGCGACGGGCGTGTAGTACCAGCGCACCCGCCGGTCGACCTGGGCGGCCAGTTCGGCCAGGACGGCGTTGCCGGCGAGTTCCATCACCTTGGCGTGGAAGGCTGCGTTGGTGGAGACGACCAGGTCCACATCGCCGTCGGCGACGGCCTTCTCACCCACGTCGCAGAGCGCTTCGAGGGCGGCGATCCCTGTGGAACCGGCCTCGGCCGCGGCCAGCCGGCCCGCTTCCGCCTCCAACAGGGTGCGTACGGTGAGGAGTTGGTCGGCCTCGTCGTCGGTGGGCTCATGGACGAAGGCGCCCTGGGCGGGGCGCAGATCGACCCAGCCCTCGGTGTTGAGCCGTTGCAGCGCCTCGCGTACGGGCTGGCGGGAGACGCCGAGGTGGCCGGCGAGTTCGTTCTCCACCAGGTGCTGGCCGGGGTGGAGGCCGCGGGTGATGATCAGTTCGAGAAGCGCGTGGTAGACGCGCTCCCGCAGGGGCCCTGGGCGTTCGAGTCGGGGCACCGCCCCCTGCGGTAGTCCTGTGGACAGCATCGCGGTCCCCTCCTGGGCAACGAGCAGCAAGCATTCAATTGGCTATCGTCTACAGTCTACCGTTTAGGGTCGCCGCCGTGTCACGCGCGCCGCGAAGTCGGCCACCTCACTTTTCCCCTCCACGGCGGTGAAATCGGGCGCATGACCTGCTCAGGGACAGCGCACGACCTGACCCGCGTACGAGAGATTACCGCCGAAGCCGAAGAGCAGGACCGGATCGCCGGTAGTCAGTTCGCCGCGCTCGACCAGCTTGGCGAGGGCGATCGGGATGCTGGCGGCGGAGGTGTTGCCGGAGTCCACCACATCGCGGGCGACGACCGCGTTGACCGCGCCGATCCGCCGGGCCAGCGGCTCCACGATGCGCAGATTGGCCTGGTGCAGCACCACCCCGGCCAGTTCCTCGGGGGCGACACCGGCGCGCTCGCAGGTGGCGCGGGCCAGCGGCGGGAGCCGGGTGGTGGCCCAGCGGTAGACGCTCTGCCCCTCCTGGGCGAAGCGGGCCGGACTGCCCTCGATCCGGACGGCGTCCCCCATGGACGGAACCGAACCCCACAGCACCGGCCCGATCCCGACCGCCGGGCGCGCACCCGGCACCGGCTCCTCCGGCTCGACCACCACCGCCCCCGCCCCGTCGCCGACCAGGACGCAGGTGGAGCGGTCCGTCCAGTCGGCCACCGCGGACATCGAGTCGGCGCCGATGACCAGGGCGCGGCGGGCGGCGCCGGCGCGCAGCGAGTGGTCGGCGGTGGCCAGGGCGTGGGTGAATCCGGCGCAGACCACATTGAGGTCCAGTACGGCGGGAGCGTCCATGCCGAGGCGGGCGGCGACCCGGGCGGCGGTGTTGGGCGAGCGGTCCTCGGCGGTGGAGGTGGCGACCAGGACGAGGTCGACATCGCCGGGGGTGAGTCCGGCGGCGGCGAGTGCCTTGGCCGCGGCCTCGGCGGCGAGGGCGTCCACCGGCTCGTCGGGGCCCGCGATATGGCGCGTCCTGATGCCGACCCGGGAGGTGATCCAGGCGTCGTCGGTGTCGACCATGCGCTCCAGGTCGGCGTTGGTCAGTACCCGCCGGGGCTGGTAGTGGCCGACGGCGGTGATGCGCGAGCCGTTCACGATCGAACCGTTCACCGACGGTCCCCCTTCTCCTGCCGATGGGGCATCCCCCGGCATCTCAGGGTCACGATGCGGTCGGGCGCCTCCGGGTCACGATCGCCAGTCTGACCAGCGACTCGCGGGTACGAGGGCAGGGTAGGCGACAGGATTCGGACGTGTCGCTTGTGGACTCCCGCCTGCACGGCGGTGCCGGATGCGGAGGCCGTGAGCCGTCGCGTACTCACTGTCGCAGGACCCTCGCCCCGAGCATCCGCATACTGTAGACAGTATTCATCGCTTCGGTGGGAATCAGGCCGGAGCACCACGTGCAGGACAATGAGACCGGACGAGACCGGAGGGCCACCCACCGCAGCGGTGCCCCCCTCCGCACAGGGCCGAGGGCCACCAGCACGGACAGAACCGGGACTGATCAAGCATGGGACGTGTCACCGAGCGCCGCCGCGTCATCCGCATCCGGGACGGGCGTGCATCCGTCCGGCCGGACACCCTGGTGGCCGAGGAGCCGCTGGAGATCCGGCTGAACGGCAAACCGCTGGCCATCACCATGCGCACCCCCGGCGACGACTTCGCGCTCGCCGCGGGCTTCCTGGTCAGCGAGGGCGTCCTCGCCTCCGCGGACGACCTCAGCAACATCGTGTACTGCGCGGGCGCAATGGTGGACGGCTCCAACACCTACAACGTGGTGGACGTGGTGACCGCGCCCGGGGTGCAGCTCCCCGACATCACGCTGGAGCGCAACGTCTACACCACCTCCTCCTGCGGGCTGTGCGGCAAGGCCAGCCTGGACGCGGTGCGCACCACCGCCCGCCACCCGATCGACGACACCCTGGGCGGCACCCGCGAACCGCTGTGCCTGGAGCCGGAGTTGCTCGCCGAGCTGCCGGAGCGGCTGCGGGCCGCGCAGCGCGTCTTCGACCGGACCGGCGGACTGCACGCCGCCGCCCTCTTCACCGCCGACGGCGAACTCCTCGACATCCGTGAGGACGTGGGCCGGCACAACGCGGTGGACAAGCTGGTCGGCCGCGCCCTGCAGAGCGGGTCGCTGCCGCTGTCCCGGTCCGTCCTGCTGGTGTCCGGACGGGCCTCCTTCGAGCTGGCGCAGAAGGCGGTGATGGCGGGCATCCCGGTACTGGCTGCGGTCTCCGCCCCGTCGTCGCTCGCCGTCGACCTGGCCGCGGAGAGCGGCCTCACCCTGGTCGGCTTCCTGCGCGGCTCCTCCATGAACGTGTACGCGGGCGAGCAGCGGATGGCTCTGGGGGCGTCCGCCGCCCAGGGCTGAGGGGTCCGACGCCCGCCCGCGACACGGGCGGGGCACGGTCCGGCGGGGAGCGCCCCCTGCGCCGGACCGGCCCCGCCGCACTCCGCCCGGCCCCGCGGCCCGGTGCCCGGACGTACCGGTCAGCGGTCGGCGGTGACCCGCTCGCGGACCGCGCCCTCGGGGCTCGACGGCTGCCGGGTCTGCGGCTCGCGGGTCTGCGGCTCGCGGGTCTGCGGTGCCGTCGGCTCCGGGTCGCGGGCGCGCCGCTTGGCGAGGACCGCGCACACCATGAGCTGCATCTGGTGGAAGAGCATCAGCGGCAGTACGGCCAGCGAGGCCTGCGCGCCGAACAGCACGGTGGCCATGGGCAGTCCGGCCGCCAGCGACTTCTTGGAACCGGCGAACTGGATGGCGATCCGGTCCCCCCGCCCGAAGCCCAGCCGCTTGGCGCCGTACCAGGTCGCGGCGAGCATCACCGCGAGCAGGACGGCCTCGGCGGCGAGCAGGCCCAGCAGGCGCAGCGGGGTCACCTGGTGCCAGACGCCGCGCACCACGCCCTCGCTGAACGCGGCGTAGACCACGAGCAGGATGGAGCCGCGGTCGGCGAGGCCGAGGACCTTGCGGTGGCGGGTGAGGAACGGGCCGATCCAGCGGCGCAGCGACTGGCCGGCGGCGAACGGCAGCAGCAGTTGCCCCACGATCTCCAGCAGCGCGTCCGCGGAGACCCCGCCGCCGCTGCCGCCGAGCAGCACCGCGGCCAGCACCGGCGTCAGCACGATCCCGGCGAGCGAGGAGAAGGTGCCGGCGCAGATCGCGGCCGGGACGTTGCCGCGCGCGATCGAGGTGAAGGCGATGGACGACTGGATGGTCGACGGCACCAGGGTCAGGAAGAGGAAGCCGCCGTACAGCGCGGGCGTCAGCAGGTACGGCACCAGGCCGCGGCCGAGGGTGCCGAGCAGCGGGAAGAGGACGAAGGTGCAGCCCAGGACGGTGAGATGGAGCCGCCAGTGGCGCAGCCCGTCCATCGCCTCGCGGGTGGAGAGGCGGGCGCCGTAGAGGAAGAAGAGGAAGGCGACGGCGGTGGTGGAGGCGCCGGAGGCCACGTCGGCGCCGGCGCCGCGGGCCGGCAGCAGAGCCGCGAGTCCCACGGTGGCGAGCAGGAGCACGATGTAGGGGTCGACCGGGATCCAGGACGGCCAGGACAGGCGCTTGGGCATTCTCTCCACGTACTCACTTGCTCGGACTCGCTGACGTGCCGCGACATGTGCGTGCTCTCCCGGGACGGCCCGGAACAGGCTTGTGCGGGGCGGCTGTTGGAGGCCCGGCGTCGTGACCTCCCCATCGTCCTCCCCGGGCCCATGATCGGGAATCCCGCATACCGGACTGACTGCCATCACGTTCTGCGATAGCCCGCGCTAGCCTCGGGGCCATGTACGACCCGACGCAGCTCAGGACCTTTCTCGCGGTGGCGCAGACGCTGAGCTTCACCCGCGCCGCGCACCGGCTCGGGGTGCGGCAGTCCACCGTCAGCCAGCATGTGCGGCGGCTGGAGGAGGCGGCGGGACGGCAGTTCTTCACCCGGGACACCCACAGTGTGGAGCTGACCGAGGACGGGGAGGCCATGCTGGGCTTCGCCCGCCGCATCCTCCAGGCGCACGAGCAGGCCTCGGCGTTCTTCGCGGGCACCCGGCTCCGCGGCAGGCTGCGCTTCGGCGCCTCGGAGGACTTCGTACAGACGCGGCTGCCCGAGATCCTGGAGGGGTTCCGGAACGATCATCCGGAGGTGGATCTGGAGCTGACGGTGGAGCTTTCCGGCACGCTGCACGAGCAGTTGGCGGCGGGGAGGCTGGATCTGCTGCTGGCCAAGCGGCACCCGGAGGACACCCGGGGCGAGCCGGTCTGGCACGACCGGCTGGCGTGGATCGGCTCGGAGCGGCTGCGGCTGGACCCGGAACGCCCGGTGCCGCTGATCGTCTACCCGCCGCCCGGCATCACCCGCCAACTGGCGCTGCGGGCACTGGAACAGGCGGGCCGGCCCTGGCGTATCGCCTGCACCAGCGGCAGTCTCAGCGGGTTGGTGGCGGCGGCGCGGGCGGGGCTCGGGGTGATGGCGCACTCGCGGGGCATGGTCCCGCCGGGTCTGGTGCCGGTACCGGAGCGGGCCGGGCTGCCGCCGCTCGGCGGGGTGGACTTCGTGCTGACCCACGGACGGCGCCGGCCCTCCGCCCAGGGCCCGGCCGAGGCGCTGGCGGCGGCGATCCTGGCGGGCGGCGACCGGCTGCACCGCCCCCGGTGACACCGCCCGACCCGCCCTGAGCAGGGCCTCACCGTGGATGCCCGGGGGCGTTGCCGTACAGATTCGATGGAGATTGCGCCACAACTACTTACCGATGCGTAACTTTTCCGTCCGGTTACTTCCCCTTGTGACCCCGTCTCCCGTGGCTGAGCTGTGAATTCGCGGCTGATACCGGCATTTCGGCGCCCCTCCCGCTTATGCCCGGGTTGGGGTACCGTCACCGGCGCTGTGCGGAGCCGCCACAAGGAGTAACTTTGCGCGAGTTCACCACCCCACCCATGGCTCCGGCGCCACCGCCCGGCGGCCTGGCCGACGTCGTGTTCGAGAACGCCGAGGACGATCCGAAGCGCGTCGCCCTCGGCCGCAAGGACGACGCCGGGGAGTGGCGGGACGTGACCTCGGCCGAGTTCCGCGACGAGGTGCTGGCGCTCGCCAAGGGGCTCCTCGCGCAGGGGGTGCGGTTCGGTGACCGCGTCGGCATCATGTCCCGCACCCGCTACGAGTGGACCCTCTTCGACTTCGCCCTGTGGACCGTCGGCGCCCAGGTGGTGCCGCTCTACCCGACGTCCTCCGCCGAGCAGGTCCTCTGGATGCTCTACGACGCGCAGGTCTCCGCCGTGGTGGTGGAGCACGAGGACCACTCCATGACCATCGGCTCCGTCATCGACCGGCTGCCCGCGCTGCGCCGCCTCTGGCAGTTGAACGCGGGCGCCGTGGAGGAGCTGTACGCGGCGGGCGCCCACCTGGACGACGAGGTGGTGCACCGGCACCGCCGCGCCGTCACCGCGGACTCCGTCGCCACCGTCATCTACACCTCGGGCACCACCGGCCGCCCCAAGGGGTGCATGGTGACGCACTCCAACTTCATGTTCGAGGCGGACACCATGGTGGCCCGCTGGGAGCCGGTGTTCCACTCCCGGCGCGGTGACGAGGCGCGCACCCTGCTGTTCCTGCCGCTGGCGCATGTCTTCGCGCGGATGGTGGAGATCGCCGCCGTCCGCGGCCGGGTCAGGCTCGGCCACCAGCCGCAGGTCCACGCCGCCGCCCTGCTGCCCGACCTGGTGTCCTTCCGCCCCACCTTCATCGTGGCCGTGCCGTACATCTTCGAGAAGGTGTTCAACGCCTCCCGCCGCACGGCCGAGAAGGAGGGCAGGGCCGGGCCGTTCGAGAAGGCGGTGGATGTGGCGGTGCGCTACGCGGACGCCCTGGAGGCCAAGGCCTTCGGTATCGGACCGGGGCCCACCGCGGCGCTGCGGATGCAGCACCAGTTCTTCGACAAGGTCGTCTACGCGAAGATCCGGGAGGCGATGGGCGGGCGGATGCGGCACGCCATGTCCGGCGGCTCCGGCATGGACCGCAGGCTGGGCCTGTTCTTCGCCGGCGCCGGAGTCATCATCTACGAGGGCTACGGGCTCACCGAGACCACCGCCGCCTCCACCGCCAACCCGCCCGAGCAGACCCGTTTCGGCACCGTCGGCCAGGCCGTCCCCGGCACCACCGTGCGCATAGCGGACGACGGCGAGGTGTGGATCCGCGGCGGCCATGTCTTCGCGGGCTACCTCAACAACCGCGAGGCCACCGCGAGAGTCCTGCACGACGGCTGGCTCGCCACCGGCGACCTGGGCTCCCTGGACAAGGACGGCTACCTCACCATCACCGGCCGCAAGAAGGAGATCCTGGTGACCTCCGGCGGCAAGAGCGTCTCGCCGGCCCCACTGGAGGAGCGGGTGCGGGACCACGCGCTGGTCGCCCAGTGCGTCGTCGTCGGCAACGACCGCCCGTTCGTCGCCGCGCTGGTCACCCTGGACGGGGAGGCCGTGGAGCACTGGCTGGCGATGCGCGGCAAACCGCGGCTCTCCCCCGCCGAACTCGTCCGGGACCACGACCTGGAGAACGAGGTGCGACGGGCCGTCGTCGCCGCCAACACCCTTGTCTCGCAAGCCGAGTCCATCCGCACCTTCCGTATCCTCGCCCACCGTTTCACCGAGGAGCACGGCCTGCTCACCCCGTCGCTGAAGCTCAAGCGGAAGGCGATCGAGCAGGCCTACGCCGAGGAGATCGAGGCGCTGTACCAGGCGTGAGCGAGTGTGGTGCGGGTACGGGGCGCGACAGGAATGCGCCCGGCGCGGCGATCGTTGAGGATGGAAGCCGCCGACCGGCGCACCGCACCGACGAACCGAAGGATCGAACGCTCGTGAGCAAGGTCCCCCCGATCATCCTGAACGACGGCCGTGAGATGCCCCAGCTTGGCTTCGGGGTGTGGCAGGTGCCGGACGACGAGGCCGAGCAGGCCGTGTTGACGGCTCTGGAGGCCGGCTACCGCAGTATCGACACCGCGGCCCTCTACGCCAACGAGAGCGGCACCGGCCGGGCCATCGCCGCCTCCGGAGTCCCCCGCGACGACCTCTTCGTCACCACCAAGCTATGGAACTCCGACCACGGGTACGACGCCGCGCTGAGCGCCTTCGACACCTCGCTGGAGAAGCTCGGGCTGGAGTATGTGGATCTGTATCTGATCCACTGGCCGCGGCCCAAGTCCGGTGATTTCGTGGGGAGTTACCGTGCGCTGGAGAAGCTGCGCGAAGAGGGCCGGGCCCGCTCCATCGGTGTCTCCAACTTCCTCCCCGAGCATCTGCGGCGGCTGCTCGACGAGACCTCGGTGATCCCCGCCGTCAACCAGATCGAGCTGCACCCGCACCTCCAGCAGCGTGCCGCCCGCGAGTTCCACGCCGAGCAGGGCATCGCCACCGAGGCCTGGTCGCCGCTGGGCCAGGGCAAGGGCCTGCTGGAGGTGCCGGCGATCGTGGCCATCGCGCAGAAGCACGGCCGCACCCCCGCCCAGGTGGTGCTGCGCTGGCATGTGCAGGCGGGCAATGTGGTGATCCCCAAGTCGGTGACCCCGTCCAGGATCCGGGAGAACATCGACGTCTTCTCCTTCGAGCTGGACACCGAGGACATCGCTGCGATCAGCGCCCTCAACGAGGACCGGCGGCTCGGCCCCGACCCGGCCGTCTTCGAGAGCGCCTGACTTCCACCTACGCGACAGGGCCGGTGTCCGCCGAGGCGGGCACCGGCCCTGCTGCTGCCCCCGGTCAGCTCGCCCCGTGCACCCCGGCCAGGGACTCGACACGGCCGGCCAGGGTGAAGTCCAGCGCGGTGAGACCGCCGACGGTGTGCGTGTTCACCGTCAGGGACACCGTGTTGTAGCCGAGGGTCAGCTCCGAGTGGTGGTTCAGCTCCTCCTGGACCTGCGCGATATGCACCACCATCGCGGTCGCCCCGAAGTGCGAACCGAGGCGGTAGGAACGGGCGATACGGTCGCCCTCCAACCGCCAGCCGGGCAGTTCCGCCAGCCGGTCCTGGGTCTCCTGCTGCGACAACGCTGCTGCGGCCATGACCGCACTCCTTCCGTACCGGACACCGGGGGTGGGGACCCGGCCCACCCTGCCACAGCACGCCGCCGCCGGCCGCGAACCCGGTCGGCCCACCCCCCGGTTGTCGCCCCCCGCCTGGGCCGCCCTATGTGCTCTACCGGTCGCGCGATCCACGGCAGTTGGGGCCGTGCCCGGACCGGCGCGGCGGGGAACGCACCGGCTCCTGACCCCCTCCGCACGAAGGTGCCGCGGCCCCGAGCCGGGACCGCGGCACCTTGCCGTGCGGGCTCAGGCGAGCTTCGCGGTGAGGGTGATGGTGGTGCCGGTGAGGGCCTGGCTCACCGGGCAGTTGGCCTTGGCGTCCTCGGCGGCGGAGGTGAAGGCCGCGGCGTCCATCCCGGGCACCTCGCCCTCGACGGTGAGGTGGATACCGGTGATGCCGGTGCCGGGCTGGAAGGTGACGTCGGCGGAGGTGGTGAGGCGGGTGGGCGGGGTGCCGGCGCTGTTCAGCCCGTTGGAGAGGGCCATCGAGAAGCAACTGGAGTGCGCGGCCGCGATCAGCTCCTCGGGGCTGGTCTTCCCGTTGGCCTGCTCGGCGCGGGACGGCCAGGACACGGGCTGCGCACCGATGCCGGACGAGTCGAAGGTGACGACGCCCCTGCCCTCGGTCAGATTGCCTTCCCAGACGGTGTGTGCGGAACGGGTGGTTGCCACGGTGTTTCCCTTCGCAGTGCTCTGGTGCGAGCGGGGACGGCCTCCTCGCCCGCCCCCACATCCGATCACACCCCGCGCCGGGCCACCCGGGGAACACCGCGGCCCCTACGAGGTGTCGGCCACCTGACCGGTCGACGGCTCGGCGGCCGGCGTCCGCGCGGCGTCCGACTCGGCCAGCCAGCGCCGCAGCACCCCGTGCACCTGCTCGGCGCCCACCAGCGGCTTGCCGTCGGTCAGCGGATCGCTCAGGGTGCGCGGCGACAACAGGAACGGGCGGGTCTGGGCACCGCCGAGGCCGCCGTGCGAACCGATCTGCTCCTCGAAGGCCAGCACCTCGCCGTCGGCCGGGTCGTACCAGGAGTTGACCATGATGTCGGCGGTGTGCGGGAAGCCGTGGGTGCGGCGGACCGCGTCCGCGGCACCGGGGCCGAAGTCGGCCAACGGGCCCGGGGCGCTGTCCAGTTCGGCGAGCGGGACCTCCGCGCCCCGCGCCCCCAGCAGCACCCCGGGAGGGGTCCCGTCGGGTCCCGGCTCCCCCTCGCAGGCGACCAGGACGAAGCCGACACCGGGATGGTTGGCGAGGGTGGACAGCAGCGCCGGGTGGCGCCGGTCGATCTCCTCCCGGGTCATCCGGTGCGGCACATCGGGGAACGACACCAGGCCCAGATTGCCGGAGGCCAGTACCACCGGGCCGGAGCGGCGGGCCGGCCGGTGCTCCTCGGCGCCCTCCTCCACCGGCCGGTGCAGCGCCGCCCGTACCGCGGCCCGTGCCTCCGCGCCGCTGTGGGTACGGCCCGCGCGGCGCGGCACCGGCAACCCGCAGCCCGCCCGCACCAGTTGGCCCAGGGTCAGCCCGTAGCGGGCCTGGAAGGTCTCGCCGGGGCTCTGCCCGTGGTCGGACAGCAGCACGATGCGGTACTCGCGGGGCGCGTGCTCGGCGACCTTGGCGAGCAGCGCCAGCGACCGGTCCAGACGCTGGAGCACCTTCCCGGCGTCCCCGCTCGCGGGGCCCGAGTGGTGCGCCACCTCGTCGTAGGCGACCAGGTCGGCGTAGACGGCGCGGCGCCCGGCGAGCATGTCGCCGATGACCGCGGCCACCACCACATCCCGCTCCACCACCGTGGCGAAGGCCCGCACCAGCGGGTAGAGGCCGCCCCGGGACACCCGCGGCCGCCGCCCGCCGAGCCGGGCCCGCGCGGACTGGCCCAGCTCCCGGCCCACCTCCGCCACGAAGGACATGGCGGTACGGACCGCGTTGGCCGGGTCGGAGAAGTACACGAAGTAGCCGGCCCGGGAACGCTCGCCGCGGCCGCGTCGGGCCGCCATCGACAGCACCAGGGCCAACTGCTGGGCGCCGCCGCCGAAGAGGTTGCCGCGGCTCGCGCCGTCCTCGCTGAGCAGCCCGTCCCGCCCGGTGCGGGCCACCGCGCGGCGCTGCAACTCGATGGCGCTGCTGGGCCGGTTGCAGACCATGACCTCCCGGGTGTCCTTCTCGTACCAGCGGAAGGCGGGGACGTCGTGGTTGCTGCCGTGCAGGATGCCGAGCTGGCTGGCGCCGGTCTGGCTGGACCAGTCGGTGCGCCACTCGGTGAGCCGGTGGCTGGGCTCGCCGCCCGGGGCGCCGTCCGCCGAGGGCGCGCCCAGCCAGGCCGCCACGGTCGGCATCAGGCCCTTGCCGACGGCGCCGCGCAGCACCTCGTGGCCGACGCCGTCCAACTGGATGTGGACGGTGCCGGGGGTGGGCGGGCAGGCACCCGGCACGGCCCGTCGCCGCCGCCGGACGGCCCGCCGGTAGAGCCGCCTGCGGTACGCCTCGTCGTCGCGGACGGCGAGCGCGCCGCCCGTCGCGGAGGCCACCGCCGACATCACCGCGGCGACCACCACCGCCGTCTCCGGCGCCACCTCGCCCCGCCCCGACGGGTTGAGCCGCAGCGCGAGCAGCAGCAGCGAGCCGTTGAGGAAGAACACCAGCAGGCCCAGCACGAGTGCCGGCACCAGCAGCAGCGCCCGTACCAGCAGCGGCCACACCAGTGCGGAGAGCAGGCCGAAGGCGCCGGCGCCGAGGGCGGCGGTGATGCCGATCCGGGTGGCGCTGTCGTTGCCGTCGGACTGGAGCTTGAAGTCGGGCAGGATGCCGGCGAGCACCAGCATGGTCAGGGTGGACACCGCCCAGACGGCGACCACCCGCCATACCGCGCTGCCGGCGCTCCGCCATCCGCCTCGGGTCTCGACTGCCAATCCTCGCCCGCCTCACACTCGGCACGGCCCGGCGTCCCGGACCGGCGTCCCAGCGTATCCCCGCCGGTCACAGTGGGTCGGGCGGGCGGTCAGCGGCCGTCGTAGCCCGCGGTCGGCATGGAGAGGCGGCGGTGGACGCCCGCCTTCATGGTGCTGCTGTACCGGGGCTCGGCCAGTCCGGCCGTCTCCAGGGGGACGCCGCGGCGGGCGCACTCCGCGGTGAAGTCGGGGACCGAGCTGAGGGCCCGTTCCAGGACCCGCAGGCTGGGCGCCACGAAGGCGTCCACCAGGCCCTCGTCCACATCGCTCCACAGCGCCCGGTGGTCGGGGCGCAGCGCGTGCAGCAGCAGCTCGTGGGTGACGGTGTGCCCGCGGTCGGCGGCCCAGGCGCGGCACATGGCGTGCTGGCTGCGGGAGTCGACCAGGAAGGGGTCGTCCTCCAGTTCCTCCAGCGGCACCAGACTCGCGATGGCGGTGACCCGCATCCCCGCACGCCCTCCGCCCGCGTCCTCGCTCACCCGTCCCCCTCCCTCCGGGCCCCTCCCTCGGGCCCCGGGCGGCAGACCCTACCGCGCCCCGTACGCTCGGAGCAGTCGCTCGGAGGAGGTAGCGGGGTGCCGGTGGAGATCACCTGGTGGGGCCATGCCACCTGCACGGTGCGGGATTCGGGCGCCCGGGTGCTGACGGACCCGCTGTTCGCGCGGCGGCTGGCGCATCTGCGGCGGCGCCGAGGCGCCGTCCCGCCGCCCACCGCGACCGAGGCCGATCTCGTCCTGGTCTCCCACCTCCACGCCGACCATCTGCATCCGCCGTCGCTGGCCCGACTGGCGCCCGGTACGCGGGTGTTGGTGCCGCGGGGCGCGCCGCGTCAGGTGCCGGGGCTGCGGAGGCTGACCGGGCTGCGGATCACCGAGGTGGCGCCCGGCGAGGAGATCACCGAGGGCCCGCTCACGGTACGGGTGGTGCCGGCGCGGCACGACGGGCGACGGCTGCCGGTGGGCCCGCACCGCTCCCCCGCGCTGGGATACGTGGTGGTGGGCGAGGCGCGGACGTACTTCGCCGGGGACACCGGGCTGTTCGACGCGATGGCGGCGGAGGTCGGCCCGGTGGATGTGGCGCTGCTGCCGGTCGGCGGCTGGGGCCCGTATCTGGGCCCGGACCATCTGGACGCGGCCCGGGCCGTGGAGGCGCTGGCCCGGCTGGCGCCACGCAGTGCCGTCCCGGTGCACTACGGCACGTACTGGCCGATCGGGATGGACGCGGTGCGCCCGTATGAATTCCACGCGCCGGGCGAGGAGTTCGCACGTCTGGCGGGTCTGCGGGCGCCTTCGGTGGCGGTGCATCTGCTGGGGCACGGGGAGAGCGTCCGCCCGGAGGCCGCGCGGTGATGCTGCCCGTACTGGCCGCGGTGCCGGCGGATCCGGCGCAGCAGGCCATCGGCTATCCCTCGCTGTTCCTGCTGGTGCTGATCGGCGCGCTGGTGCCGGTGGTGCCGACGGGCGCGCTGGTGAGTTCGGCGGCCGTGGTCGCCTTCCACCGCACGGACACCGCGCCCTTCACGCTGCTGCTGGTGTTCGCGGTGGCCTCGCTGGGCGCCTTCCTCGGCGATGTGACGCTGTACTGGCTGGGGCGGCGCGGCGTCGGCTCGCGGAACGGTTCGCGGTGGCTGGAGGCGATCCGCTCCCGGGCGCCGGAGGAGCGGCTGGCGCAGGCGCAGGCCCGGCTGGGCGAGCACGAGCGGGCGGTGCTGGTGCTGTCGCGGCTGATGCCGGCGGGCCGCATCCCGGTGATGCTGGCGTGCCTGCTGGCGCGGATGCCGCTGGCCCGGTTCGCCCGCGGTGACGTCCCGGCGTGCCTGGCCTGGGCGGTGACGTACCAGTTGATCGGGATTCTCGGCGGCTCGCTGTTCCGGGAGCCGTGGCAGGGGGTGGCGGCGGCGGTGGGGCTGACGCTGGCGGTCAGTGCTGCTCCGTCGCTGTGGCGGCGGATGCGGGGCCGGGCCTGACGGCTTCCGCGGCGGGGAGGGTGCGGGAGGCGCCGACGGGCAGGTCCCACAGGTCGTCGCGGGGCAGCCCGGCGCGCTGCCAGGCGGCGCGTACCCGGGTCAGGGGTTCCAGGACGGGTTCCGCGGAGAGCAGGAAGGTGCCCCAGTGCATGGGCGCCATCCGGGGGGCGCCGAGGTCGCGGCAGGCGGCGACGGCCTCCTCCGGGTCGCAGTGCACATCGCGCAGCCACCAGCGGGGCGCGTAGGCGCCGATCGGCAGCAGGGCCAGGGCGATGCCGGGGTAGCGGCGGCCGATGCGGTGGAAGAAGGGGCCGTAGCCGGTGTCCCCGGCGAAGTAGAGGCGCCGGCCGCGGCCGTCGGTGAGGACCCAGCCGCCCCACAGGCTGCGGCAGGTGTCGTGCAGGGCCCGCTTGGACCAGTGGTGCGCGGGCACGAAGTCGAAGCGCACACCGCCCAGTTCGGCCGCCTCCCACCAGTCGAGTTCGGTGACGCAGTCGAAGCGGCGGCGGGTGAACCAGCGGCCGAGCCCGGCCGGCACCAGGAGCGGGGTGTCGCGGGGCAGCCGGGCCAGGGTGGCGGCGTCCAGGTGGTCGTAGTGGTTGTGGCTGATGAGGACGGCGTCGATCCGGGGCAGGGCGCTCCAGGCGATACCGGGCGGGGTGATCCGCGGGGGTGTGCCGAGGATGCGGCGGGACCAGACGGGGTCGGTGAGCACGGTGAGCCCGCCGATCCGCACGATCCAGCTCGCGTGCCCGACCCA
The DNA here is from genome assembly GCF_042885635.1 of Streptomyces sp. NPDC058045. Taxonomy (NCBI): domain Bacteria; kingdom Bacillati; phylum Actinomycetota; class Actinomycetes; order Kitasatosporales; family Streptomycetaceae; genus Streptomyces; species Streptomyces sp. NPDC058045. Next base: position 7,093 of record NZ_JBHVRR010000070.1, on the reverse strand, counting down.
GGTGGCGGCGGTGGTGCCGGGCCCGGCGGGCGGCAGCGGGCCGGGCGCGTAGGGCAGCTCGGGGATGCCGGCGCGGGCCTCGGGTCCTGGGCGTACGGCGCCTTCGCGGGCGAGGCGGGCGAAGGCGCGCAGTCCGGGCAGCGGGGCGGTGAGCCGGTCCGCGAAGGACCGCGGCCACACCCGGCGGGCGCCGAGCGGCCGCGGTGCGGGGAGCGGCGGGGTGCCGGGGCGGGCCGCCGGGGCGGGTGGTGGGTGCTGCGTCATCTTCGGGGCTCCCCTCGCCGGGCGCCGGCGCCCGGCTCTCACCGGGCGGCGCCCAGATCGTCAAAGACCGCCGCGAACATGCTCAACGCCGCGCGCACCGGCGGCAATTCGAGCGGGTCCGGTGCGGTGAGCGTCGCGCCGCGCTGCTCCTCGGTGGCACCGGCCAGCGGCCAGGTGGGCAGTCTGACCCGCAGCTCGGAGAGGTGGTCGCCGAAGCGGTGGCCGCCGGGCGCCGGCATCCCGAGGCGGGCGCCGAGGTGGTCCTCCAGGTCCTGGGCGTCGCCGATGCCGCGGGCGGCGAGCGCGGGCCGCAGCGGCCCCAGGTCGGCGTAGAGGTGCCGGCCGGCCTGCGGTGGCAGCAGTAGTACACCGGCCCGGCGCAGCAGCCGGTACGCGGCGGCGGCGAGAGTGCCGTGCAGCCGGGCGGTGGCGGCGACCCGGCCGGTGACGGCGGGCGGCTCGGCCAGGGCGTACGCGGCCGCGGCGGCGACCGGCGCCCCGATACGGCCGCCGAGCGCGGTCAGCGCGTCCAGCACCCGGCCGCGCAGCCGGTGCCCGTCGGCGGTGGGCGGCAGTACGGCGAAGGCGGCGGGCCAGCCGGGCGGCAGCAGGGCGCCGGACAGGTCGCTGAGCACGGTGACCTGGTCCGGCACCATCTCGGCTGGGCTGACCGCCACGGTGGGCCGGGGTTTTCCGCCTGTGGCCGGGCCGGGCGCGGCGGCGGGGTGCCGGGTGTCGCGGAGGGTCTCGTCGCTGACGATGTGCAGTCCGGCGCCGGCCGCGGCCTCCACCGTCTCGTGCAGCACCTCGGGCGGCGGCACGGTCGCGGTGGGGTCGTCGGCCACCGACAGCACCAGCAGCCGCGGATCCCCGCCCTCGGCCCGCACCCGCCGCACCGTCTCCAGCAGCGCGTACGGGTCGGGTACGCCACCGCACTCGACGGGGGTGGGCACCGGGTACACCGCGCGCCCCAGCAGCCGGGCGCCCGGTGCCCACCAGGCGCAGCAGGGCCGGGGCAGCAGTACCTCGCCGCCGACCGCGGCGGTCAGCGCGAGCAGCAGGGCGGGGGCGCCGGGTGCGGCCACCAGGCGGTCGGGGCCGGCGGTCAGACCGCGGCGGGCGGCGAATCCGCGGACGGCGTCGAGCAGTGCGGGCCCGCCGCCGAGGGGTTCGGCCCGGCCCTCGGCGGCGGCTCCGGCGAGGGCGGCGGCCGCCTCGGGCGGGACGGCGAGCCCGTCCCCGGGCAGCCCGGGTCCGAAGCGCACCGGGCCGTACCCGGCGTCCGGTTCCGCCTGCGGGCCGGCCATGGTCTAGGCCCCGGTGGCGGCGGGTGCGAGCCGGGTCAGTTCGGCCTCGACGCCGTGCCCGCGGCTCTCCACGATGCGGGCGGCGACCTCGGTGAGCTTGCGGTTGGTGTCCTGCGAGATCCGCTTGAGCACGGCGAAGGCGCGGTCCGCGTCGCAGGACAGTACGTACATCACGATGCCGCAGGCCTGGTCGACGACGGGGCGGGAGCGGAGGGCGGCGCCGAGGTGGTCGACCTCGGCGAGGGCCGCCTGGTAGGCGCGGTCGCGGGCCAGTCCGGCGGCGGCCAGTTCACCGAGGGCGCGGGCGGGGCCGTGGGTGGCGGCGGCCAGCGCGCCGGGGCGGAAGCCGTAGAGGCTGAGGGTGACGGTGAGTCCGGGGCTGCGGAACGGCAGGGTGAGGCTGGTGCGTATGCCGGCGTCGAGGGCGAGCGCCCGGTAGCGGGGCCAGCGTTCCTCGTGCAGCAGATCGGCGGTGTCGACGGGCGCCCCGGCGCGGGCGGCGAGCGGCACCGGGCCGTGGCCGGTGCGGAGCTGTACGGCGATCAGTGCCGACAGGTCCGGATGGGTGACGGCGGCGGGGCGCTCGGCGGCCGGGCCGTCGAAGGAGTCGAGCCCGGAGACGGTGGTGCCGGCGCCGCAGCAGCCCGGGGTGCAGTTGAGTGCCTTCTCCGCGAGGTCGGAGAGCCTGCGGCTCGGAAGCGCCGCCTCCGACGCTCGCGGGCCAAGCTGTTCCGGTTCCGCCATGGTGCCCAGCCTCCTCGATCGCGCAGCTACCCTTCGCCTGCCCCGGGAGACGGATTCCGGGCTAAGTTCGACGCATGGCACAGAGAGACGACTTCGGCGAGGAACTCGCCGACTTCGTGCACCGCATCGCCGAGCTGAAGTCCGCCAGGGGCGTACCGGAGGGGGACCTGCCGGCCGTGCTCGACGCGGCCATCTTCGAGCTCGACCATGTGGCGGGCCGCCTGTGGCCACTCTACGAGCGTCTGGTCACCGATGGCGGGTCGGCGGGGAGCCCGCCCTCCGCGGACCGTCTCGAACAGCAGTTGCTGCGCGCCCTCTTCCAGCGCTTCCCACTGCCGGTCGCCCTGGTCGACCGGGAGTCGGTGGTGCGCCGGATGAACTTCGCCGCCACCGGCCTCACCGGCGTACGGGCCGGCTATGCCACCGGCCGGCCGCTGACCGGGCTGCTCGGGCACCCGGACCGGGCCGCCTTCCGCTCGCAGGTGGCGGCGGTGGCGCGGGGCGAGGGCGACCGCTCGCTGGTGGTGCACCTCCAGCAGTCGCCCGCGCTCCCGGTCCGCGCCACCCTCACCCCGCTGCGGCCCACCAACGAGCCGCGGATCGTGGTGCTGGTGGTGCTCCAACCGGCCCGGGACACCGCCGGCTCGGACCCCGCGCCCGCCCCGCGCACCGGCGGCCCGCACACCCCCGACCTCACCGAGACGACCCGGCACGCGGCCCTGCTGGAACTGCTGGACACCATGGCGACCACGCTGCTGACGGCGCCCGCCGGGGATCCGGCGGTGGTGCTGCGGCGGGCGGCGGGGGTGCTGCACGGGCGGTTCGCGGACTGGGTGGTGGCGGAGACCGGCGCCGCCCGGCTGCACCGCGTCACGGTGCTGGCCCCAGACGGCCCCGGCGCGGACCCCCTGGCCGAGGCGCTGACCAAGCAGGAGCCCTCGGGCTGCCCGCTCGTGGTGGAGGCGGCCCGCGGCGGTTCCACCGCACTCCAGGTACGGCCGGAGGACCCGGAGGCCTTCGGCCACGACCCGGCGGGCGACCCGGTACTGGTCCGCGCCAATGTGACCTCCCTGCTCTGCCTGCCCCTCACCGACCCCCGCGACGGCGCCGTACAGGGGGTCCTCACCCTCTTCCGCACCGGCGCCCGCGACGCCTTCTCGATGGCGGAGGCCCAGGCCGCCGACACCATGGCCCGCCACCTCGCCCTGGCCATACGCCGCCGCCCCTGATCGGCGCCCCGGGTTACGGTCGTGGCCATGCATCTCGCAGAGCAACTGGCCGAGTTGGCGGAACTGGGGCTGTCACTCGCCCCCGGCCGGACGGTGGGCGAACTGCTGCACTCCTGGCCGAACGGCTGCTGCTCGTAGGCCGAGCCGTGGGGCCGGTGGTTCTGCGACCGGGTGTGGAACTTCGACCCGGAGTGCGTCCACGACCAGGGCGCCTATCGGGAGATCGCCGAGCAGTTGTGCCGCATCGCCGACCGTCCGGACGCTCCAACCGGTCTGCGCGAACACCTCCACCTCGACGCCGCGACCGCCGCACGCCTCAACGACCTGCTCGCCGGCCGGGAGCCGATCACCCCGTAGCTCGTCCCGTGACGCGGCACTTCGACCAGGTCACGGGACGGGGTGCGGGACGGGGTTCAGGCGGCCTGGGGCATTCGGCGGTCGTGCAGGATGTCCTCGCGGAGCCGGCCGCAACTGCGGCTGATCAGACGGGACACATGCATCTGCGAGATACCGAGCTGGTCGGCGATCCGGCTCTGCGTCATATCGCCGAAGAACCGCATGTACAGGATGGTCCGCTCCCGCTCGGGCAGCGCCCGCAGCCGCGGCTTGACCGACTCGCGGTCTATCACCACGTCCAGCGCCGGGTCCGGTGAGCCCAGGGCGTCGCGGAGCGCGTAGCCGTCCTCGCTGCCGGGGAGCTCCGCGTCGAGCGACAGCGCGGTGAAGCTGTCCAGCGCCTCCAGTCCGGTACGGGCGTCCTCCTCGCTCATCCCGGCGCGCTCGGCGATCTCGCTGATGCTGGGCAGCCGCCCCGAGACGGACTGGGTGAGGTCCTGGACGGCGAAGCGGACCCGGTTGCGCAGGTCCTGCACCCGGCGCGGGACGTGCAGGGTCCACATGTGGTCGCGGAAGTGCCGCTTGATCTCGCCGGTGATGGTCGGCACCGCATAGCTCTCGAAGGCGCAGCCGCGCGCCGGGTCGTAGCGGTCCACCGCCTTGACCAGGCCGAGCGCGGCGACCTGCCGCAGATCGTCGTAGGCCTCACCGCGCCCCCGGAAGCGGCCCGCGAGGCGGTCGGCCATCGGCAGCCAGGCCTCCACGACCTGGTCGCGCAGTGTGTCCCGCTCGGGTCCTGCCGGCATGGTGGTGAGCCGGCGGAAGGCGTCGGCGGTGTCGGGTGCGTCGTCGTGCGGGTGCTTCGCCCGGGTGTCGGTTCGCATGATGCGTCGCCACTCCCTCGGATCATCCCTGCTGGACGGTCGGGGTGGGAGGGCTGCACCGGCGGGCGGGGACACACCCGGGGTGCGGTACTCCGCTCCCACGGACGTGCCTCCTGTCCGAAGCACTATCGGTCCGTTCCCCGCTACTCGCCGGTCCCAAACCAACACTTCCCGGTACACAACGGTCAGTTCCGGACTCCTCACACACCGCGCACGCCGGGCCTGCGGGCGGCCAGCCGGGCCGGCCTCGCCACCGGGCGGGCGGCGGACGGCGGACGCAGCGGGGACGCCGGGCGCCGGGGCGGGGCGGCGGGGGCACGGGCGGCGGCCCGTACCGGTATGGGCGGCGGTTTGGTGACCACATGCGCCACTGCGGCGGCGACACCTTCGAGGACGACGGTGGCGGGTACCGCGTCCGACTCATCCGCGGCAGCCGTCTTGCCGGAGTCCTCCGTCGAGCCGGGCCGCTCCCGCTCCTCGTACAGCCACGGCAGCATCAGATCCTCGTACCTGCCCATCGCGAGCAGGACCACCAGCATCACCAACGGAATGAGCACGGCGAGTATCGCCATAGCCCTGTCCTTCCAGGAAGTGGCGGGGGACAGCGCACCGAGTTCCCCCGAACCACCCGGCAAACCGCCCCGTTTCCGACAGGCGGTGACAGGGTGCCTGCACCCCGGAGTCGGCGCCCGCCACCGGTGTCGCCGCCGTCGCACCGGGTACGCGAGGCAGACACCCGAGTAGGCCCGCCCCCGAGCCGTCGAGGAGGCAGTGATGCAACGAGGCAGTGACCGGCTCAGCGTGCACCGCGACGAGGAGATGAAGGCCGAACTCCGCGGGCTGCTGGTGTCCGGCCACCCCACCAGGACCGAGGAGTGGCACGACCCGGAGCCCGCCGCCGACGACGATCCGGAGGTCGCGGGCGGCCCCGTCACCGCCGGGCCCTCCGCCGGCTCGGTGGCCGCGCTCCGCTATGAACTGGCCCGGCTGCTGGGCCGTACCGCCTTCCCCGCGCGGCCCGGGCGGCTGCGCGGGGCGTTGCGCGCACGGCACGCGCCGGACGACCTGGTCGAGCTGGTGGGCACGCTCCCGGACCACGCCCGCTACGCCAACGCCCGCGAGCTCGCCGAGGCGCTGGTCCATGCCCGCCGGGAGGCTTAGACCCGCGGCTGCGGGGTACTGCGGGCACCGTCGCACTGCCTCACGCCCCCGTGCCGGGGACGGGAAAGGGCCTGGCATGGCTGATGTGGTCAGGGAAGTCATGACGCCGGGTGTGGTCGCCGTGCCGCCGGACGCCTCGCTGGTGGAGGCCGCGCAACTGATGCGCGCCCAGGACATCGGCGATGTGCTGGTGGCGTCCGAGCGGCAGGTGCTCGGTGTGCTCACCGACCGGGACATCACCCTCCGCGCGGTGGCCGACGGCGCCGACCCGCTGGTGGTGAGCGCCCGCATGGTGTGCACGCCCAACCCGGTGGTGGTGGCCCCCGACGACACCGTGGCGACGGCGGTCGGACTGATGCGGGAGCACGCGGTGCGGCGGCTGCCGGTGGTGGAGGACGGGCGGCTGGTCGGCATGGTCAGCCTCGGCGATGTGGCGATGGCCCGCGAGCCGCACTCCGCGCTGGCGGAGATCAGCCGCGCCGACGGCCATGGCCGCGCCGCCGTCGGCCCGCCCCGGGCCAGCCTCGCCGACCCCCCGACAGGCGGCTGGTGAACGGCCGCGGAAAGGACGGGACTTGATGCGTATCGCGTTTCTCGTGGCGCCGGAGGGCGTCGAGCAGGTGGAGCTGACCGAACCCTGGCAGACGGTGCTGGACGCGGGTGACGAACCCGTACTGGTGTCGACGGCGCCGGGTGAGGTGCAGGCCTTCGACCATCTGGACAAGGCGGGGCGGTTCCCCGTCCAGGAGGTGGTGGGCGAGACCTCGGCGGAGGACTTCGGCGCGCTGGTGCTGCCCGGCGGCGTGGCCAACCCGGACGCCCTGCGCACCGACCCCCGGGCGGTCGCCTTCGTACGGGACCTGTGCGAACGGGGCCGGCCGGTGGCGGCGATCTGCCATGCGGCGTGGACGCTGATCGAGGCGGACGTGGTGCGCGGGCGGACCATGACGTCCTGGCCGAGTCTGCGCACCGATCTCACCAACGCGGGCGCCACCTGGGTCGACCAGGAGGTCGTGCGCTGCACCGACGGGCCCGGCACGCTGATCACCAGCCGCCGCCCGTCCGACCTCCCGGCCTTCCGCGCCGCCTTCCGCGAGGTGTTCGACCGGGCGACCGTCTGAGGGCGGCCCCGCGGCCGCGGCCCGCCCGGTACCGGGCGGGCCGCGGC
>NZ_JBHVRR010000069.1:0-24043 GCF_042885635.1 Streptomyces sp. NPDC058045 | reverse complement strand
GCCCGGTTACATTTCGAACCCGGAAGCTAAGCCTTACAGCGCCGATGGTACTGCAGGGGGGACCCTGTGGGAGAGTAGGACGCCGCCGAACAATCATTGATGGAGAGGCCCCCGTGCTTGCACGGGGGCCTCTCGCATTTCCGGGGTCATTTAGGGTCGAGCTATGCGCTATGACCTGGTGATCTTCGATAACGACGGTGTCCTCGTGGACAGTGAGCCGATCTCCAACCGGCTGCTGGCCGAGTACCTCACCGAACTCGGGCACCCCACCACCTATGAGGAGTGCCTGCGCGACTACATGGGTGGCGCGATGCACCGGGTGCACGACCTGGTCTTCGAGCGGAGCGGGGAGCGGCTGCCGGCGGACTTCGATGACCGCTTCCATGAGCGCGTATTCGCGGCTTTCGCAAGGGAGTTGAAGCCCGTCGAGGGTGCAGTGGATGTACTGGCGAAGCTTGCCGAGGCCGGGGTTCCGTACTGTGTGGGCTCGTCGGGGAGTCATGGGCGGATTCGGGCCGGGCATCGGGCGACCGGGTTGGATGCGTGGTTCGGGGACGAGCGCATCTTCAGTTCGCAGGATGTGGGGCGTGGGAAGCCGGCGCCGGATCTTTTTCTGTATGCCGCGGAGCGGATGGGGATGGACGCCGGGCGATGTGCTGTCGTGGAGGACAGTCCGCTCGGGGTGCGGGCGGCGCTTGCGGCCGGAATGGATGTGTACGGGTTCACCGCGATGACGCCCAGGCGGCGGCTGCTCGATGCGGGTGCGTCCGCCGAGCATCTGTCCGACTCTCTGCCCGTCCTGCTCGACCTGCTGCTCTGAGGTCCGGCAGGTCCGGCAGGTCCGGCTGCCGGGAGCTGACTTTTGTCATCAGCGGTTGCTGACAATCGCTTCTGCCGCCGAGGGGCCCTCCGCCGTGAAGCTGGATACACCAGCCGGACAAGGGAGGGACCCGGGATGGGTATTCAGGTGGAGGACGGTCGGCGGTTGGACGGGCTCAAGCCGCTGCTGCTGGATGTGGCCGTGCCGCTGGGTGGTTACTACCTGCTGGCCAAGGGATTCGGTACCGGAACCGTCACCGCGCTCGCCGTCAGCAGTGTGGTGCCGGCGGTGCGCACCGTGTGGGGTGTGGTGCGGTGCGGTCGGATCAATGCGCTGGCGGCGCTGATCCTCATCGTCAACGTGGTGAGTCTGGGCCTGAGTTGTGTCACCGGTGACCCTCGGCTGATGCTCGCCAAGGACAGCGGGGTCAGCAGTGTCGTCGGTATCGGGATGATCGTGTCCGTGGTTTCCGGGCGGCCGCTGCTCACCGCGGCGATCCGGCCGTGGCTCACCAGGGGCGATGCCGAGCGGGGCCGGGTGTGGGAGCGGCTGCTCGCCGGGGACCGCGGGTTCAGGCGGTCCGAGCGGCTGTTCACGCTGGTGTGGGGTGTGGCGCTGGTCGCCGAGTGCGCGGTGCGGATCGTGGGTGCGTACACGGTGCCGGTGGACACCATGGTGTGGCTGGGTACGGTGATCATGGCCGGGGCGATGGTCCTGGCGTTCGTGGTGTCCCGGCGGGTGGCGGCGGTGCCGATGGCCCGGCGGATGGCGGACGAACTGGCGCGCGGTACCGCCGACCTCGCCGGAAGTCCGGTGCCGTGGGCCGCGAATCTGGCGAAAGCAGTCGTCTGACGACATCTACCCACGGGTAGGCCGGGGTCGTACGCTGAGCCGCCATGACAGATGTGCTGCGGCGCGGCAGGGCCTCGCTGGCGTTCTCGTTCATCGCCCAGGGTGCCGCGTTCGCGCTGCTGGTGACCCGGATTCCGGCGATCCAGGACCGGTACGGGATATCCGACGGGCTGCTGCCGGTGTTTCTGGCGGCGGTGCCGGTGCTGGCGGGTGCGGGCAGTGTCGGTACCGAGTATCTGGTGCGGCGGGTGCGGCCCAGCCGGGTGCTGCGCTGGTCCCAACCGCTGGTGCTGCTGGCCCTGTTGGGGGTGGCGGCCGGGGACCGGGTGTGGCAGGTGGCGGTGGCGCTGGCCGCGTTCGGGGTGAGTGTGGGGGCGCTCGACGCGGCGATGAACATGCTCGGGGTGAGCCTGCAACGGGCGTACGGGCGCAGCATCATGCTCGGTTTTCATGCGGCGTACAGCCTTGGTGGGATTCTGGGGGCTTCGCTGGCGTGGGCGGGGGCGCACTGGCGGCTTTCGCTGTTGGTGCTGTACCTGCCGGTGGTGCTGGTGCTGCTGCCGGCGGTGGTGCTGGGCGGCCGCTGGTATGTGGACGCCCGGGTGGAGAAGGGCGCCGGGGGCCAAGTCGGGGCGGTGGGGCGGCCGTTGGCCTTCCGGTTGCTGCTGCCGCTGTGTCTGGTGATGGCGTTCGCGTATATCGGGGATTCGACGGTGTCCAACTGGAGCGCCAAGTACTTGCAGGATGTGCTGGGCAGCAGTGAGCAACTGTCGACGGTGCCGTACAACGTGTACATGGTGACGACGCTGGTGGGGCGGGCGTTGGGGGATTTCGGGGTGCGGCGGTTCGGGGCGGTGGCGGTGGTGCGGGGCGGGACGCTGCTGGCGGGGCTCGGGTTCGCGGTGGTGGCGGTGGCGCCGGGGGCGTGGGTGGGGATGCTGGGGTTCATGCTGCTGGGGCTCGGGTTGTGTGTGATCGTGCCGCAGACCTTCGCGGCCGCGGGCCGGCTGGCCGTGGAGCACGGTGGTCCCGGCGCTTCCGACGCGGCGATCGCGCGGCTGAACATCTTCAACTATGTGGGGTTCCTGGTGGGATCGCCGCTGGTGGGGACGCTCGGGGACCTGTGGAACTACCGGGCGGCGATGCTGGTGCCGATGGTCCTGGTGCTGGTGACCCTTGGCTACGCCCGCTCGTTCGCGGCGGCACAGGCCCGGTACGGTGACGGACATGAGCGGTCGCGCGCAGCTGATGTGGGATGAGGCAGTCACCGGTTACAACTTCGGGGCGGAACACCCCATGGACCCGGTGCGGTTGGAGCTGACCCGCCGCCTCATCACCGATCTCGGGGTGGACCGGGGCCTCGATGTGGCCACGGCGAAACCGGCGGGCGAGTCGACGCTGCGCCTGGTGCACCGGGACGACTACGTACAGGCGGTGAAGGAGGCCTCCGCCGATCCGGCCGCCGCACGTCTTGAGTACGGGCTCGGCACCCCGGACGATCCGGCGTTCCCGGGGATGCACGAGGCGTCGTCGGTGATCGCGGGCCAGTCGGTGGGTGCGGCGGAGGCGGTGTGGCAGGGGGAGGTGCTGCACGCGGTGAACTTCGCGGGCGGTCTGCACCATGCGATGCCGGGGGCCGCGTCCGGGTTCTGTGTGTACAACGACGCGGCGCTGGCCGTGGCGCGGCTGCTGGAGCTGGGTGCGGAGCGCGTCGCCTATGTGGACACCGATGTGCATCACGGGGACGGGGTGCAGGCCGCGTTCTGGGACGACCCCCGGGTGCTGACGATCTCGCTGCACGAGCATCCGCGGACCCTCTTCCCCGGTACCGGCTGGGCGGAGGAGACCGGGGGCGAAGCGGCGGAGGGCTTCGCGGTGAATGTGGCGCTGCCCGCGGGGACCGGGGACGCCGGCTGGCTGCGGGCGTTCCACGGGGTGGTGCCGGAGCTGCTGGCCGCGTTCCGTCCGCAGGTGCTGGTCACCCAGCATGGTGCGGACACCCACTTCGAGGATCCGCTGGCGCATCTCGCGGTGTCGCTGGACGCGCAGCGGGCGGTGCAGTGGGCCTGTCACGATCTGGCCCACTCCTGTGCGGAGGGCCGTTGGGTGGCGCTGGGCGGCGGGGGTTATGCGGTGGTGGATGTGGTGCCGCGGTCGTGGACGCATCTGACGGCCATCGCGGCGGGCGCCCCGGTGGAACCGGAGACGGAGATCCCGGCCCGCTGGGGTGATGAGGTCTTCGCCCGGTCCGGCGGAATGACGCGCGGGCCGCGGCGGATGACGGACGGCCGCTGGCCGGTGGCGTTCCAGGCCTGGGAGGACGGCTACGACCCGGCGTCCCGGCTGGACCAGGCGGTACGCGCCACCCGGAACGCGGTCTTCCCCGCCCACGGCCTGCTGCCCTGACCGTCACCCGCTGACGGCCGCCGCACTCTCGAACACCCCGCCCCCTGCGGGTGGTTGACCGGGGAACGGGACCGGGTCGGGGTGCGGGGCGCGGGAGTATGGCGGGGTGATGAGCGGGGGTGGCCCGGCGGCCGGGCTGGCGGAGGAACTGGTGGCGGCGGGTCTGGCGGGCCCGGTGGCCACCACCCGGGAGCAGAGCCTGCGCAGCTACCGGCTGTTCGCGGCGCGCGATCCGCGGGTGCTGCTCGGCCTCGATCCGTACGGGGAGTGGCGTACCGCGGATGTGGTGGCGCTGATGGCGGCGTGCTGCGGGGTGAGCGCGGATCCGGGGTGCCGTACCGGGGCGGATGTGATCGATCCGGTGCGGACGGTGGCGGCGCTGGAGGGGTTCGCGGCGCGGCTCGGGCGGGCGGCGCGGTTGCGGGAGCGGGTGCTGCTGGGAACGGGGCATCCGCGGCGGCTGCACGGTTTTTACGCCGCGGTGGCAGACGCGCTGTCGGCGGCTGGCTGTGCTGTCCTCACCCCCGCGCAGGGCAGGCGTGTCGACATAACGACTAGGTTCGGTCTACGTAGGCACCGGATCGCGTATGTGCGGGGCGTTGCGATGGTGCTCGGTGAGGGCGTGCGGGAGGCGGCGTGCTTCGGTGCGCACAGCCACTCACCGCTGCCGGTACGGGTGGCGCTGGCGGCCGCGGCGGAGGGGCTTCCGGATCTGGTGGTGGGGGACCATGGCTGGGTCTGCGGTGCAGGTCAGCTCGGGTTCGACGCGATCGGGCTGGCGGACACCGATGACCCGGCGCTGTTCGTGGGGCAGGCGGAGGGGCGGGTGGCGGCGGTGGTCCCGCTGGACGACGCGGTCCCCTCGCACCGCTATCGACCGCTGACGCGCTATGTACTCAATCGGGCCCGTCTGTCACAGTAAACGGCTGATGGCAGCTCCTCTTCCCCGTCGTCCCACCCGCCCCTACGCTGGGGAGTGAGCGCACAGGGACGAGGAGTCACCGGAGGGGAAGCCGGTGCCCGTCTTGTGCGGAAGGTTCAGGTGTGTCATGGCTGCTGGCGAGAGGCCTCTGAACGAGGTTCGGTTCCTGACCGTGGCGGAAGTCGCCTCGGTGATGCGTGTGTCCAAGATGACCGTGTACCGCTTGGTGCACAGCGGTCATCTGCCCGCGATCCGGGTGGGAAGGTCTTTCCGAGTCCCGGAGCAAGCGGTTCACGAGTACCTCCGCGAGTCGTATGTGGGGGTGGAGTCGGCCTGAGCGGCGGCCCTCTCTCGTTCCCGGCACTCGATTAACGGGCTCGGCTCAAGGGCGGGTAGGCTTGCCCCTCGTAGGTCGTGTGGGCCCATGTCGCCCAGCACCGAGTGAAGAGAAGTGAGCGAGGGTAGTCGTGGGCTCTGTTATCAAGAAGCGGCGCAAGCGGATGGCGAAGAAGAAGCACCGCAAGCTGCTGAAGCGCACCCGCGTTCAGCGCCGCAACAAGAAGTGAGCGTTCGCTGATTCCAGCGCGCCGCGTGGCCCCTTCACCGTCCGGTGGAGGGGCCGCCGCACGTTCGGGGCTCCCGGGGGCGCCGCCGGGAGCCCGCGGGTGGACGATTCCCCTGTGGCTGTCGTCACTTCATGCAGCGCGTGGACATCCCGGCGCGACGGTCACCCGCTAACGTAGCGCGCAGGCGGGCGGCGGCGGACGCCCGAGCGACGGAAGGCAGGCGCTGGTCGTGGGCAAGGTGGTGCTCGTCACGGGGGCGGCCCGGCAGCTCGGCGGCCGTTTCGTACGGCGTATCCAGCGTGATCCGGAGGTGGATCGGGTCGTCGCGGTGGACTCGGTGCCGCCCGGACACGAGCTGGGGGAGGCCGAGTTCGTCGAGGCGGACATCCGGCAGCCGACCATCGCGCGGGTGCTCGCCGAGTACGGGGTGGACACCGTGGTCCATCTCGACGTCTCCGGATTCGCCCTGCGCGGCGGCAGCCGCACCCAGGTCAAGGAGACCAATGTCATCGGCACCATGCAGTTGCTGGGCGCCTGTCAGAAGACGCCGGCGGTGCGCCGCCTGGTGGTGAAGTCCTCCACCAATGTCTACGGTTCCGCGCCGCGCGATCCGGCGGTCTTCACCGAGAGCATCGCCCCCAAGTCGCTGCCCAGCGGCGGCTTCGCCAAGGACGCGGTGGAAGTCGAGTCGTACGTACGGGGCTTCGCGCGGCGCCGCCCCGATGTCGCGGTGTGCATCCTGCGCTTCGCCAACATCCTGGGCCCCGCGTCGAGTACACCGCTCACCGAGTACTTCGGGCTGCCGGTGCTGCCCACCGTCTTCGGCTACGACCCGCGGTTGCAGTTCGTGCACGAGGACGACGTGGTGGACGTACTGCGGATCGCGGCCCGTGAGCCGGCCCGCGCCACTCTGAACAGCGGCACCTTCAATGTGGCGGGTGACGGGGTGCTGCTGTTGTCGCAGTGCGCACGGCTGTTGGGCCGGCCGATGCTGCCGGTGCTGCTGCCCGCCGTCAGTTGGGCGTCCTCCGCGCTGCGCACCCTGGGGATGATGGACTTCTCGCCGGAGCAACTGCGGCTGCTCACCCACGGCCGGGTGGTGGAGACCCGCAGGCTGCGCGAGACCGTCGGCTTCAGCCCGCGGTACACCACCCCCGAGACCTTCGAGGCGTTCGTACGGGCCGGGGGGCCCGGGCTGCTGCCGCCCGAGCGGGTGGCCGCGCTCGTGGACCGGGTGGCGGCGCTGCCCGTCGCGGGCGGCGGGCGCACCGAGGTACCGCAGGCCCGCCCGGCCCCCGCCGCACCGACCCGCACCAGCGCCGACTAGCGCCGACCGAGGAGCGCAGCAACGATGGCGGACGCCAAGGTCATTCCGTTCGACGACGACCGGTCCCGCGGTGGCTCCGGGCCGCGCGGGGCACGCCGCAGACCGGGCCGGCACCCGCGCCCGGCGCAGGACGCACCGGATCCGGAGTCCCGCGGCCCGGCCGCGGTGCCCGCACAGGCCGGCGCCGCGTACGAGTCCGCGGTGGACGGTGAACAGACCGCAGGGGAGGGCGAGTTGGCGGACGGCGGCTGGGAGCGGCGGATCGCGGGCGGGCTGGCCTTCCTCCGCCGCCGCCTCACCGGCGACTACCAGGTCGACGACTTCGGCTATGACGAGGAGCTGACCGACCAGGTCCTGATGTCGCTGCTGCGCCCGGTGTACGAGAAGTACTTCCGGGTCGAGGTGCAGGGCGTGGAGAACATCCCCGCCGACGGCGGTGCGCTGATCGTCGCCAACCACTCCGGCACCCTGCCGCTGGACGGGCTGATGCTCCAGGTCGCCGTGCACGACCACCACCCCGCGGACCGGCATCTGCGGCTGCTCGCGGCCGACCTGGTCTTTATGCTTCCGGTCGTCAACGAGCTTGCCCGCAAGGCCGGTCACACCCTGGCCTGCCCCGAGGACGCGGAGCGGCTGCTGGCCGGGGGCGAGGTGGTCGGGGTGATGCCGGAGGGCTTCAAGGGCCTCGGGAAGCCGTTCGGGGAGCGGTACAAGCTCCAGCGGTTCGGGCGGGGCGGCTTCGTGTCGACGGCGCTGCGGGCGCGGGTGCCGATCGTGCCGTGCTCGATCGTGGGCGCCGAGGAGAGCTACCCGATGGTGGGCAACGCGAAGACGCTGGCGCGGCTGCTCGGGGTGCCGTACTTCCCGCTCACGCCGACCTTTCCGTGGCTGGGGCCGCTGGGGATGGTGCCGCTGCCGACGAAGTGGACGATCCGCTTCGGGGAGCCGATCGAGACCAGTGGCTATCCGCTGGAGGCGGCGGAGGATCCGATGCTGATGTTCAATCTCACCGACCAGGTGCGCGAGCAGATCCAGCACACGCTCTACCGGCTGCTGGTCCAGCGCCGCTCGGTCTTCTTCTGACGTCCGGTCTACTCGCGGACTTGAGGTCTCTCCACGGCTCAGGGCGGCGGCTCCCGCGTATCGAGGGTGCCGCCGCCCGCTGCGTCGTTACCCGTGGTCCTCCGCGTCGATGCCGAGGCCGGGCAGCAGGCCGGGCAGTAGGGGCGGGAGGGTGACCTCGGGCTTCGGCGGTTTCCTGCCGCCGCCGGACGGGCTCGGGGTGGTGCCGTCCGAGGGCGGGTCGAGCAGGCCGCCGGTGCCGCCGCCGAGCAGCCCGCCGCCTTCTTCGGAGCCCGACTTGGACGGCTCGGGGCTGCCGTGGTGGTGCCCGGCGGCGGGGGAGCTGCCGGTGGCGGAGGGCGTCGGGGAGTGGTGCCGGGGGGAGCCGGTGGTGCCCTCGGTGGTGCCGGGGGTGCGGGGGGTGGTCGGGCTCGCGGGGGGCTCGGGCAGCAGGGAGCTGAGCGGGGCGACCTCCTTGTCCATGGCGGCGAAGACCGAGGTGACCTGGTCCCCGACATCGCCGAGCTGCACCGGCAGCTTCTCCCGCAGCTCGCTCCAACCGGCCTGGTGGGAACGGGAGAACGTGGACAGCGCCTGGATCGGGCCGAGCGAGCCGTCCCGTTCGTAGGCGGCGTGCAGCAGGCGGTGGCCCTCCTCCGCGTCGTGCTGCATCCCGGACAGGACCCGTCTGACCTCGGAGACGGACTCATGGTCGAGGGGCCCGCTGCGGCCCCGCTCCATCAGCCGGCGGGCCTCGCCGAGGCGGGTGGAGGCCTGGTCGAGGTAGAGCCGGCCGCGGTCCGAATCGCCGTCGGCCATACCGAGTTTGACGTCCTCCATGCCGCGCTTCAGCCCGTAGAGGGAGTCACCGGGCAGGGCGTCGGAGCTGGCGGCTGCCACTCCGCCGAAGGCGCCGGCGGCCACGCCGACCGTGAGGCCGCCCGCCGCAAGGGACTTGGAGAGCCGGGAGCGGGGCCGCAGCTTGTGCAACGGCGCGCGATGGCTGCCCTTGCCGCGGCGGGCGCGCTGCTCGGGGACGGCCGGCCCGTCCGTTCCCGGGCCCGTCCCCTCCAGCAGCATGGTCTCCATCGCGGCCACCAGGCGGGCGCGTTGGACGACTTTCACCTCCGGGTCGAGCTGGGCTCTGGGCAGTTCGCTGAGACTGCTCGCCAGGGCCACCATCCTGCTCTGCTCGTCCGGTGTGCCGGGTGCGTCCGGTGCGTCCGAGGTGTGCGCACGGGGCGTGTCCGGGGTGTCCGGTGCGTCGGCCGGCTCGGCCGCCGCATCGGGCGCGGACGGCTCCTCCAGGGCCTGGGCGAAGGCGTTCGCCCGCCGGTGCGCCGATACGTTTGCGATCACTGGCGGCACCTCCTCTCGTCATGACGGTCGACTCCCCAGGGGGTCCTGAGGGTTGCACCCCGGGCCGCGTCCACACCATCGGGTGACCGAAGCCGGTGGAGTGAGGCCATAGGGGGCCTGCATCCCGCACAACGAGCGTCCCGGCACCTGGGTTACGGACGGAGGATGATCGGACCGCGACGCCAACAGGCCGTCACGGTACGTCAATTGGGCATCGCGTTCCGTGTGTGGCGGCCGGTCCGGGTCAGCGGGCGTCGTCCGGGAGCAGTCGGGCCAGGGTGCGTACCGCGCGGTACTGGAGGGTCTTGATCGCGCCCTCGTTCTTGCCCATCACCCGGGCGGTCTCGGCGACCGAGAGGCCCTGGAGGAAGCGCAGCGTCACGCACTCCTGCTGCTGCGGGTTGAGCCGCCGCACCGCGTCCAGCAGGGCCGCGTTGGAGAGCTGCTCCAGTACGGACTCCTCGGGGCTGCGCTCCACCTCGTTGGCGTCGAGCATCTCGCCGGTGGTCACTTCCAGGCGGAACCGGCTCGACTTGAAGTGGTCGGCGACCAGATTGCGCGCGATGGTGACCAGCCAGGCGCCGAAGTCCCGGCCCTGCCAGGTGAAGGTGCCGATCCTGCGCAGGGCGCGCAGAAAGGTCTCACTGGTGAGGTCCTCGGCCGTCGCCTTCCCGCCGACGCGGTAGTAGATGTAGCGGTACACGGTGTCGCTGTACTGGTCGTAGAGGCGGCCGAAGGCGTCGGCCTCGCCGGACTGGGCGCGTTCGACCAGGTCCATCATGCGGGCGCTGTCGCTGTCCGCGGCGGGACGGCGGACGGTGGCCGTGGCCGAGCCGCCGCGGTTGCGTCTGCCGACGGCGGCGGTGCCCTCGGCCAGGGCGTAGCAGGGGGCGGCCGGGCGGGCCGGGGTGAGCTGAGGGGCGGCGGTCGCGGGGACGGCGTACGCGGTGGGGACGAAGCCGCGCAAGCGGTCGAGGACCGTTGCGCGCAGCGTAGCCAGGCCCGAGGCGTCAACCCCGACGTGTGGGTACACGGGACTCCCAGAGGCAGAGCTTCCATCACGTGCAGTGCGGGACCGTTCACCCACTGTGGAGACGGCGCGGGGACGGGGTACCGGATTGCGTCTGAGGAGAATAACGCTTCGTATAGGCGGCACTACACCCAGTTGCCGAAAACGTCGGTTCCGACGCTTGTGATGCCGTTCGATGCCCGATCAACTGGCGTGTGGTGATCGGTTGTTGATCGTTCTGATTCGTATTTCGTACCTGTAGCGGATGTGTTGTGGCCGAGTGGTATCAACGCGACTGGCGGGCGGGGGCGGCGGCAAGACGGGCGGGCCGCCGCGCGTGTCAGTGGCCGTGCCGGGTCAGTGGCGGCGGCGGTGCAGCGCGATCGCGGCGGCCGTACCGCCGGCCAGCGCGCCGACCCCGGCCGCGGCCGGGATGCCGACCTTCACGGCCTTGCGCCCGGTGCGGTAGTCCCGCAGCCGCCAGTCCCGCTCCCGTGCGTACCGGCGCAGCTTGGCGTCCGGGTTGATCGCGTACGGGTGGCCGACCAGGGAGAGCATCGGGATGTCGTTGTGGGAGTCGCTGTAGGCGGCGCAGCGGGACAGGTCCAGGCCCTCCGCGGCGGCCAGCGCGCGCACCGCCTCCGCCTTGGCCGGGCCGTGCAGCGGTTCGCCCACCAGCTTGCCGGTGTAGACGCCGCCGACGGACTCGGCGACGGTGCCCAGGGCGCCGGTCAGGCCGAGGCGGCGGGCGATGATGGTGGCGGTCTCCACCGGCGCGGCCGTCACCAGCCACACCCGCTGGCCGGCGTCCAGGTGGGCCTGGGCGAGGGCGCGGGTGCCGGGCCAGATGCGCTCGGCCATGTACTCGTCGTAGATGTCCTCGCCGATGGACATCAGCTCGGCGACCCGGTGGCCCTTGACGATGGAGAGGGCGGAGTCCCGGGCGTCCTGCATATGCTCCGGGTCCTCGACGCCGGCGATCCGGAACCACGCCTGCTGCCAGGCGAACCGGGCCAGTTCGCGCCGCCGGAAGAACTCCCGCTTGTACAGGCCGCGGCCGAAGTGGAAGAGGGCGGCGCCCTGCATCACGGTGTTGTCCAGGTCGAAGAAGGCGGCGGCGTACTCGTCGCCGGCGACCGGGAAGGCCTCCGCCTCCGGTGCCTTCTCCGCTTCCTCGACCGCGGCCGCCTCGGCGGCTTCCAGGGAGGTGTCGCGGGCCGCCTGGGCTGAGGCCTCGCCGGCCAGCACGCTCCGGGCGGTCGCTGAGCGCCGGCGTGGGACCAGCCGTCCGAGAGAGGCCATGGGGTCGAGCATAGCCAGTACCGGGCGGTGCTCCGGCGCGTACGGGCTGCTGTCCGGTGAACAGTGCGCGACCTGCGCCACGATGGCCGGATCGGGTCCCTGCGTCCCGCCTCTGACCCGGTGTCGGCCGCCGCGCGACAATGGACGGCATGAGCCCCCTTTTCCGCCGTACCGCACGGCGCCGCCCCGAGGAGCGGGTGGTGACGCTGATCCGCAAGCCGGGCTGCCACCTCTGCGACGACGCCCAGCAGGTGATCGAGAAGGTCTGCGCCGAGCTCGGCTCCCGGCTGGAGTTCCGCGACATCACCCGGGACGAGGAGCTGTACCGAAAGTACTGGGAGCAGATCCCGGTGGTGCTGGTCGACGGTGAGCAGCATGACTTCTGGCGGGTGAAGGAGGACCGCCTGCGCCGCGCGCTCACCGGCTGAGGCCCGCTCCCGCCTTGCCCCGCAAGGGCGTTGGGCGATCGGCGGCCGTACCCCGGTGATCGGGAACTGACCGACCAGTCCAAGAGAACGGGAAAGTCGTCTACGATCGAGGGCGGTCCGTCGGGGGGCGCATCGTCAAGGAGAGTGTGTCGCTTTGCCCCCGTGGGAACGGAGACGCCGCAGCGTCCGCGCCGGTTCCGGTGCGGCGCACCGGGGGCGCGTGACCCCCATCACGTTGCCCGGGCAAATCGGACACAATCTTTGTGCACGTGTTCACAAAGACATAGCCTGCTGTCGACGGGGCGGTCCGGGCACGTTCGACCGCCCAGAGCCCCGCTCTACCCGCAGGAGCACCGTGGCAACTGGCCGAACGCACCGACAGGCGACCCGCAGCCGAGGGATTCCCGAGGCCACCGTCGCCCGGCTTCCGCTGTACCTCCGCGCACTGACCGCACTGTCCGAGCGCTCGGTGCCCACGGTCTCCTCCGAAGAACTCGCGGCCGCCGCCGGGGTCAACTCCGCCAAGCTCCGCAAGGACTTCTCCTACCTCGGCTCCTACGGGACGCGCGGTGTCGGCTACGACGTCGAGTACCTCGTCTACCAGATCTCCCGCGAGCTGGGCCTCACCCAGGACTGGCCCATCGTCATGGTCGGCATCGGCAACCTCGGCGCGGCGCTCGCCAATTACGGCGGATTCGCCTCCCGCGGCTTCCGGGTCGCCGCCCTGATCGACGCCGACCCGGCGATGACCGGCCGCACCATCGCCGGGATGCTGGTGCAGCACGCCGACGACCTGGAGCGGATCGTCGACGAGAACGACGTCTCCATCGGCGTCATCGCCACCCCGGCCGGCGCCGCCCAGCAGGTGTGCGACCGGCTCGTCGCGGCCGGTGTCTCCTCCATCCTCAACTTCGCGCCCACCGTGCTCTCCGTGCCGGACGGCGTCGATGTGCGCAAGGTCGACCTCTCCATCGAGCTCCAGATCCTCGCCTTCCACGAGCAGCGCAAGAACGGCGAGGAGGAAGCCGCCGAGCAGGCCGCCGCCGACCGCGGAGCCGCCACCCCCGCCGACACCGCCACCGCCGCCGACCGGGTCGCCGCCAAGCGCAAGCAGAACCCGAAGGGGCCCGACGGGGATGTCCCCGCCGTGATGCCGGCATGAGCCTCCTCGTCGTCGGACTGAGCCACCGCAGCGCCCCGGTCAGCGTCCTGGAGCGCGCCGCACTCCACGCGGACGCCCAGGCCAAGCTGCTCCAGGACACCGTCGCCGCGGAGCCGGCCGCCGAGGCCGCCCTCCTGGCCACCTGCAACCGCATCGAGCTGTACGCCGACGTCGACAAGTTCCACGCCGGCGTCGCCGAGCTCTCCACGCTCCTCGCCCAGCACAGCGGCGTGGGCCTGGAGGAGCTCACTCCGTATCTCTATGTGCACTACGAGGACCGCGCCGTCCACCACCTCTTCTCGGTGGCCTGCGGACTGGACTCGATGGTCGTCGGCGAGGGCCAGATCCTCGGGCAGATAAAGGACGCGCTGGCCACCGCACAGGACCAGCACAGCGCCGGACGGCTGCTCAACGACCTCTTCCAGCAGGCCCTGCGGGTCGGCAAGCGGGCCCACTCCGAGACCGGCATCGACCGCGCCGGGCAGTCCCTGGTCACCTTCGGCCTGGAGCAGTTGGCCGCGAACCGCCCGGTCGGCGAGTGGGCCGCCGGCAAGCGGGCCCTGGTCATCGGCGCCGGTTCGATGTCCTCCCTGGCCGCCGCCACCCTGGCCAGGACCGGGGTCGCCGAGATCGCCGTCGCCAACCGCACCCCGGAGCGGGCCGAGCGGCTCGCCGAGCTCCTCACCGCCACCGACCCGTCGGAGCGCCCCGGCAGCGCCCCCGTCACCGCCCGCGCCGTCGCCATGGACGAGGTCGAACGCGAGCTGGCCCGAGCCGACGTGGTCATCTCCTGTACCGGCGCCACCGGCCTGGTGCTCACCGCCGAGGCCGTCACCGCCGCCGTCGCCGGCCGCGTCGAGCCCGGTACCGCACCCGCCGCCCCACGCCCCGCGTCCCGCCCGGCCGCCGCGGCTCCCGCCGGGGGCTGCCCGGTGGATCTGGCCGCCGTCCAGGAGACCCCCGGCTTCTCCGTGATGGGCGAGGCCGCCGTGGCCGGGATGGACCCGGCCGCCCTCGAACAGCACGCCGCCTGGGTCGACAACGGCACCGCCGTACGCCCCGAGCAGGATCAGGTGCCCGATCCCGGGGCCGAGGCCGCGGCCATCGCCGCGCTCGCCGCCGCGGCCGCCGCCGGGCGGATCCCCGAGCGCCCCGAGCGGCGCGCCCCCCGACCTCGCGGCCGGGCCGCGCTCTGGCTGCTCGACCTGGCCATGCCGCGGGACATCGACGCCGCGGTGCACCGCATCGGCGGGGTCCGCCTCGTCGACATCGAGTCGCTGGCCGAGGCCAGCGCGGACGCCCCGATGGCCGCCGATGTGGACATGGTGCGCGCCCTGGTCTCCGAGGAGGTCGCCGCCTTCGGCGCCGCGCTGCGGGCCGCCCACATCACGCCCACCGTGGTCGCCCTGCGCACCATGGCGGCGGACGTGGTCAGCAGCGAGATCGCCCGCCTCGACGGGCGCCTCCCCGGCCTCGACACCAAGCAGCGCGCCGAGATCACCCAGACCGTCCGCCGCGTCGTGGACAAGCTCCTGCACGCGCCGACCGTACGGGTCAAGCAGTTGGCCGCGGAGCCCGGCGGCGCCGGGTACGCGGACGCGCTGCGCACCCTTTTCGACCTCGACCCCGAGACGGTCGCCGCCGTCTCCCGGGCCGACCTGAACGACGCCGAAGCCAAGAACCGAGGGCGAGCATGACCAAGAAGGCACTGAGGCTCGGGACCAGGCGCAGCAAACTCGCCATGGCCCAGTCCGGGCAGGTGGCAGCGGCCGTCCGGCAGGTGACGGGACGGCCGGTCGAGCTGGTCGCGATCACCACCTACGGCGACACCACCCGCGAGCACCTCGCCCAGATCGGCGGCACCGGAGTCTTCGTGGCCGCCCTGCGCGAGGCACTGGCCCGCGGCGAGGTCGACTTCGCGGTGCACTCCCTGAAGGACCTCCCCACCACCCAGCCCGGGGAACTGGCGCTGGCCGCCGTCCCCCGCCGGGAGGACCCGCGCGACGTCCTCATCGGCCGCGACGGCCTCGGCCTCACCGAGCTGGTCGCGTCCTGTGGGGACCGGCCCGCCCGGATCGGCACCGGCTCCCCCCGCCGCATGGCCCAGCTCAACGGCTACGCCCGCTGTCACGGCCTGCGCATCGAGATCGTCCCGATCCGGGGCAATATCGACACCCGTATCGGCTTCGTCCACAACGGGGAACTCGACGGTGTGGTGCTCGCCGCCGCCGGCCTGTCCAGGCTCGAACGGCTCGACGACGTCACGGAGTTCCTCCCGGTCGACATGATGCTGCCGGCCCCCGGCCAGGGGGCACTCGCGGTGGAGTGCGCGTCGTCCGACGCCGAGCTCACCGCCGCACTCGGCGAGCTCGACGACCCGCTGTCCCGGGCCGCCGTCACTGCTGAAAGGTCCCTGCTCGCCGCCCTGGAAGCCGGTTGCAGCGCCCCCGTGGGTGCCATCGCCGACTTCCCCCAAGCTCTCGACTTCGTTCGAGCAGGGGGGACCTCCACGCGCGACGAGCAGACTGTCAAGGAAATGCGCCTGCGTGGCGTCGTCGGAAGCACCGACGGCTCGACGCTGGTGCAGTTGTCCACCACCGGTCACGCGCCCGGCACACAAGAGCAGGCACAGGCACTCGGACGCGAACTCGCGAGCGAGATGCTGGCCAAGGGCGCCGCCGGTCTGATGGGGGAGCGAGCACATTGAGCCCCACCACCTCGAACCACGCAGCCGACCCCGTCCACGGCGGAACCACCGCACACGGGCACGTCACCTTCCTCGGTGCCGGGCCCGGGGATCCCGGGCTGCTCACCCTGCGCGCCGTGGAGGCCCTGGCCGCCGCGGACGTGCTGATCGCCGAACCCGAGGTGCTGGACGTGGTCCGTACGCACGCCCGGGCAGGGGTCACCGTCCTCGGCGCGGACGAGGCCGTGCAGCCGGACGCACCCCAGCTGACGGTCGTTGACGGCACGTCAACTCCCGCTGGAGTCCCCGGGTTGAGGGACGTGACCAATCTTGTCATGGAGGCCGCGCGGTCCGGCAGGCGGGTGGTGCGTGCGGTCACCGGGGACCCGGGACTGGACGCCTGCGCCACCGGCGAGATGCTGGCCTGCGCCTCCGGCGGGGTGCCCTTCGAGGTGGTGCCCGGCGTCGCCACCGCCGTCGGCGTCCCCGCCTACGCGGGTGTGCCGCTGCGGGACGCCGAGGGCACCGATGTGCGCTTCGTCGACGCGGCCTCCGCACCTGAGCGGTGCTGGGCCGAGGCAGGTTCCTCGGACGGCACCGTGGTGGTCTCCGCGACCCTGGAGACGGTGGCCGCGGCCGCCGGTGAGCTGGTCGCCGCCGGCCGCAAGCCGGACACCCCGATGAGCGTCACCGTCGCCGGCACCACCACCCGCCAGCGCACCTGGACAGCGACCCTCGGCACCATCGCGCAGACCCTGAAGCAGGCCAAGGTGCTCCCCTCGCCGGAGGGCGGCCGCCCGGTCATAGCCGTGGTCGGCGAGCGCAGCGCCGCCGCCCAGCGCGACCAGCTCTCCTGGTTCGAGTCGAAGCCCCTCTTCGGCTGGAAGGTCCTGGTGCCCCGCACCAAGGAGCAGGCCGCGTCCCTCTCCGACCAGTTGCGTTCCTACGGCGCGGTGCCGCACGAGGTGCCCACCATCGCGGTCGAACCGCCACGCACCCCGCAGCAGATGGAGCGCGCCGTCAAGGGCCTGGTCACCGGCCGCTACGAGTGGATCGCCTTCACCTCGGTCAACGCCGTCAAGGCCGTCCGGGAGAAGTTCGAGGAGTACGGGCTGGACGCCCGGGCCTTCGCCGGGATCAAGGTCGCCGCCGTCGGCGAGCAGACCGCGAGCGCGCTGGTCGCCTTCGGCGTCAAGCCCGATCTGGTGCCCAGCGGCGAGCAGTCCGCGGCCGGTCTGCTGGAGGACTGGCCGCCGTACGACCCGGTCTTCGACCCGATCGACCGGGTGTTCCTGCCGCGCGCGGACATCGCCACCGAGACCTTGGTGGCCGGGCTGATCGAGCTGGGCTGGGAGGTGGACGACGTCACCGCCTATCGCACGGTGCGCGCCTCGCCGCCGCCGGCCGAGACCCGGGAGGCGATCAAGGGCGGCGGCTTCGACGCGGTCCTCTTCACCTCCTCGTCCACGGTGCGCAATCTCGTCGGTATCGCCGGCAAGCCGCACAACGTCACCGTCATCGCCTGTATCGGCCCGGCCACCGCGAAGACCGCGGAGGAGCACGGGCTGCGGGTGGATGTGATGTCGCCGGAGCCGTCCGTGCTGCGGCTGGCGCAGGCGCTGGCCGAGTTCGGCGCGAAGCGGCGGGCCGCGGCGGTGGAGGCCGGTGATCCGGTCACCCGGCCCAGCGAGCGGCGCCCCGGCTCCCGCCGCCGCCGTACCAGCACCACCTGAGCCGTACGGCAGCGAGCGGCGCCCCCGTTGCGATGCGCGGGGGCGCCGCTCCGTTTACCGGCACCGGTGTCGGCAACAGCCCGCCCGGCACGGGTCTATGGTCGAGAGTGGCCCGGCGACCGGCCGGGCCCGTTCGGTGACCGACCGGACGGTGCGGATCGAGGCGGACTGGCGACTGACGAGATGACCACCCACGGCAACTTCCCCGGCACCCGCCCCCGGCGGCTCCGTACCACCCCCGCGATGCGCCGGATGGTCGCCGAGACCCGGCTGCACCCGGCGAATCTGATCCTCCCCGCCTTCGTCCGCGAGGACATCTCCGCACCGGTGCCCATCGCCGCCATGCCGGGCGTGCACCAGCACACCCTGGACACCCTGCGGAAGGCCGCCGCCGAGGCGGTGTCCGCGGGCGTCGGCGGGATCATGCTCTTCGGGGTGCCGGCCGAGGAGAAGAAGGACGCGGCGGGCACCGCGGGCACCGACCCGGACGGCATCCTCCAGCAGGCCCTGCGCGCGGTGCGAGAGGAGGTCGGCGACGACCTGATCGTCATGTCCGACCTGTGCCTCGACGAGTACACCGACCACGGGCACTGCGGGGTGCTGACCGCCGACGGCCGGGTCGACAACGACGCCACCCTGGAGCGGTACGCGGAGATGGCGCGGGTGCAGGCCGACGCGGGCGCCCATGTGGTGGGCCCCAGCGGCATGATGGACGGCCAGGTCGGCGTCATCCGCGACGCCCTCGACCAGACCGGCCACGAGGACGTGTCGATCCTCGCCTACACCGCGAAGTACTCCTCCGCCTTCTACGGCCCGTTCCGCGAGGCCGTCGGCTCCTCCCTCACCGGCGACCGCAGGACCTACCAGCAGGACCCGGCCAACACCCGTGAGTCCATGCGGGAGTTGGCGCTCGACCTGGCGGAGGGCGCGGACCTGGTGATGGTCAAGCCGGCCGGGCCCTATCTGGACATCGTCGCCAGGTTCGCCGAGTCGGTGGACGTGCCGGTCGCCGCGTACCAGATCAGCGGTGAGTACGCGATGGTGGAGGCCGCCGCGGAGAAGGGGTGGATCGACCGGGAGGCGGCGATCCTGGAGAGCGTCACCGGTATCCGCCGGGCCGGCGCCCAGCTGATCCTCACCTACTGGGCCACCGAACTCGCCCAGCGGCTCTGAGCCTCCGGCCGGGGACGGGGGACGGGTGGCCCGTCCCCCGGCGGGGCGTCAGAGGCGCTCGGGGGTCCTGATGCCGAGCAGCGACATGCCCTGGCGGAGGGTGGCGGCGGCGACGGAGCACAGGAAGAGGCGGTTCTCCACCAGCTCCGGCGCGTTCTCCGTGCTCAGCACCTGGCACTGGTCGTAGAACGACGTGTACAGCGACGCCAGTTGGTACAGGTAGGCGGCCAGCTTGTGCGGCTCGTAGGAGGCGGCGACCTCGTTGACCGTCTCGCCGAACTGGTCCAGATGCAGCCCCAGGGCACGCTCCGCCGGCGCCAGCGCCAGCTCCGGGTGCGCCACCGGCCGGGCCTCGCCGGCCTTCCGCAGGATCGACTGGATCCGGGCGAAGGCGTACTGGAGGTAGACACTGGTGTCGCCGTGCAGGGACACCATCTGGTCCAGGTCGAACTTGTAGTCCCGCACCGCGGACGTCGACAGGTCGGCGTACTTGACCGCGCCGATGCCGACATGGCGGCCGTTCTCCACGATCTCCTGCTCGCTGAGGCCGACCTTCTCCGCCTTCTCCCGCACCACCCCGGTGGCCCGGTCGATGGCCTCGTCCAGCAGGTCGACCAGCCGCACCGTCTCGCCCTCGCGGGTCTTGAACGGCTTGCCGTCCTTGCCGAGGACCGTGCCGAACGCCAACTGCCGTGCCGTCACACCGTCGCCCAGCCAGCCCGCGCGGCGGGCCGTCTCGAAGACCATCTTGAAGTGCAGCGCCTGCCGGGCGTCCACCACATACAGCAGGGTGGACGCCTTCAGGTTCTGGACCCGGTCCCGGATCGCTGAGAGGTCGGTCGCCGCATAGCCGAAGCCGCCGTCGGACTTCCGCACGATGAGCGGCACCTGCTTGCCGTCGGGGCCCAGCACATCGTCGAAGAAGACACAGAGCGCACCGTCCGAGCGGACGGCGACTCCGGACTCCTCCAGCAGCCGGCAGGTCTCCGTCAGCATGTCGTTGTAGCCGGACTCACCCACCACGTCCTCGTCGTGGATCTCCATGTCCAGCTTCTCGAAGACCGAGTAGAAGTAGATCTTCGACTCGTCCACGAACCGCTGCCACAGCGCCAGTGTCTCCGGGTCGCCCGCCTGGAGGTCGACCACCCGGCGCCTGGCCCGCGCCTTGAACTCCTCGTCGGAGTCGAAGAGGACCCGGGACGCCTTGTAGATCCGGTTCAGATTGGACATGGCCTCCGCGCCGGAGGCCTCGGTGACCCGGTCCTCGGCGGACTCCCGGTGGTCCAGCTCGTGCGGGTGCTCCAGCAGGTACTGGATGAGCATCCCGAACTGGGTGCCCCAGTCCCCGATGTGGTGGCGCCGCACCACGGACTCCCCGGTGAACTCCAGCAGCCGCACCACCGCGTCCCCGATCACCGCCGACCTGAGATGGCCGACGTGCATCTCCTTGGCCACGTTCGGCTGGGCGTAGTCGATGACGGTGGTGCCCGGGTGCTCGGCGAGCGGCACCCCGAGGCGGCCCTCGGGGTCCGCGGCGCGTGCCGCGAGATTCCGGGTGATGGCCTCGTCGGTGACGGTGATGTTGAGGAAGCCGGGGCCCGAGACCTCGACACCGGCGAGCAGGCCCTGCTGCTCCACCCCGTCCACCACCCGCTCGGCCAGCTCCCGCGGATTGGCCTTGGCCTTCTTGGCGAGCGCCAGGATGCCGTTGGCCTGGTAGTCGGCCCGGTCGCTTCGTCGCAGCAGCGGGTCCGCGGAGCCGGCGTCCGGCAGGACAGCCGAGAGCGCGGCCGTGAGGCGCTGGTGGACGGAAGCGGTGAGCGACGTGACCGAGGCCATGAAGTGGGTGCCGTTCTCCTAGGTTTCTGATGGGTGCCGCCAGTATCCCATGCGCTGAAAAGGGGTTTTCGCGGTTGCGGCCCCACCTGGGAGAATGGGGGAGGCCAGCCGTACCGGCGAGGAAAACCAGGCAAGAACCAGGCAAGAACCAGAAAGAAGGACGTGCCGATCGTGGCTCAGAGCACCGAGACCGCCGACTGGGTCTCCCGTTTCGCGGACGACGTCATCGCCGAGTCGGAGCGCCGCGCACCCGGGAAAACCGTGGTCGTCGCGTCCGGTCTCTCCCCCTCCGGCCCCATCCACCTGGGCAATCTGCGCGAGGTGATGACCCCGCACCTGGTCGCCGACGAGATCCGCCGCCGCGGCCACGAGGTCCGGCACCTGATCTCCTGGGACGACTACGACCGCTACCGCAAGGTGCCGGCCGGCGTCCCCGGCGTGGACGAGTCCTGGGCCGAGCACATCGGCAAGCCGCTGACCTCGGTGCCCGCCCCGGCCGGCTCCCCGCACGCGAACTGGGCGGAGCACTTCAAGGCCGCGATGAGCGAGTCGCTGACCGCCCTCGGCGTCGAGTACGACGGCATCAGCCAGACCGCGCAGTACACCTCGGGCGTCTACCGCGAGCAGGTGCTGCACGCGATGCGGCACCGCCGCGACATCGACGCCGTCCTCGACCAGTACCGCACCAGGAAGCCCGCCCAGGCGAAGAAGTCCCAGAAGCCCGTGGACGAGGCCGAGTTGGAGGCCGCGGAGGGCTCCGGCGCGGCCGCCGAGGACGACGGCAGTGGCGGCGGCGCCGGGTACTTCCCGTACAAGCCGTACTGCGGCCGCTGCGAGAAGGACCTCACCACCGTCACCGCCTACGACGACGACACCACCGAGCTGACCTACGTCTGCACCGCGTGCGGGTACGGCGAGACGGTGCGGCTGGACGAGTTCGACCGCGGCAAGCTGGTCTGGAAGGTCGACTGGCCGATGCGCTGGGCCTTCGAGGGCGTGGTCTTCGAGCCGTCCGGGGTGGACCACTCCTCGCCCGGCTCCAGCTTCCAGGTCGGCGGCCAGATCGTCGGCATCTTCGGCGGCGAGCAGCCCATCGGCCCGATGTACGCCTTCGTCGGCATCAGCGGCATGGCGAAGATGTCCTCCAGCAAGGGCGGCGTCCCCACCCCGGCCGACGCCCTCCAGATCATGGAGCCGCAACTGCTGCGCTGGCTCTACGCCCGCCGCCGCCCCAACCAGTCCTTCAAGATCGCCTTCGACCAGGAGATCCAGCGGCTCTACGACGAGTGGGACAAGCTGGGCGCCAAGGTCGCCGACGGCAGCGCCCTGCCCGGCGACACCGCCGCCCACGCCCGCGCCGTCGGCACCGCAGCCGGTGAGCTGCCGCGCACCCCGCGCCCGCTGCCGTACCGCACCCTGGCCTCCGTCGCGGACATCACCGGCGGGCATGAGGACCAGGCCCTGCGCATCCTCAGCGAGCTGGACCCGCAGCACCCGCTGGCCTCCCTCGACGAGGTCCGGCCCCGCTTCGACAAGGCCACCGCCTGGATCAACACCCAGGTCCCGGCCGAGCAGCGCACCCTGGTACGGGACGAGCCGGACGCCGAACTGCTCGGCTCCGTCGGCGAGCAGGGCCGCGCCTCGCTCCGCCTCCTGGTCGACGGCCTGGACGCCAACTGGTCGCTGGACGGCCTGACTTCACTGGTCTACGGCGTACCGAAGCGGCAGGCCGGATTCGCCGAGGACGCCAAGCCGACCCCCGAGATGAAGGCGGCGCAGCGCGAGTTCTTCGCCCTGCTGTACCGGCTGCTGGTCTCCCGCGACACCGGCCCGCGCCTCCCCACCCTCCTCCTCGCGGTCGGCGCGGACCGGGTGCGGAAGCTGCTCGGGGCGTAGGTGCTCCGGCGACCGGTCAGGCGATGTGGTCCTCGGCCAGCTCGGCGTTGAAGCGCTTCACGAACAGGTCCCAGTAGTACCGGAGTTCGGCCTGGCTGAGGACCACGCCGAAGGTGGTCTCCAGATCAGTGCCGAACTGGCGCAGGGTGGGCATACTCTGCTGCTCGCTGATCGCCCGCCGGAACACGCCGTAGTAGTCGTCCACTCCGGGTTCCTCCGGGGGCTCGGGGAGGTACTCGGCCAGGGGCTCGTCCGCCGGCTCCTCGGCGGGGGCTTCGGCGGCTTGCTCTACGGTCGGCTCGGCGTCGGCGGGTGCCGGTATCGGTGCCGGCGTCGGCTCGGGTTCGGCTCGCGGGGACGGCACCGGCAGGGGGTGCGGGTGGGGTGTTGCGGGCGCGGGCGCGGGCTCGTCCTCGGACACCGACTCCGACACGGCACCGCCGAGCGGCCTGGTCCGGCCACCGGGCACCACCGGCACCTGAACCGGGGACTCCGCCGCTTGAACGACAGCCTCCGCTGCCTCCGCTGCCTCCTCCGGGACTTCGGGCTCGGCGGGACGGGCCGGGGCGGGCTTCAACTGGGCAGTGGCGGGGCCTGAGTTGGGGGTTTCGACGGCGGCCGGTTCCGGGGGGAGCAGGGCGGGTTCGATGCCGGCGGCCGCCAGGCCTTGGGCCGCGGTCTGTGCCAGCGGTACCCCGTAGCGGGCGAGGCGTAGTGGCATCAGCGACTCCACCGGTGCCTTGCGCCGCCAGGCCCGGCCGTAGCGGGACCGCAGCCGCGCCCGGTACACCAGCCGCTCCTGCTCCAGCTTGATCACCTGGTCGTAGGAGCGCAGCTCCCACAGCTTCATCCGGCGCCACAGCAGGAACGTCGGTACGGGGGAGAGCAGCCAGCGGGTGAGGCGGACGCCCTCCATGTGCCGGTCGGCGGTGATGTCCGCGATCCGCCCGATGGCGTGCCGGGCGGCTTCGACGGCGACCACGAACAGCACCGGGATGACGGCGTGCATACCGACCCCGAGCGGGTCGGGCCAGGCCGCCGCGCCGTTGAAGGCGATGGTCGCCGCGGTCAGCAGCCAGGCGGCCTGCCGCAGCAGCGGGAACGGGATACGGATCCAGGTCAGCAGCAGATCCAGCGAGAGCAGGACGCAGATCCCCGCGTCGATACCGATCGGGAAGACGTAGCTGAAGGTGCCGAAGCCCTTCTTCAGGGCCAACTCCCTTACCGCGGCGTACGATCCGGCGAATCCGATGCCCGCGATCACGACCGCGCCGGTGACGACGAGACCGATGAGGATCCGGTGCGTCCGGGTCAGTTCCAGTGGCGCGGCCACTGCGGCTCCCTCCCATGAATCAGGCCGGTACGGCCTAGGCCATGTCGTTTGGATCTCCGTGGCGTCGCGGGGTCTGGCACGCACTCTCGCTGCACCGGCCAAACGCCCAAGTACGTCCAGTACGAGGGCGTCCGGCCGGCACACCGAGAGCACGCACCAGACCCCGCT
>NZ_JBHVRR010000068.1:0-24483 GCF_042885635.1 Streptomyces sp. NPDC058045 | reverse complement strand
ATGCGCGGCTGACACGGCGTACGAACGACGGGAGGCGCGCCCCACCACGGGCGCGCCTCCCGTCGTACGCGGCAGCGGTCAGCCGGTGACCTCGACCGCCGCCAGATTCCGCTTGCCGCGGCGCAGCACCAGCCAGCGGCCGTGCAGCAGATCCCCGGGGGCGGGCACCGCGTCCTCGGCGGCCACCTTGGTGTTGTTCACATAGGCGCCGCCCTCCTTCACGGTGCGGCGGGCCGCGGACTTGCTGGGCACCAGACCCGTCTCGGCCAGCAGATCCACCACCGGGCCCGGCTCGGCCACCTTCGCCTGCGGCAGCTCCGAGAGGGCGGCGGCCAGCGTCGCCTCGTCCAGCGCCGCCAGATCGCCCTGCCCGAAGAGGGCCCGGGAGGCGGCGATCACCGCGGCGCACTGCTCGGCGCCGTGCACCAGCGTGGTCAGCTCCTCGGCCAGCGCCCGCTGCGCGGCCCGCGCCTGCGGCCGCTCCGCGGTCTGCCGCTCCAGCTCCTCCAGCTCCTCCCGGCTGCGGAAGCTGAGGATCCGCAGGTACCGGGAGATGTCCCGGTCGTCGACGTTCAGCCAGAACTGGTAGAAGGCGTACGGCGTGGTCATCTCCGGGTCCAGCCAGACCGCGCCGCCCTCGGTCTTGCCGAACTTGGTGCCGTCCGCCTTCGTCATCAGCGGGGTGGCCAGCGCGTGCACGGTGGCGTCCGGCTCCAGGCGGTGGATCAGGTCCAGGCCCGCGGTGAGATTGCCCCACTGGTCCGAGCCGCCCTGCTGGAGCACGCAGCCGTGGCGCCGGTAGAGCTGGAGGAAGTCCATGCCCTGGAGGATCTGGTAGCTGAACTCCGTGTAGCTGATGCCCTGGTCGGACTCCAGGCGGCGGGCGACCGAGTCCTTGGTGAGCATCTTGTTGACGCGGAAGTGCTTGCCGATGTCCCGCAGGAACTCGATCGCGGAGAGGCCCTCGGTCCAGTCCAGGTTGTTCACCATCGTCGCCGCGTTCTCGCCCTCGAAGGAGAGGAACGGCTCGATCTGCCGGCGCAGCTTCGCCACCCAACCGGCCACCGTCTCCGGCGAGTTCAGGGTGCGCTCGGCGGTCGGCCGCGGATCGCCGATGAGGCCGGTCGCCCCGCCCACCAGGGCCAGCGGCCGGTGCCCCGCCTGCTGGAGCCGGCGCACCGTGAGCACCTGCACCAGATGTCCCACATGCAGGCTCGGCGCCGTCGGGTCGAAGCCGCAATAGAACGTGACGGGTCCGTCCGCGAGCGTCTTGCGCAAGGCGTCCTCGTCGGTGGACAGGGCGAACAGCCCGCGCCACTTCAGCTCGTCGACGATGTCCGTCACGGTTGTGTGTCTCCTTCGGGGAGTGATCGGGACGGCCCCTCGGCCGGGCGGCAGCCACGGGCCGGGGGGCAGGCTGTACTCCAGTCTATGGGCCGCCCGGGTGGCCCGGTTCAGACGCCCGGACTGACCGAGCTCATATGGAAGTCCGCCACCCGCAGCGGCGGCATCGCGGTCCGGGTGAAGAAGTCGTTCCACTCCCGCGGCAGGGTCCGCTCGGTACGGCCCGCCTCGGTGGCCCGGGCCAGTACGTCCACCGGGGACTCGTTGAAGCGGAAGTTGTTCACCGCGCCGGTCACCTCGCCGTTCTCCACCAGGTAGACGCCGTCCCGGGTGAGGCCGGTCAGCAGCAGGGTGGCCGGGTCGACCTCGCGGATGTACCAGAGGCAGGTCAGCAGCAGACCGCGCTCGGTACGGGCGACCATCTCGTCCAGGCCGGCGTCCGAACCGCCGTCCAGGATCAGGTTGTCCACCGCGGGCGCCACCGGCAGCCCGGTCAGCGCCGCCGCGTGCCGGGTCGTGGTGAGGTGCGCCAGCTCGCCGCCGCGGATCCAGTCGGTGGCGGACAGCGGCAGCCCGTTGTCGAAGACCGAGGCGTCGTCCTGCGAGGTGTGCGCCAGCACGAACGGCGCCGCCTCCAGACCCGGCGCGTGCGGATCGCTGCGCAGATTCAGCGGCAGCCGCGCCAGCCGCTCCCCGACCCGGGTGCCGCCGCCCGGCCGGGAGAAGACGGTACGGCCCTCCGCGGCGTCCCGGGCCGCCGACTGCCAGAACTGGTAGATCAGCAGATCGGCGACCGCGGTCGGCGGCAGCAGCGTCTCGTAGCGGCCCGCGGGCAGTTCCACCCGGCGCTCGGCCCAGGCCAGCCGCTGGGCCAGCTCCGCGTCCAGGGCGCCCGGGTCGACATCGCCGAAGTCCCGGGTGGCGCGCCCCGCCCAGGCCGAGCGGGTGCCGTCGGGGGACTTGGCGTTGACCTCCAGGGTGCCGGTGGGCTGGTCGTGGCGGAGGCGGAGTCCGGTGGAGGTGCCCAGATAGCTGGAGACCAGCTCGTGGTTGGCGAAACCGTACAGTTCGCGGCCGCCGGAGCGGGCCTCGGCGAAGGCCGCGCCGAGGGCCGGCGCGAAGTCCGCGAAGACCGCCGAGGAGGTCTCGGCCGGCGCCTCGGTGAAGTCCCCGGCCGGTTCGCCCGCCGGTACCAGAGGCTGGGCGTCCTCCGCCGGACCCGCCGCCCGCGCCGCCTCCTCCGCGGCCCGTACCAGCGGCTCCAGATCGGCCGCGGTCACCGCCGAGCGGGACACCACCCCGGAGGCGGTGCCCTGGGCCCCGTCCACGGTGGCGATCACGGTCAGGGTGCGGCCGCGGGTCACACCGTTGGTGGTGAGCGCGTTGCGCGCCCAGCGCAGATTGGCCGTGGACCGCTCGTCCGCGATCACCACGCAGCCGTCCGCCCTGGACAGCGCCAGGGCGCGCTCCACGATCTCGTGCGGCGTGCTGGTGGGTGCGCTGGGGCTCATCGGCCGGCCTCCTGGGTGGTGTTCAGAATGGTGACGCCGCCGAACAGCGCCGAGGGGCAGCCGTGCGAGACGGCGGCGATCTGGCCGGGCTGTGCCTTGCCGCAGTTGAAGGCCCCGCCCAGCACATAGGTGCCGGGCCCGCCGACGGCCGTCATCGACCCCCAGAAGTCGGTGGTCGTCGCCTGGTACGCCACGTCCCGCACCTGCCCGGCCAGCCGCCCGTTCTCGATCCGGTAGAAGCGCTGCCCGGTGAACTGGAAGTTGTACCGCTGCATGTCGATGGACCAGGAGCGGTCCCCGACCACGTAGATACCGCGCTCCACCCCGCCGATCAGGTCCTCGGTGGACATCCCGCCCGGGTCCGGCCGCAGCGACACGTTCGCCATCCGCTGGAGCGGCACATGGCCCGGGGAGTCGGCGTAGGCGCAGCCGTTGGAACGCTCGAAGCCGGTGCGGTGCGCGATGGCGCGGTCCAGTTGGTAGCCGACGAGGATGCCGTCCCGCACCAGGTCCCAGGACTGAGCCCGCACGCCGTCGTCGTCGTAGCCGATGGTGGCGAGGCCGTGCTCGGCGGTGCGGTCGCCGGTCACGTTCATCAGCGGCGAGCCGTACTTGAGGCTGCCCAGGCGGTCGAAGGTGGCGAAGGAGGTGCCCGCGTACGCCGCCTCGTAGCCGAGCGCGCGGTCCAGTTCGGTGGCGTGCCCGATGGACTCGTGGATGGTGAGCCAGAGGTTCGACGGGTCCACCACCAGGTCGTAGACGCCGGCCCGGACGCTCGGGGCGCGCATCTTCTCGGCGAGCAGCCCGGGGATCTCGTCCAGCTCCCGCCGCCAGTCCCAGCCGGTGCCGGTGAGGTACTCCCAGCCGCGGCCCACCGGCGGCGCCAGGGTACGCATCGAGTCGAACTCGCCGCTCGCCCCGTCCACCGACACCGCCGTCAACTGCGGGTGGAGCCGCACCCGTTGCTGGGTGGTGACGGTGCCCGCGGTGTCCGCGTAGAACTTGTTCTCATGCACGGCGAGCAGCGCCGCGTCCACATGGGAGACGCCCGGCGCGCGCAGCAACTCCGCGCTCCACTCGGCCAGCAGCCCGCTCCGCTCCGCCTCCGGCACCGAGAACGGGTCCACCTCGTACGAGGACACCCAGGTCTGCTCCGAGTGCACCGGCTCGTCCGCCAACTCGACCCGGTCGCCGCCCCCGGCTTCTCGCGCCACCTGCGCCGACAGCTTCGCCAGGGCCACCGCCTGCGAGGCCACCCGCGCCGCCGCGTCCATGGTCAGGTCCACCCCGGAGGCGAAACCCCAGGCGCCGTCGTGCACCACCCGCACCGCGTACCCCAGGTCCGTGGTGTCGGCGGAGGCGGACGGGCGGGCGTCCCGCAGCCGGAGCGAGGCGCCGCGCACCCGCTCCAGGCGGAAGTCGGCGTGCTCCGCACCGAGTGCCCGCGCTCGGGCCAACGCCGCGTCGGCGAGGGCCCGCAGGGGCAGGGAGAGAAACGTCGGATCGATCTCGTGGGGCACGGGCGGCCCATCCCTTCGCGTCACCGGATTCTCATGTCACCGGACTGCGGCAAGCTGACCGTCGGCAGTGAACCACGCCACACACCGACCGCGCCGCCCGATTACCGTCGGTTGTGCGGCCCTCTGTAGGGATCCAACAGTCCCGGGTGAGGCGTGCTGTTGACGACCGATTGCCGGGCGTGCGTCCGGTACCGGTAGGTTTCCGGTAGCCGCCCGTCCCTCCGGAAGGTGGGGACGGCGTTTCCATCGCTAGTGAAAGGGTGATCCGTTGAACCGCTCGGTTCTCGTCACCGGAGGAAACCGGGGCATCGGCCTCGCCATTGCCCGGGCGTTCGCCGACGCGGGTGACAAGGTCGCCATCACCTACCGGTCGGGCGAGCCGCCGGCCGGCTTCCTCGCCGTCCGCTGCGACATCACCGACGCCGAACAGGTGGAGCAGGCCTACAAGGAGATCGAGGCCCAGCACGGCACCGTCGAGGTCCTGGTCGCCAACGCGGGCATCACCAGGGACCAGTTGCTGATGCGGATGTCCGAGGAGGACTTCACCGCGGTCCTGGAGACCAACCTCACCGGCACCTTCCGGGTGGTCAAGCGCGCCAACCGCGGCATGTTGCGCGCCCGCAGGGGCCGCGTGGTGCTGATCTCCTCGGTGGTGGGCCTCCTCGGCTCCGCGGGCCAGGCCAACTACGCGGCGTCCAAGGCCGGTCTGATCGGCTTCGCCCGCTCCCTCGCCCGTGAGCTCGGCTCCCGCAACATCACCTTCAACGTCGTCGCCCCCGGCTTCGTCGACACCGACATGACGGAGGCGCTCAGCGAGGAGCGGCGCGACGGCATCATGGCGCAGGTGCCGCTGGGCCGGTACGCGAAGCCCGAGGAGATCGCGGCCGCGGTCCGCTTCCTCGCCTCCGACGACGCCTCGTACATCACTGGAGCCGTCATCCCCGTTGACGGCGGATTGGGCATGGGTCACTGAACGCCATGAGCGGAATCCTCGACGGCAAGCGCATCCTCGTCACCGGTGTGCTGAAGGAGTCGTCCATCGCCTTCCACGCCGCGAAGGTGGCGCAGGAGCAAGGTGCCGAGATCATCCTGACCGGGTTCCCGCGGCCCACGCTCACCGAGCGCATCGCACGGCGGCTCCCGAATCCCGCCAAGGTCATCGAGCTGGACGTCACCGACGACAAGCACCTGGACCGGCTGGCCGGGCTGGTGCGCGAGGAGTTGGGCGGCCTCGACGGCGTCGTGCACTCCATCGGCTTCGCCCCGCAGGGCGCCTTCGACTTCCTGGAGGCGAGCTTCGACGACGTCGCCACCGCCATGCATGTCTCGGCGTACTCCCTGAAGTCGCTCACCATGGCCTGCCGCCCGCTCTTCGACGGCGGCGCCTCGGTCGTCGGCCTCACCTTCGACGCGCAGTTCGCCTGGCCCAAGTACGACTGGATGGGCCCGGCGAAGGCAGCGCTGGAGGCCACCAGCCGCTACCTCGCCCGGGACCTGGGCAAGGAGAACATCCGCTGCAACCTGGTCTCGGCCGGCCCGATCGGTTCGATGGCCGCCAAGTCCATCCCGGGCTTCACGGACCTCGCGGAGGTGTGGAACGCCCGCTCCCCGCTGGAGTGGGACATGGGCGACCCGGAGCCCGCGGGCCGCGGTGTCGTGGCCCTGCTGTCGGACTTCTTCCCCAAGACCACCGGCGAGATCGTCCATGTCGACGGCGGCGTGCACATGATGGGCGCCTGACCGCCCGCCCCGGCACCGTTACGGCGCCCCGACCCGCAGCCCGCGGGACGGGGCGTCGCTCGTTCGGGTGAGCGTGCCGGGCGCCGGGCCGGGGCCGCCCGCACCCTGGAGACGGGCCACCGGCGAGGCCCGTCCCGTACTCGTCCGAGCCCAAGTCCCCCTGTTCCCGGCGCAGTTCCGTGCAGTTCCGTGCAGTCCCCCTTGTGGTGCAGCAGCGGTGGGCGCCTCCGTCCGCCGCAGTACGGCCGAGGAGGTTCCCTTGTGCGCCTGTCCGCTCCCCGAAGGCCCCCGCGCTCCGCGCCCGAGTTCCACCTCGGCCCGCACGGCACCGCCCTGCTGTACGCCTCGGTCGTCGCCCTGCTGACCGTGCTGGTCACCCTGCCCGGCGTCCCGCACAGCCCGGCCGGGGAGCACCGCGGCACCGGCACCCGCCCGGTCGCCGCCCCGAGCCCCCGGCCGGAGCCGGCCGGGGCGGGCTGCCGTACCGCCGTCCGCGGCTCGCTCGCCGTCGTCCACTGCCACAACGGGACGCCCCGGCCGGACCGGCTGCGCCTGCATGTGGAGTGCGCCCGCTGGTGGGACGTGGACACCGACACCGCCGCCGCGGTGGCCGGCCCGGCCCAGACGGTGCGGCTCACCGGCCGCTGCTGGAAGGAGATCCGCACGGTGTGGGTGACCCACCGGCGGTGAGAACGGTCAGGCCCCGGCGGGCTCCGGGCTGCGGGGGCCGGTGTGGGTGCGGCACGCCTGCGGATAGGACGCGGCCTCCTCGGCGGCCGCCTCCGGGTCCCGGTCGCGGATCGCCGTCACCAGCCGTGTGTGGTCCATATGCGACTCGGGCGTCAGCTCGGGGCCCACGTCGTCCCGCAGCCAGTCCCGCATCACCTCGCCCAGATCGCCGTAGACCGCGGTGAGCACATCGTTGTGGGAGGCCGCGACGACCGCCAGGTGGAAGGTGGCGTCGGCGGCGATGAACGCCTCCGCGTCCCCGGACCGCCAGGTCTTCTCCCGCAGCACCAGCAGCGCGTCGAGCTGCTTCAGATCGCGTGCGGTACGGCGCCGGGCGGCGAGCTTGGCGGCGCTCGACTCCAGGGCGGCGCGCAGCTCCGCCACATGCTGCGGGTCGGCCCCGGCGAAGCGGCGCTGCATCACCCCTGCCAGTTCGCTGGTGGCCACCACATAGGTGCCGGAGCCCTGCCGGATGTCCAGCAGACCGGTGTGCGCCAGGGCGCGCACCGCCTCCCGGATCGTGTTCCGGGCGACGCCCAACTGCTCCACCAGTTCCGGCTCGGTGGGGATACGCGATCCGACCGGCCACTCACCCGAGGCGATCGCGCCGCGCAGCGCGGCGATGACCTGCTCGGACAGGGCTGACCTTTGCGGGTGGTGCAACGGCATGGGGAACCTCGGGGCAGACGGGCCTGGGACGGACGGAAGGCGGGACCCGGGCGGTTTCGGTGCGGAGTGGACGGACGGTTGAACGGTCGCTGCGGAGCCGGGGTGACGGCGGACACAGCCGGCCGGGTGGACAGCCAATCATCCCATGATTCTATGATGGTTGTCATGGCACCCGAGACGACCGCGACTGCGACCATGAGCACACCCGACACCGACAGCCCCCACGACCGGCCCGCCGCCCACCCGTCTCCCCGCCCCTGGGTGTCGGGCGTCCTCACCGTGGGCATCGTGCTCGCCGCGGTCAATCTCCGCCCCGCCATCACCAGCCTCGGCGCCCTGCTGGAGGAGGTGCGCACCGGCCTCGGTATGAGCGGCACCGTCGCCGGCGTCCTCACCTCGGTACCGCCGCTCTGCTTCGCGATCTTCGGGGTGATGGCGCCCCGCCTCGCCCGCCGCTTCGGTCCCGGTGCGGTGGTCTGCGCGGGCATGGCGGCCATCGCCGCGGGCCTGGCGCTGCGGCCCTTCACCGGCTCCACCGCCGGCTTCCTCGCCGCCAGCGGCCTCGCCCTGATGGGCATCGCCGTCAGCAACGTACTGATGCCGGTCATCGTCAACCGCTACTTCCCGGACCGGGTCGGCTCCATGACCGGTCTGTACTCCATGGCGCTGGCCTTCGGCACCTCCGTCGCCGCGGCCACCACGGTGCCCATGACCGCGGCGCTGGGCGGGAGTTGGCGTACCGGACTGGCCGTGTGGGCGTTCCTCGGCGTCGCCGCCGTACTGCCGTGGCTGCCGATGCTGCGGGAGCGTTCCGCGGACGGCGCGCGGCGGTCGGGCGGGGCGCGGGCCGAGTCGGGTGTGGAGGCGGCCGCGGCCCGGATGCGGATCAGCGGCAGCCGTACCGCCTGGGCGCTCGGCGTCTTCTTCGGCCTCCAGGCCACCTCCGCCTACGTCACCATGGGCTGGATGGCGCAGATCTTCCGGGACGCCGGGGTGAGCGCCTCCATGGCGGGGCTGCTGCTCGCGGCGACGATGGTGCTGGGCGTGCCGCTGGGTTTCGTCATCCCCCGGGTGGCGACGCGGCTGCCGCAGCAGGGCCCGATGGTCGTCG
This sequence comes from Streptomyces sp. NPDC058045, assembly GCF_042885635.1. NCBI lineage: Bacteria > Bacillati > Actinomycetota > Actinomycetes > Kitasatosporales > Streptomycetaceae > Streptomyces > Streptomyces sp. NPDC058045. The sequence continues at coordinate 15,859 of NZ_JBHVRR010000068.1, read as the reverse complement.
TCCTCGGACTGTGCGGCCTCGCCGGTTACGCCGGGCTCTATCTGGCGCCGGCCGCCGGGGCCTGGGCGTGGGCGCTGCTGCTCGGTGTCTCCAACTGCGCCTTCCCGCTGGCCCTGACCATGGTGGGGATGCGCGCCAGGACCGGCGCCGGGGTGGCCAAGCTGTCCGCGTTCGCGCAGAGCACCGGCTATCTGATCTCCATCCCCGGCCCGCTGCTGGTGGGCGTGCTCTACCAGCACAGCGGCGGCTGGGGCCTGCCGATCGCGCTGATGGCCATGCTGATGGTGCCGCAGATCGTGGTGGGCGTCTTCGCCGGCCGTAAGCGCACCGTCGAGGACGAGTGCCTTCCGGCGGCGGTCCGGGCCTGACCCCGCGGTCCGCCGGGGCGGCGGACGGTGGGAGACTTGCCGTATGCCTGTGCTCGACCCGAACCCCCAGAACGGCCAGCGGAAACTCCTCCTGGTGCTCGGCACCATGCTGGCGATCACCTTGGTCATCGGCGTCATCGCCTCCATCGCCTCCCCCTGACACCGCCCGGGGAGCCTGACGGTGGGGTTGTCCCCACCGTCCCCTAGGGGGTCAGGCTCAGGGGGAAGTAGGTGGATCACCGGATGGGCCGCGGCCCGCGCACTCCGTAGGTTCGACGCATGGCCGCCGGTGCGGTCGTGGAGCGGACAACCTCACGGAGGCGCATCATGCCGGTCCCTGTCCGGCCCCAGCAGGATCGCGGGCCCACTGCCGAGTTCCGGCTCCCGTGGTGGGGCGTGGCCCTGCCGGTACTGGCCTTCGCGGTACTGCTGCTCGTCCTGCTCAACCCGGACCACGCCCACGCCACCGTCGGCGAGCCCGCGCTGGCCCAGCTCCTGGACCGCGTCCGGCAGGCCGTCACGGGCTGACCGCCACCGTCCCACCCGCCCCCGCGGAACGCCCCAACTCCCTGCGCCCGTAAGTGCCATTCATGCGAAGCTGGAGCGTATGAGCGTCGCAGAACCCCGCAGGATTGTCCTTCTCCGTCATGCGAAGGCCGAATGGTCGCAGGACTCCGACCACGAACGGCCGCTCGCTGACCGGGGCCGCAAGGACGCGCCCGTCGCAGGCCGCAGGCTGGCCGACACCGGGCTCTCCTTCGATCTGGCCCTGTGCTCCACCGCCACCCGCACCCGGGAGACCTGGAAGCTCGCCGTCCAGGAACTCGACCACCGCCCCCGCACCGTCTACGAGGAGCGGATCTACGAGGCCGCCCCGGGCCAGCTCCTCGCCGTGCTCAACGAGACCCCGGACGCCGTCCGCAACGCGGTCCTGATCGGCCACAACCCCGGTGTGCACGCGCTCACCGAGATCCTCTCCGGCGCGGCCGAGGGCGACACCGCGCGGCGTATGAACGGGCGCGGCTTCCCCACCTCCGCGATCGCGGTGGTCTCCTTCACCGGACCGTGGAACTCCCTGGAGCCGGGCTCCGGCACGCTCACCGGCTACTGGGCCCCCGGCGAGGACTGACCCCGCATACTCTCCAGCGCCCAAACGACCGCGCCCCGCCCCGGCCGACCGCGACCGGAGCGGGGCGCGGTCGCGTTCCGGGGCGGGGCTCACCCGTCGTGGGTGTCGGCCGCCTCGACCTCCTCGCGGGTGATGCCCAGCAGATACAGCACGGTGTCCAGGAACGGCACGTTCACCGCGGTGTGCGCGGCCTCCCGCACCACCGGCTTGGCGTTGAACGCCACCCCGAGACCGGCCGCGTTCAGCATGTCCAGGTCGTTGGCGCCGTCGCCGATCGCCACCGTCTGCGAGAGCGGCACGCCCGCCTCCACGGCGAAGCGGCGCAGCAGCCGCGCCTTGCCCGCCCGGTCCACGATCTCCCCGACGACCCGGCCGGTGAGCCTGCCGTCCACGATCTCCAGGGTGTTGGCCTGCGCGAAGTCCAGCCCCAGCCGCTCCTGGAGCGCGTCGGTGACCTGGGTGAAACCGCCGGACACCACCCCCACCTGGTACCCGAGCCGCTTGAGCGTGCGGATCAGGGTGCGGGCGCCCGGCGTCAGCCGTACCTCGCTGCGGACCTTGTCCACCACCGAGGCGTCCAGACCGGCCAGCAGCGCCACCCGGGCGTGCAGCGACTGCTCGAAATCCAGCTCGCCGCGCATCGCGGCCGCCGTCACCTCGGCCACCTTCTCCTCGCAGCCCGCGTGCGCCGCGAACAGCTCGATCACCTCGTCCTGGATGAGGGTCGAGTCGACGTCCATCACCACCAGCCGCTGGGCCCGCCGCTGGAGCCCCGAGGCCACCACCGCGATGTCCACCCCGAGCCGCGGTGCCTCCGGTGCCAGCGCGGTCCGCAGCGTCTCCGGCTCGGCGCCCGACACGGCGAACTCCACTGCTGTCACCGGGTACTTGGCGAGACGGAAGATGCGGTCGATATTGCCGCCGCGGTCGGCGATCAGGGAGGCGATGGCGGCGGTGGACTCGGCGGTCAGCGGGTGGCCGAGCACGGTGACATGGGAGCGGCCGAGGCCGCGCGGCCGGTTGTCGCCGGTGCCGGAGATTATCTCCGCCTGCATCTTCAGCGACTCGGCCCAACTGTGCACCGTGGCCCGCAGTTCGCCCGCGAGCGGCGGGGGCGGTTCGGTGACCAGGGCGCACAGCACGATCCGGCCCCGGGTGACGACCTGTTCGATGTCGACGACGTCGACACCGTAGGCGGCGAGGGTGTCGAAGAGGCCGGCCGTCAGTCCTGGCCGGTCCTTTCCGAAGATCTTGACGAGGAGCGTCGGTACATCGGAACTCACGAGGTCTGCGGTCTGCGATGGGCTCATGGTGTTTCCACCGTATCGGGGCCGGCCGGAACGGCGCCCCGGCGGTCCGCGTATCGGACGCCCCCGCGTCCACCGGCCCCGGAGTGCGCCCGTACCGCCGGGAAGCCCCCTGGAATCCGTCTGACAGAAAGTGCCTGGAAGCCGCCTGGAAGAAGGGGTGGCGGGGGAGTGTACGCAGTCTTCACACGGCCCGACTTTCGGTTCTGGGCTCCGGCCTGGAATAGTTCCTCGGGATGTTCGACATCCCTAGACCTCCCATGACGGGGGGACTCCCCATGACGGGGGCTTTTCGGGGGACAGATCAGTGGGGCATGGAGTGCCGGAACTCGTACTGGAATTGAACGGAAGGACCTGGACTCTTGATCCGTCCAGGCCATACACCCTCGGACGGGATCCGCAGGGGGATATCGCGCTCGACGACGCCCGGGTGTCGTGGCGGCACGCCACGATCAGCTTCAACGGCCGGGGCTGGGTCATCGAGGACCACGGCAGCACCAACGGCACCTATGTGCAGGGCCAGCGGATCCAGCAGGCGGAACTGGCGCCCGGGACCGCGGTGAATCTGGGCAACGCCACGGACGGGCCCCGGGTGAACCTGCACCCCGGGCAGACGGGCGCCGCCCCGGTGGGCGCACCGCCGCAGGGCGCCGCGCAGGGCGCGCCGCCGCAGCAGCAGCCGTACCCGCCGCAGCAGCCCCAGCCCGGCGGCTGGCAGCAGCCTCCGCAGCAGGGGTGGCAGCCGCCGCCGGGCCAGGTGCCGCCGCAGCAGATGCAGCAGCCGATGCAGCCGCCGGCCCAGCAGCCGCAGCAGGTCCCGCCGCAGCAGCCTCCGCAGCAGGGGCAGGGCGGCGGGGAGCGCGCGGCCAACACCACCTTCCACCCGGTGGCCCTGGGCCGGGTCATGAAGATCGGCCGTGCGCTGGAGAACGACCTGGTCGTCTCCGACCTCCAGGTCTCCCGCAACCACGCCGAGTTCCATGCCACGCCCGACGGCCGCATGGAGATCCGCGACCTCGGCTCCCACAACGGCACCTATGTCAACGGCCAGCCGATCCCCAAGTCGGGCACCGCGCTGATCGGTCCGAACGACACGGTGGGCGTCGGCCACTCCCAGTTCCGGGTGGTCGGCGACCGCCTTGAGGAGTTCGTCGACACCGGTGACGTCTCCTTCTCCGCCCGCCACCTCACGGTCACCGTGGACGGCGGCAAGCAGATCCTCAAGGACGTGTCCTTCGGGGTGCCGGAGAAGTCGCTGATCGCGGTCATCGGCCCGTCCGGCTCCGGCAAGTCGACGCTGCTGAAGGCGCTCACCGGCTACCGCCCCGCGGACCAGGGCGACGTCCTCTACGACAACCGGAACCTGTACAAGCAGTTCGCCGAGCTGCGGCAGCGCATCGGTCTGGTCCCGCAGGACGACATCCTGCACAAGGAGCTCACCGTCCGTAAGGCGCTGAAGTACGCGGCCAAGCTGCGCTTCCCCGCCGACACCACGGAGCAGGAGCGCGAGGCGCGCATCAACGAGGTGCTGCGCGAGCTGAAGCTCGACATCCACAAGGAGAAGAAGGTCACCTCGCTCTCCGGCGGCCAGCGCAAGCGCGTCTCGGTCGCCTTGGAGCTGCTGACCAAGCCCTCGCTGATCTTCCTGGACGAGCCGACCTCCGGCCTCGACCCGGGCATGGACCGCGATGTGATGCAGCTCCTGCGCGGCCTCTCCGACGACGGGCGCACCGTCCTGGTCGTCACCCACTCCGTCGCCGAACTGGCGCTCTGCGACAAGCTGCTGGTGATGGCCCCCGGCGGCTCGGTGGCGTACTTCGGCCCGCCGCAGGAGGCGCTGAACTTCTTCGGCTACGACACCTGGGCCGATGTCTTCTCCGCCTTCGAGAACTACCGCGACTACGACTGGGCCGGCCGCTGGAAGGGCTCGCAGCACTACCAGCTCTACGCCGCGGACGTCGACGCGGGCGCCGCGCAGTCGGTGCAGATGCCACCGCCGCAGGCGGTCAAGCCGCCGAAGGCGCAGCCGTGGGGCTCCCAGTTGTGGACGCTGATCCGCCGCTATCTCTCGGTGATCGCCTCCGACAAGGGCTTCATCGGCCTGATGGTGATCCTCCCCGCGGTCCTCGGCATCGTCAGTACGGTCATCCCGACCGACTACGGCCTCAAGCCGCCACCGCCCGGCACCTTCAACAACAACGCCGGCACCATCCTGATGATCATCACCGTGGGCATGTGCTTCGCCGGCGCGGCCAACTCGGTACGTGAACTCATCAAGGAACGGGTCATCTACGAACGGGAACGCGCCACCGGCCTGTCCCGCTCCGCGTATCTGATGTCCAAGGTGATCGTCCTCGGGGTGACCACCGCGCTTCAGGCCGTGATCATCTGCGCCATCGGTTTCATCCCCCGGGACCTGCCGGAGGAGGGCGTGGTCCTCACCAGCCTGCCGGCGGTGGAGCTGTGCCTGGTGATCGTCGCGATGGGCTTCACCGCGATGATGTTCGGCCTGGTGATCTCCTCGCTGGTGAAGACCGCCGAGAAGACCATGCCGCTGCTGGTGATGTTCGCCATCGTGCAGATCGTGTTCACCGGTGTGCTGTTCCAGATCTTCGGTTCGCCCGGCGTCGAGCAGGTCGCCTGGCTGATGCCGTCCCGCTGGGCGATGTCCGCGGCCGCCGTCACCCTGCATCTGCAGACCGTGATGACGCCCTGGGACCGGGAGCACCCGGGCGACACGGACGCGCTGTGGGATGTGAGCAGCGGCCAGTGGATGCTGAACATCGGCGTCCTCGTCGCCATCGGCATCGCCTGCGGCTTCTTCGTGGCGCGGCTGCTGCGCCGCCACGAGCCCGAGGTCATGCGCAAGTGACCAGGCGGCGCGCGGTCCGGGCCCGGTGACGGGAGCGGACACGGAGCGGCGAAGGGCGGCACCCCTCGGGGGTGCCGCCCTTCCTTGCCTTACGCACAGGGGCCTCAGCCGTCGGCATGAGGCTCAGAGGTCCAGTAGGAGCCTCAGGTCAACCCGGGCCTCGTCCGCTCAGTAGGCGCTGTTCACGTTGTCCATCGAACCGTAGCGGTCGGCGGCGTAGTTGCAGGCCGCGGTGATGTTGGCGACCGGGTCGTAGATGTTCCAGGAGGTTCCCTTGACGTGGTACGTCTTGAACGTCGGGGGGATCACCTGGAGCAGGCCCTTGGACGGGATGCCGTTGATGGCGTTGATGTCCCAGTTGTTGATGGCCTTGGGGTTGCCGCTGGACTCGCGGATCACATTGCGGTGGATGCCGTCGTAGCTGGCGGGGATGCGGTGCTTCTTCAGGATGGAGAGGGACTCCTTGATCCAGCCGTCCAGGTTGTTGGCGTAGACCGGCTTGCGGACCGTGGAGCGGTTCGCGGCGGCCTTGGCGGCACGCTCCTTGGCTGCCTTCTTGGCGGCGGCTGCCTTCTTCGCCGCGGCTGCCTTCTTGGCGGCGGCCTTGGCCTTCTCCGCGTCCTGCTGGGTCTTGAGCTTGGCCGCGGCGGTCTTCGCCTGCTGGTCGGCTCCCGCCAACTGGCTGGTGACGCTGGCGTGCACGTCCTGGATCTGGTGGCTGGCGGTGGTCTGCAGGGACACCTGCTCGGTCGCGGGCCTGGCGGCGGCCTGCGCGCCGCCGCCCGTCGGGACGACGGTGAGCGCGATGGCGGCCGTACCGAGGGCGGCGACACCGCCGAGGCCGAGCTTGTGGGTCCGCGTCAGGGTGGAGCCGTCGGCGGGGAGGATGCGGCCCAGCGGCAGGCTGCGCGCCTTGTCCTTCGCGTTGTCGAAGGCCGGGCGTATGCGGTCGGTGGTGAGCTCTCGGGTCCTGGTCAGCGCGGAGCCGATACCAGGAAGGATGCGGTTCTTGGGCATGGCGTTAGGACCTCTTCGCATGGGGGAGGCCGCTCGCGTGTCCAGCGGGGGACAGTGTGCTTCCGGCACAGACACCGCGGGTTCGAAGCACCGCGGCGCCGAGCGACGAGAGCAATTCTTAGCGGCCGCAAAATCCGCTGGCAAAGGTGTGACGTACGAAGCCACCTAGTGGACCGGGGCCCACCACCCTGCCCGTTTCTGCCCTGTATAGGCTGCTGAAACGGACTATTTCCACCCACTACGAGCCTTCGTACGTGACCTGCGCCCTATGCCTGGGGTCACACGCCACGACCTCCCGTCTCACCGATCGTTGCCCGAGCAACGCTCTGGGTGAGGGGAATCGGCGGGGTCCGAGGGTGGTCCGGGGGGGAGTGGTCCTAGGTCTGCGGTCGGGGCAGGAGCCGTCTGCGGGCCGATACGGGCGGTCAGGTGCGCCGGTACGGTGAGGTCATGAGCCCAGGCACCCCGTCCGGCCTCGCCGCGGTCAGCTCGGCCCTGCTGGCGATGAGCCGGCAGCTGGAGGTCCGCGACGTACTCAAGACGATCGTCGCCTCGGCCCGCCGGCTCCTCGACGCCGAGTACGCGGCCCTCGGCGTCCCCGACGACCACGGCGGCTTCGCCCAGTTCGTGGTGGACGGCGTCAGCGACGACCAGTGGAAGGCGATCGGCCCGCTACCACGGCAGCACGGCGTCCTCGCCGCGATGCTGCACGAGGCCCGGGTCCAGCGCCTCGCCGACGTACGCCGCGACCCGCGCTTCGAGGGCTGGCCCGCCGCCCACCCCGAGATGTCCGACCTCCTCGGAATGCCCGTACGCGACGGGGAGGAGACCATCGGCATCCTCTTCCTCGCCAACAAGCGCTGCGCCAGTCCGGACGGCGGCTGCGGCTTCACCGCCGAGGACGAGGAACTCCTCACGATCCTCGCCCAGCACGCCGCCATCGCCCTCACCAACGCCCGCCTCTACGAACGCAGCCGCGAACTCACCATCGCCGAGGAGCGCTCCCGCCTCGCCCACGAACTGCACGACGCGGTCAGCCAGAAACTCTTCTCGCTGCGGCTCACCGCCCAGGCCGCCACCGCCCTGGTCGACCGGGACCCGGCCCGCGCCAAGGACGAGCTGCACCAGGTCGCCGCGCTCGCCGCCGAGGCCGCCGACGAACTGCGCGCCGCCGTGGTCGAACTCCGCCCCGCCCTCCTCGACGAGGACGGCCTCGTCGCCACCCTCCGCACCCAGGTCCGGGTACTCGACCGCGCCCACACCGCCCGTGTCGCCTTCACCGCCCACGGCATCCGCGCCCTGCCCGCCGCCCAGGAGGAGGCGCTGCTGCGGGTCGCCCAGGAAGCCCTGCACAACGCACTGCGGCACGCCGCCGCCGGCACGGTCTCCGTCGTACTGGAGCGCCGCGGCCAGGGCGCCGTACTCCGGGTCACCGACGACGGCCGCGGTTTCGACCCGGGCGCTGTCCGCAGCGCCGGCCGCCATCTGGGCCTGGTCTCGATGCGGGACCGGGCGGGCGGCGTCGGCGGCTCCCTCACCGTCACCTCGGCGCCCGGCGCCGGCACCACGATCGAGCTGGAGGTCCCCGGTGGCTGAGTCGGGACGGACCGGCGGCGCGGTGCGCGTGCTGCTCGTCGACGACCACCAGGTGGTGCGCCGGGGGCTGCGTACCTTCCTGGAGGTCCAGGACGACATCGAGGTGGTGGGGGAGGCCGCCGACGGTGCCGAGGGTGTCGCCCGCGCCGCCGAACTCCGGCCCGATGTGGTGCTGCTCGACGTCCGGATGCCCGGCATGGACGGCATCGAGGCGCTGCGCGCCCTGCGCGAACAGCAGAGCCCGGCCCGCGTCCTCGTCGTCACCAGCTTCACCGAGCAGCGCACCGTGGTCCCCGCCCTGCGCGCCGGCGCCGCCGGCTATATGTACAAGGACGTCGACCCGGAGGCCCTCGCCGCCGCCATCCGCTCCGTGCACGCCGGCCATGTACTGCTCCAGGCGGAGGTCGCCGAGGCGCTGCTCGCCCAGGAGGACAGCGGCGGCGGCACGGTCAGGGCCGGTTCCCTCACCGAACGCGAACGGGAGGTGCTGGGCCTGATCGCCGACGGCCGCTCCAACCGCGAGATCGCCCGCGCCCTCGTCCTCTCCGAGAAGACGGTCAAGACGCATGTCTCCAACATCCTGATGAAGCTCGACCTCGCCGACCGCACCCAGGCCGCCCTCTGGGCCGTACGCCACGGCCTCACCCGCTGACCGCCCGGCCCGTGCAGCCGAGCCTCAACGGCCCCCGGACACCGCCGAGTTGTACGCCGCGACCGCCGCCCGCCGGGCGCACCGCTCCACCGGCCGCAGCGCCTCCGCCCGCGCCGCCATCTCCGAGGCGCTCACCGCCCCGCCGTGCCCGTTCCCGTACGCCACCGCCACCAGCAGCCCCACCCGCCGGGCCAGCTCCAGCACCCGCACCGCGCGCGGCGGATACCCCGGCGCCAGCACCTGACCGCCCGCCGCCCCCGAACCCTCCTCGGCCCGCGCCCGGTAGGCGTCGATCGCGGCCTCGGCCACCGGTCCCGAACCGGCCACATCCAGCGCGGTCAGCGCCTCGGTGGCGGCCCGCAGCGCCTCGGCCAGCTCACGCTCCGCCTCCCCGAGCGAGGGCACATCCGCCGGCGGCGCCTCCCGTACCGGCAGGCAGTGCCACACCACTTCCACCTGCACATCGTCCGCGTGTGCCCCGCCGTCCGGACCGGCCTCGGTCACCTCCGGTACCAGACCCAGCGCCACGCCCTCACAGACCACGGCCTCCTCGGCGTGCATCGCCGCCGCGTTGAACTCCGGCGGCCCGCTCAGCCCCAGCGGATGGCCCGGTACCGGCAGTGCCACCCGCAACCCCCGGGCGCCCAGCGCCCGCAGCCGCCCCAGGCCCAGCGTCAGCCCGACCGGCCCCGGCTCCCCGGGCAGCCCCGCCACCCGGTGCACCGTGTCCGAGCCGACCACCGCCTCCACCGCGTCGTCCGGCGCCACCAGACCGGCGAGCAGAGCATTCCCCCAGGCGGCCAGCCGACCGGAGCGCGGTTCCGAGAACATGCCCTCCAGACTAGGAGGTCGGCCACGGCCGCGGTCCATTCCCGGTCCGTCCCGGGTCCGCCCGCCGGAACGGCACCCTCCCCAATACCCGTACAAACAAGGCAATTTGCGGCGGAAGGTGAGGCGATCGCTCCCCGCACCGGACCGAGGGGCCGCGTCCCGCGACCGGTGGCGTAGGTTTTATCCGGGGACTGCGTCCACACGGCGCACGCGACATCCGAGACTGCAATGGGAGACAACGCGCTCATGAGCGATGTTCTGGAGCTGGTGGACGTATCCGTGGTCCGCGAGGGCCGCGCGCTGGTGGACCAGGTCTCCTGGTCGGTGAAGGAAGGGGAGCGCTGGGTCATCCTCGGCCCGAACGGCGCCGGCAAGACCACCCTCCTCAACGTCGCCTCCAGCTACCTCTTCCCGAGCAGCGGCAGCGCCACCATCCTCGGCGAACGACTCGGCAAGGTCGACGTCTTCGAACTCCGCCCCCGCATCGGCGTCGCCGGCAACGGCATGGCCGAGAAGCTGCCCAAGCGCCAGACCGTCCTCCAGACCGTCCTCACCGCCGCCTACGGCATGACCGCCGGCTGGCACGAGGAGTACGAGGACGTCGACGAGCAGCGCGCCCGCGCCTTCCTCGACCGCCTCGGCATGAGCGACTACCTCGACCGCCGCTTCGGCACCCTCTCCGAAGGCGAACGCAAGCGCACCCTCATCGCCCGCGCCCTGATGACCGACCCCGAGCTGCTCCTCCTGGACGAGCCGGCCGCCGGGCTCGACCTCGGCGGCCGCGAAGACCTGGTACGCCGCCTCGGCCGCCTCGCCCGCGACCCCATCGCCCCCTCCATGATCATGGTGACGCACCACGTTGAGGAGATCGCCCCCGGCTTCACCCACGTCCTGATGATCCGTCAGGGCGAGATCCTCGCCGCCGGACCCATCGAACTCGAACTCACCTCCCGCAACCTCTCCCGCTGCTTCGGCCTCCCCCTCCTCATCGAGCAGACCGGCGAACGCTGGACCGCCCAGGGCCTCCCCATGTCCTGACCCGTCCCGACCCGCCACCGGCCGCCCCGCGCCGTGGTGCGCCCCTACTTGCCGCACCCCGGCAAACCGATGCGCCCCGTGCTGCCGCAAGACCCCCTGTCGCCGCGTCAACTGCGGTCCTACGATGGGCAGGTGGACATCGACGCATGGGTGTGGTGGCTGATCGGCGCCGTCGCACTCGGAATCCCGCTGGTAGTGACCGCCATGCCGGAGTTCGGCATGTTCGCGGTCGGAGCAGTCGCCGCCGCCGTCACCGCCGGGCTGGGCGGTGGCATCGTCTGGCAGGTGCTCGTCTTCGTCGCGGTGTCGGTCGCGCTGATCGCCGTGGTGCGCCCGCTCGCCGCCCGGCACAGCGCCGGCCGCCCCCAAGTCGCCACCGGGATCGAGGCGTTGAAGGGCAGACAGGCCGTCGTCCTGGAGCGCGTCGACGGCTCCGGCGGCCGGATCAAACTCGCCGGCGAGGTCTGGTCCGCCCGCTCCCTGGACGGCGACTCCAGCTTCGAGGCCGGCCACCAGGTCGACGTGGTCGACATCGACGGGGCCACCGCCATCGTCATCTGACCCGGCGCCCACCCGGCCACACCGGATCCTGGCCGGAACCCGCCACACCGACCCCGCCCGTCTGACAGACTCGACCAGCAAGATCACAACTCACGACATCACTGCGGCACTTCCGCAGCCGAGGCAAGAAGGGTACGGGGAGCCACGATGCAACCGATCATCATCGTCCTGATCATTCTGGTGGTGCTGGTCTTCATCGCGCTGATCAAGACGATCCAGGTCATCCCGCAGGCGAGCGCGGCCATCGTGGAACGCTTCGGGCGCTACACCCGCACCCTCAACGCGGGCCTCAACATCGTGGTGCCGTTCATCGACTCCGTCCGCAACCGCATCGACCTCCGCGAACAGGTCGTGCCGTTCCCGCCGCAGCCGGTCATCACCCAGGACAACCTGGTCGTCAACATCGACACCGTCATCTACTACCAGGTGACCGACGCCCGCGCAGCCACCTACGAGGTCGCCAGCTACATCCAGGCCATCGAGCAGCTCACCGTCACCACGCTGCGCAACATCATCGGCGGCATGGACCTGGAACGCACTCTCACCTCCCGCGAGGAGATCAACGCGGCCCTCCGCGGCGTCCTCGACGAGGCCACCGGCAAGTGGGGCATCCGCGTCAACCGGGTCGAGCTCAAGGCGATCGAACCGCCCACCTCCATCCAGGACTCGATGGAGAAGCAGATGCGCGCCGACCGCGACAAGCGCGCCTCCATCCTCCAGGCCGAGGGTGTCCGCCAGTCCGAGATCCTCCGCGCCGAGGGCGAGAAGCAGTCCGCGATCCTGCGCGCCGAGGGTGAGGCCAAGGCCGCCGCCCTCAAGGCCGAGGGCGAGGCCCAGGCCATCCGCACCGTCTTCGAGTCGATCCACGCCGGCGACGCCGACGAGAAGCTGCTCTCCTACCAGTACCTCCAGATGCTGCCGAAGATCGCCGAGGGCGACGCCAACAAGCTCTGGATCGTGCCCAGCGAGATCGGCGACGCCCTCAAGGGCCTCTCCGGCGCCGTCGGCAACTTCGGCCCCATGGGCGGCGGTTCGGGCGGCGACCGCTCCGGGATCTCCACCACCAAGGAGCCCCCGGCCCAGCGCCGCGAATCCCCCCGCCTCGACTGACCCCGCCCACCAGGACAGCACGCGGCCCCCGCCTCGAACCGAGACGGGGGCCGCGCCCGCTACCGGCCCCGGCGACCGACTCAGGCCGCCGCCGGCACCAGCCACTCCGGCAGCGGCCCGACCTCCGCCGCCGGCCCGCCGTCCCCCAGCGCCAGCACCAGCGCATCCGCCGGACTCGGCTCGAACGGCAGCCGCAGCAACGGCATCCCGGCCTGCTCCGGCGTACGGTCCGCCTTGCGGTGGTTGTCCTGGGCGCACGAGGCCACCGTGTTCAACCAGGAGTCCGCACCCCCCTGCGACCGCGGCACCACATGGTCCACCGTCGTCGCCCGCCGCCCGCAGTACGCGCACCGGTGCCCGTCCCGCACCAGCACCCCGCGCCGCGACCAGGGCGCGCGTCTTCGGAACGGCACCCGTACATACCGGCACAGCCTGATCACCCGCGGCACCGGCAACTCCACCGCGGCAGCCCGCACCCGCACCCCGGGAAGCGACAGCTCGACAACCGCCTTGTCCTGCAGCACCAGTACGACAGCCCGGTTCGTCGTCACCGTCGACAACGGCTCGAAGCTCGCGTTGAGCACCAGCGTGTTCCTCATCCAGCCCACCTCCCGGACGTACCGGCCCACCCCCCTGGCGGGCTGGGTTCAACTCTGGCCGGGCACGCCGGGATGGACAACGCAATATCCACCCACCATCCACTCCACCGGCACCGTCCACTCACCGAAAAAATGCCCGCCCCCGGTCGACAAAGCGACCGGGGGCGGGCGAACCCCGGAGGAACGTCAGCTATCGGCCTCCGCCGCGTACTCGGCCACCAACTGCGCCCGCGCCAGCGCGTGAAACCGCAGATTGAACCCGACGACCGCCGGCGAGGCGTCCGCGTCAGGCCCCAGCTTCTCCGCGTCCACCGCGTACACCGTGAACACATAGCGGTGCGCCGGATCCCCGGGCGGCGGCGCGGCACCCCCGAACTCCCGCTCCCCGTAGTCGTTCCGCACCTGCACTGCGCCCTCCGGCAGCCCCACGAAAGAGCCACTGCCGGCACCCGCGGGCAGCTCGGTCACCGACACCGGGATGTCGAACACCGACCAGTGCCAGAAACCACTGCCCGTGGGAGCGTCCGGATCAAAACAGGACACCGCGAAACTCTTGGTCCCCGGCGGAAACCCCGCCCACCGCAGATGCGGTGAGACATTCCCGCCCGCATAGACCTGAGCGTCCTTCAGCACGGCCCCCTCCTGTACGTCCTCGCTCACCACCGTGAACGAGGGCACCTCGGGATGGAACTCATGCGGAAGCGGCGCCCTCTCGCGCTCGGTCACAACGGCACCTCCAGATCGTCGACAAAGCCGTCCCGAGCCTAGGGGGTGCAGTGCATCTCAGAACCAGCCGCGCCGACCACCCACCTCGTCCAGCCACTGATGCAGATACGCCGCCCAGTCCGTGGCCCCGAAGTCGTACAGCCCCATCTGGAACGAGCGGAAGGTGTCACTCCCCTCACTGAACAGACCCGACTTCTTGTCCATCTCCAGCACCACGTCCATCGCCCGGTCGTCCGCGACGAAACTCAACTCCACCTGGTTCAGGCCCCGGTACTGCTCCGGCGGGTAGAACTCGATCTCCTGGTAGAAGGGCAACTGCTGCCGGGTGCCGCGGATATGACCCCGCTCCATGTCCGCACTCCGGAACCGGAAACCGAGCTGCCCGAAAGCGTCCAGGATCGCCTGCTGCGCGGGCAGCGGATGCACCTGCACCGGGTCCAGATCACCGGAGTCGACCGCCCGCGCGATCTCCAGCTCCGTGGTCACCCCGATGTTCATCCCGTGCAGCGCCCGCCCCGCGAAACACGTGATCGGCGTCTCCCACGGAATCTCCAGCCCGAACGGCACCACATGCACCGCCTCCGCCTGCAACCGGAACGCCCCGCCCAGCCGCACCTTGGTGAACTCGATGTCCTGCTTGTACTCCTGGTCACCGCCCTCGACCTCGACCCGGGCCTGAAGCCCGACCGACAACCCCTCGATCTCCTGGTCGACGGAACCGCCCTGGATCCGCACCTCACCCTGGACGACACCACCCGGCACCACATTCGCATCCGCCAGCACCGTCTCCACCGAGGCGCCTCCCGCACCCAGGCTCGCCAGCAGCTTCTTGAACCCCATGACTCTCCACTCCCAGGCGAAGCCTGCAACGCGACTGATCTACTCGACCCCTACCAACGCCCCCACCAGCAGCGCGGTTCCGCCATCACCCCGACGAGCGAACAAAGCAACCGCCCGGCGAACAAATGTCCCGAATACTCCGCCCGCCCGCTGCACTACCCTCTGATCCCATGACCGCGGCCCCCGACCACACACCACTGCCCCGGGACTTCTTCGAACGGTCACCCCTCGACGTCGCCCCCGACCTCCTCGGCCGCCTCGTCGTACGGAACACCCCCGACGGCCCCCTCACCCTCCGCCTCACCGAAGTAGAGGCCTACGCGGGCGAGATGGACCCCGGCTCCCACGCCTACCGCGGCCGCACCCCGCGCAATGACGTCATGTTCGGCCCCGCCGGCCACGCCTACGTCTACTTCACCTACGGCATGTGGCACTGCCTCAACGTGGTCTGCTTCCCCGAGGGCCATGCCGGGGGAGTGCTGCTACGCGCCGGCGAGATCACCGAGGGCACCGCCCTGGCCCGCCCCCGCCGCACCACCGCACGCCACGACCGCGAACTCGCCAAGGGCCCCGCCCGCCTCGCCACCGCCCTGGACGTGGACCGCGAACTCAACGGCGCCGACTTCTGCGCCGGCCCCCACGCACCCCTGCGCCTCCTGACCGGCGCCCCCGTCGCCTCCCGGGACGTAAGCACCGGTCCACGTACGGGAGTTGCCGGTGAGGGAGGCGTCCACCCCTGGCGCTTCTGGATCGCCGGCGACGCCACAGTCAGCCCGTACCGCCCGCACACTCCCCGCCGCCGGAACCGAACTTGACGCACCCCGACGGGCCCCGTAGGGTTGCCCGAGTCGCTTGAACCGGGTACGGCACCAAGCCTGCAGCCGGAAGCGACAACCCACTACCTACGAACACCCCGCCGGGGCTCCTTTCGCATGTCGAAATGAGTTCTCCCGGACTCGATTATGAGTTACCCGGGGAATCCGTTAACGTAGTGAATGTCAAAAGGCCTTCCAGCGGCCACCGGATACGAATTCCACCGGAAACGGAACGGAAAAAGAATCTGGTAAGGTTGGAAACACCGAAGGGAACACCCGGAGGAAAGCTCGAGAGTATCTAGTTGCTTGGGTGAGTACGATGGAAGTGTCCGTTCCTTGAGAACTCAACAGCGTGCCAAAAGTCAACGCCAGATATGTTGATACCCCGACTCGCGCAC
>NZ_JBHVRR010000067.1:0-24863 GCF_042885635.1 Streptomyces sp. NPDC058045 | reverse complement strand
CTCCCCCGACAACCCCTCCACCACACCGTCATCCACCACACCCGCCACATGAAACACCCCCGACACCCGATACACGGACAACAACCCCTCCACGTCATCCCGGCTACTGACATCACACGCCACCACCGAGACCCGCGCCCCCAACTCCTCTATCTCCTTTACGAGTTCAGCCGCACCCGGCACCTCCGCACCACGACGACCCGCCAACACCACATGCTCAGCACCCCGACCCACCAACCACCGCGCAACCCCCGCCCCCAACACACCCAAACCACCCGTCACCAACACCGACCCCGACACCCGCCAACCATCCCCGACAACAGCGGAAGAAGCCGACGCACGCACCAGACGCCGGCCGAACAACTCACCCCCACGCACGGCCACTTGATCCTCACCGGACCCGCCCGCCAACACACCCGCCAACAACTCCCCCGACACCTCACCCACCACATCGACCAACCCACCCCAACCCAAAGGCCGCTCCAACGCCACCACCCGACCCAACCCCCACACCTGCGCCAACTCCCCCACCGGCACCACACCATCCCCACCCACCGAAACCCCACCCCGCGTCACACACCACACCCCAACCGACACACCCACCAACCCACCCAAAACCCCCAACAACCCCTCGGCAGACCCCGGACACACCACCACACCCGCCAACAAACCCCCACCAACAACATCTACCAACCCGGCCGCGTCAGCAGACGAAACACACACCACCTCAGCACCCGCAGCCGCCAGCGCACGCCCGATATCACCAACCTCCACCCCCTCACCCAACACCAGCAGCCAACGACCCGACAGGCGGGCGTTCGGCGTCTGGATCGGGTGCCAGGCCACCTCGTAGAGGAGCTGGTCGAGCGAGGACGGTCCGGTGCCGCCGCCGAGCCAGGTGGGGAGGGTGGCCTCTTCTGCCGGGGTGGGCCAGAAACGCTCGCGCTGGAAGGCATAGGTGGGCAGGCTCGGCGCCGTGGTCGCGGGGCCGCCGAACGGCTTGGTCAGGTCCACCGGGGCTCCGCTCGCGTACGCCTGCCCCACCGCGTCGAGGACGGTAGGGACCTCCGGGCGGTTCTTGCGCAGCAGGGGGAGGACGACGGGGCGGTCGGCGCCGCCGTCCTCCGCGTCAAGGCATTCCCGGGTGGCAGCGGTGAGGACGGCGTCCGGCCCCAACTCCAGGAAATGGCTGACCCCTTGAGCCCGCAGAGCCTGTACACCGTCGTAGAACAGGACGCTCTGGCGGACGTGCTTCACCCAGTAATCGGGGGTGGTCACCTCCCGGCCCACCACCTCTCCGGTCACATTCGACACCAGCGGGATCTCCGGCTCACGCAACTCCAGTCCCGCGACCACTTCTCCGAAACGCTCCAACATCGGCTCCATCAAGCGGGAGTGGAACCCGTACCCGACCGGGAGGCGACGCGCGCGACCACCCGAGTCACGGACCATCGCCACGGCCTCGTCCACCACTTCCGCGTCCCCCGACACCACACACGACCGGGGACCGTTCACCGCCCCCACCTCAAGACGACCACCGAACCGGGCGCACAACTCCTCGACCTCAGACAGCGGCAGGGCCACGGCGGCCATCCCGCCCCCGGAGGCCAACTCCCCCATCAGACGGCCGCGTTCACCGACAAGCCGCGCCGCATCCGCCAGGTCGAGAACCCCTGCCACATACGCCGCCGACACCTCACCCACCGAATGACCCAGCACGACATCAGGGCGCATCCCCCACGACTCCACCAGCCCAGCCAACCCCACCTCCAAGGCGAACAACCCCGCCTGCGCCCACTGAGTAGACCCCGGCACACCCTCATCACCCAACACCCCCCACGCCTCATCAACCACTCCCGCAAACACCGGAAACGCCCCATACAACTCCCGCCCCATCCCCACCCGTTCCCCACCCTGGCCGGAGAACAGGAAGGCCCAGCGAGTGTCGGGGTGGGCCCGGTGGGGTGGGGTGGTGCCGTTGGCCAAGTCGGCCAGGGCGTCCAGGAGTTCGGTCGGGGTTTCGCCGAGGAGGGTGGTTCGGTGGGGGAACGGGGTGCGGGTGCGGGCGAGTTCGGTGCCGATGCGGGTGAGGTCGGGGCCGGTCGGGGCGGCGGTTTCGCAGAGGTCGGTGAGGTGGGCGTGCAGGCGGTGGGCCTGGCCCCGTAGCGCCCCGGGGGATTTGGCGGTGAGGGGCCAGAGGGCGGGGAGTGGCGGGGTGGTGGTGTCCGCCTGCGCGGTGCCGGTCGGGGCGGGCGGGGCCTGTTCGAGGATGAGGTGGGCGTTGGTGCCGCTCATGCCGAACGAGGAGACGGCGGCGCGGCGGGGGTGGTCGGTCACCGGCCAGGTGCGGCGTACGGTGAGCAGACTGACGTTGCCGGTGGACCAGTCGACGTGCGGGCTCGGCTGGTCGATGTGCAGGGATTTCGGCAGTACACCGTGGTGGATGGCCTGCACGGTCTTGATGACGGCGGCGACACCCGCGGCGGCCTGGGTGTGGCCGATGTTGGACTTCAACGAGCCCAGCCAGAGAGGGTGTTGGGAGGTGCGGTGCTGTCCGTAGGTGGCGAGGAGGGCTTGGGCTTCGATGGGGTCGCCGAGGGCGGTGCCGGTGCCGTGGGCCTCTACGGCGTCGATGTCGCCCGCTGCCAGGCCGGAGTTGGCCAGGGCCTGGCGGATCACCCGTTGCTGGGCGGGGCCGTTGGGGGCGGTGAGGCCGTTGGAGGCGCCGTCCTGGTTGACGGCGGAGCCGCGGATCACGGCGAGTACCGGGTGGCCGTCGCGGCGCGCGTCGGAGAGGCGTTCCAGGAGGATCATGCCGGCGCCCTCGGACCAGCCGGTGCCGTCGGCGGACGCCGAGAAGGGTTTGCAGCGGCCGTCGGCGGCGAGCCCGCGCTGCCGGCTGAAGTCGATGAAGGACTGCGGGGTGGACATGACGGTGACGCCGCCCGCGAGGGCGAGCGCGCATTCCCCGCGGCGCAGTGCTTCCGCGGCGAGGTGCAGGGCGACCAGGGAGGAGGAGCAGGCCGTGTCGACGGTCAGCGCGGGTCCTTCGAGGCCGAGGGCGTAGGCGATGCGGCCGGAGACGACGCTGCCCGCGCCGCCGGTGCCGAGGTAGCCCTCCAGGTTCTCGGCGGAGTGGGTGACCAGGGCCGTGTAGTCCTGTCCGTTGGTGCCGGCGAAGACTCCGGTGCCCGCGGCTTCGGCGGGCCGGATTCCGGCGCGTTCGAAGGCCTCCCAGGAGGTCTCCAGCAGCAGCCGCTGCTGGGGGTCCATCGCCAGGGCCTCGCGGGGGGAGATCCCGAAGAACGCGGCGTCGAACTCGGCGGCTCCGGTGAGGAATCCGCCGCCGCGGGTGTAGGTGGTGCCGTGCCGGTCCGGGTCGGGGTCGTAGAGGGCGTCCAGGTTCCAGCCGCGGTCGGTGGGGAACGGGGTGATCGCGTCGGTCTCGTTCTCGACCAGCCGCCACAGGTCTTCCGGCGAGCTGACGTCGCCGGGGAAGCGGCAGCTCATGCCGATGATCGCCAGGGGTTCGGCGCTGCTCGTGGTGCGGTGGGCGACGGTGGCGGTGCGGGGGGTGTCGAGCAGTGCGGTGCGGAGCCGCGTGACGAGTGCGGCGGGTGTGGGGTGGTCGAAGACCAGGGTGGTGGGGAGGTCCAGGCCGGTGGCGCGGCTGAGCTGGTTGCGGAACTCCACGGCGGTCATGGAGTCGAACCCGAGGTCACGGAAGGCGAGTTGGGCCTCGGCGGTCTCCTCCGGGAGGTGACCGAGTACGGCGGCCACATGGTCCCGGACGAGTTCGCGCAGCATCCGGTCGGGGTCGGCCGCCGCCCGGAGGCGTTGGGCGAACGGGTAGGCGGAGTCGGGGAGTTGGCCGGCGGCGGAGGTGTTCTCGGTGTTCTGCTGCGCTGGTGCGGGGTCGGGCCGGTGGGTGTTGACGGGGTGGCCGGGCCAGAAGCGGCGGCGTTGGAAGGGGTAGGTGGGGAGGTCCGTCCGGTCGCGGCGCCCGTCGGGGAAGACCGCCTGCCAGTCGGGGACGGTGCCGGTGCAGAAGAGTTCCCCGAGGGCCGTGGCGAGGGAGGCGGTCTCGTCGCGGTCGCGCCGGAGGAGTGCCGTCAGCCGGTAGGTGTCCGTCGCGGTGGTCTCCGGGTCGGGAGCCGCCTCCGTGTGGGCGGTGTCCGTCGCCTCCAAGTCCGCCTGGAGTAGCGGTCCTTGGGCAAGCAGCGTCTCTTGGGCGAGGGTGGTGAGGACGGCGTCGGGGCCGAGTTCGGCGAAGCGGGTCACTCCGGCCTGGGCGAGGGTGCGTACGCCGTCGTGGAAGAGGACGGTCTGGCGGATGTGCTGCCGCCAGTAGGCGGGGGTGCGCAGTTCTTCGGCGGTGGCGAGGCGGCCCGTCAGGTTGGAGACGAGGGGGATCCGCGGTTCGGCGGGGGACAGTTCGCGTATCGCCGCTTCGAAGGCGTCGAGTATGGGGTCCATGCGCGGGGAGTGGAAGGCGTGGCTGACCCGGAGGCGTTTGGTGCGGTGGCCGTGGAGGTGGGCGGCGAGTTCCGCTACGGCGTCCTCGTCGCCGGAGAGGACCACGGCCGCGGGCCCGTTGACGGCGGCGATCCCGGCGCGGCCCTCGTATACGGCGAGGAGTGGGCGGATCTCCTCGACCGGGGCGGCCACGGAGAGCATGGCGCCGCCGGGGGGCAGGGTCTGCATCAGGCGGCCGCGGGCGGCGATCAGGCGGGCGGCGTCGTCGAGGGTGAAGACGCCCGAGACATGGGCGGCGGCGATCTCGCCGACGGAGTGGCCGAGGAGGAAGTCCGGTACCACGCCCCAGGATTCGAGCAGCCGGAAGAGGGCGACCTCCAGGGCGAAGAGGCCGGCTTGTGTCCACCGGGTGCCGTCCAGGGTCTGGGCGTCACCGGTGAGGACGATGTCGCGCACGGACCGGGCGGGCTCCGCGAGGTGGGTGTCCAGCGCGGCGCAGGCGGCGTCGAAGGGCTCGGCGAACGCGGGGAGGGTGGCGTACAGCGCGGCGCCCATCGCCGGGCGCTGGGATCCCTGACCGCTGAAGAGGAAGGCCAGGCGTCCGGGCAGGGGTGTGCCCTGGGTCAGGCCGGGTGCGGGTCGGCCGTCGGTGAGTGCGGTCAGCCCGGCGAGCAGCCGTTCCCGGTCCTCGGTGACGAGGGCGGCGCGGTGGGTGAGGGGGGAGCGGGTGAGGGCCAGTGCGGGCGCCACCCGGTGCGGTGTGAGGTCCTGGTCGGCGAGGAGGTGGGCGTGCAGTTGTCCGGCCTGGCGGCGTAGGGCGGTTTCGGTGCGGCCGCTGAGGACGGTGACGGGCAGGGGCGGGCGGGATGGTTCCTCGGACGGCGCCAACTGCCGCTGGTCCGGGGCTTGTTCGAGGATGAGGTGGGCGTTGGTGCCGCTGATGCCGAAGGAGGAGACGGCGCAGCGGCGGGCGCGGTCGGTGTCGGGCCAGGGGTGTTCCTCGGTCAGCAGCCGCACCCCGCCCGCCGACCAGTCGACGTGGGAGGTCGGGGCGTCCACATGGAGGGTGCGCGGCAGGAGTCCGTGCCGCATCGCCATCACCATCTTGATGACTCCGGCGACGCCCGCGGCGGCCTGGGTGTGGCCCAGGTTGGACTTCAACGAGCCCAGCCAGAGCGGGCGTTGGGGGCTGCGCCGCTGTCCGTAGGTGGCGAGGAGGGCCTGGGCTTCGATGGGGTCGCCGAGGGCGGTGCCGGTGCCGTGGGCCTCGACGGCGTCGATGTCGCCCGCTGCCAGGCCGGAGTTGGCCAAGGCCCGGCCGATGACCCGTTCCTGGGCGGGACCGTTGGGGGCGGTCATACCGTTGGAGGCGCCGTCCTGGTTGACGGCGGAACCGCGCAGTACGGCCAGGACGCGGCGGCCGTTGCGGTGTGCGTCGGAGAGGCGTTCCAGGAGGATCATGCCGGCGCCTTCGGACCAGGAGGTGCCGTCGGCCGCCTCGGCGAAGGGCTTGCAGCGCCCGTCGGGGGCGAGCCCGCGCTGCCGGGAGAACTCCACGAAGGTGTGGGGCGCCGCCATCACCGTGACACCGCCCGCGAGCGCGAGGTCGCACTCGCCCTGCCGCAGCGCCTGCGCGGCCAGATGCAGGGAGACCAGGGAGGAGGAGCAGGCGGTGTCGACGGTGACGGCCGGGCCCTCCAGCCCGAACGTGTAGGCGATACGGCCGGAGGCGATGCTCCCGGCGCTGCCGTTGCCCGCGTAGCCCTCCAACTCCGGTTCGTCGGCGAGGAGGTTGGCGTAGTCGTGGTACATGACTCCGGCGTAGACGCCGGTGGTGCTGCCGCGCAGGTCGGCCGGGGCGATCCCGGCGCGTTCGAACGCTTCCCAGGAGGTCTCCAGCAGCAGCCGCTGCTGGGGGTCCATGGCGAGGGCCTCGCGGGGGGAGATCCCGAAGAGGAGCGGGTCGAACTCGGCGGCCCCGTCCAGGAATCCGCCCTCGCGGACGTAGCTGGTGCCCTTCCGTTCGGGGTCGGGGTCGAAGAGGGCGTCCAGGTCCCAGCCGCGGTCGGTGGGGAAGGCGGAGATGGCGTCGGTACCGGTGCGCACCAGCTCCCACAGGTCCTCCGGGGTGCCCACCCCGCCCGGGAAACGGCAGCTCATGGCGACGAGGGCGATGGGTTCGCCGTCGGCCGCGGGGGCGGGCGCCGCGGGGGTGTCCGGCCGCTGTCCGGCGAGGAGCCTGGTCCGCAGGTGGGCGGCGAGGGCGGCGGGGGTGGGCTGGTCGAAGACGAGGGTGGCGGGCAGGCGGAGACCGGTGGCGGTGCTGAGGCGGTTGCGGAGTTCGACGCCGGTGAGGGAGTCGAACCCGGCGTCCTGGAACGGCCGTTGGGGGTCGGCGGGGGTGGTTCGGCCGAGCACGGTGGCGGCCTCGGTGGTGACGAGGTCGAGCAGGCGGCGCTTCTGCTGGGCGGCGTTGAGGGCGGTGAGTTGTGCGGTGAGGGGGTTCGGGGGTGCGGTGGGTCGGCCGGTCCTGGGGGCGATGGGGGATGCGAAGTCGGCGAGGGGCGGGGGGAGTTGGGGCTGCCGGGCGAGGGCGGCGCGGTCCAGCAGCATGGGGTGGAGGACGGGTCGGCGGTGGGTGCGGGCGAGGTCGAGGAGGGCGAGGGCCTGTTCGGTGGGGAGCGGGCGCATACCGCCCCGGTCCAGGCGCCGGGTGTCGGTCTCGGCGAGTGCCTCGGTCATACCGCTGCGTTCGGCCCACAGCCCCCAGGCCAGGGAGAGCCCGGGCAGGCCCTGGGCGCGGCGCAGTGCGGCGAGACCGTCCAGGTAGGAGTTGGCCGCGGCGTAGGCGGCCTGCCCGGGGGCTCCGAGGATTCCGGCCGCCGAGGAGAACAGGACGAAGGCGGTCAGGGGCAGGTCGCGGGTGAGGTCGTGCAGATTGCGGGCGGCGTCGGCCTTGGCGCGCAGCACGGTGTCGAGGTGTTCCGGGGTGAGCCGGGCGAGGGTGGCGTCGCCGGGGACTCCGGCGGCGTGCACCACCGCCCGCAGGGGTGCCGTCGGGGGCAGGGTGGCCAGCAGGTCGGCCAGTGCCGTGCGGTCGGCGGCGTCGCAGGCGGCGATGCGTACCGACTCGGCGCCGAGCGCGGTGAGTTCGGTGGTGATCTCCTGTCGCGCCCGGGTGCCGGCGCCGCTGCGGCCGACGAGGAGCAGGCTGCGGACCTCGTGTACGGCGACCAGGTGCCGGGCGACGGCACGGCCGAGCACCCCGAGACCGCCCGTGATCAGAACGGTGCCTTCGGGCCCGAACTGGCCCCCGGGCAGGGCGACTTCAGGCCCGGTACCGGACTGCGCCTCCTCGTGGGCGGGGACGAGGCGCGGCACCCGTATCCCGCCGTCGTGGAGTGCCGCCTGCGGGTGGCCGAGTGCCGCGGCCTCGGTGAGGGTGTCGGCGTCCGTCCCGGGGGCCGCGTCCAACAGGGCGAAACGGCCCGGGTGTTCGGACTGCGCCGAGCGGACCAGGCCCCAGACGGCGGCCGCGGTGGGGTCGGTCTCGGCACCCCGGGTGACGAACACGGTGTGCGGGGCCGAGTCGTCGGCGAGGCGGGATCGCAGCAGGTCGAGCACGGTGTGCAGGGCGGCACGGGTACCGCGGGAGGTGTCGGGTTCGACCATCTCGGAGGCGGCGTCCGGAGGGGCGGCGGCGCCGGGGGCCGTCGCGGGTACCCAGTCGAGTTGGTACAGGGCCTGACCTGCGCGGGAGAGGAGGGCGGGGTCGACGGGGCGCAGGGTCAGCGCGTCGATGGAGACGACGGGGCGCCCGGTCTGGTCCCAGGCGCTGAGGGCGACGCCTCCGGACGCGGCGGGGGTGAGACGTACCCGGAGGGTGGTGGCGCCAGTGGTGTGGAGGTGTACGCCGCTGAAGGCGAAGGGCAGTCGGGGCTGGTCTGCCGCGGTGAGGGCGACGGTCTGGAGGGCGGCGTCGAGGAGTGCGGGGTGCAGGCCGAATCCGTTCCCGGCTCCAGTGGTGGCGTCGTCCGGGCGGCTGACCTGCGCGAAGAGTTCGTCGCCGCGGCGCCAGGCGGCGGTGAGGCCCTGGAAGGCGGGCCCGTAGGTGAAGCCCTCGGCGGTGCGGGCCGGGTAGAAGTCGTCCAGGTCGACGGGTTCGGCGCCGGCCGGCGGCCACACCGGTTCCGGTTCCGGGAGGGTGGCGGTGTCCGGGGCGAGGGCTCCTTCGGCGTGCCGGGTCCACTGCCCGCCGTGGGGGCGTGCGTAGGCGGTGAGGGGGCGGCGGCCGTCGGGAGTGGCGGCACCGACGGCGAACTGGACCTGGATTTCCTCGTGTTGCTCCCAGGTCAGGGGGGCGTGCAGGGTCAGTTCGTCGAGGTGTGCGCAGCCGACGTGGTCTCCGGCGCGGAGGGCGAGTTCCACGAAGGCGGTGCCGGGGAGGACCACGGTGTCGCCGATGGTGTGGTCCGCGAGCCACGGCTGGCGGTGTGGTGAGAGCAGGCCGGTGAAGAGGTGGCCGTCGCTGCCGGCGAGGGCGACCGCCGCGCCGAGCAGGGGGTGCCCGGCGCTGTCCAGGCCCGCGGGGGCATGGGTGCCCGTGCCGTCGAGCCAGTAGCGGGTGCGCTGGAAGGCGTAGGTGGGCAGCTCGACGCGGGGGGCGTGTGGGTGGGGTGCCGCCCAGTCGACCGGGGTGCCGTGGGTGTGGATCTGGGCGAGGGCCCGGGCGAAGGTGTGCACCTCGTCGTGGTTGCGCCGGAGGGCGGTGCTCCAGCGGATGGTGTCGCCCGCGGGTTCCGTGGTGAGGCAGTCCCGGCCGAGGGTGCTGAGGACGGGGTCGGGGCCCAACTCCAGGCAGGCGGTGGTTCCTTGACCGGCCAGGGTGCGGATGCCGTCGTGGAAGAGGACGGTGTCCCGGACGTGGCGCACCCAGTATTCGGGGGTGCATATCTCGTCCGGGTCCGCGAGTTGGCCGGTCACATTGGAGACGAGGGGGATGCGCGGTGGGTGGAAACGCAGTCCGGCGAGGATGGTGCGGAAGCGGTCGAGCATGGGTTCCATGCGCGGGGAGTGGAAGGCGTGGCTGACCCGCAGGCGCTTGGTGCGGTGTCCGTGGAGGTGGGCCACGATTTCCGTGATGGCGTCCTCGTCGCCGGAGAGGACCACGGCTGCCGGGCCGTTGACGGCGGCGATCCCTACGCGGTCCCCGTATCCGGCGAGGAGTGGGCGGATCTCCTCGACCGGGGCCGCCACGGAGAGCATGGCGCCGCCCTCGGGCAGGGCTTCCATGAGTCTCCCGCGGGCGGCGACCAGGGCGCAGGCGGAGGGGAGGTCCAGGATGCCGGCGGCGTGGGCGGCGGTGATCTCCCCGACGGAGTGGCCGAGCAGCAGGTCGGGGCGGACTCCCCAGCTCTCGGTGAGCCGGAACAGGGCGGTCTCCAGGGCGAACAGCGCGGCCTGGGTGTACGCGGTGCGGTGCAGCAGCGCCGCCCGGGGGCTGTCCGGGTCGGCGTGCGTGATGTCGCGCAGCGGGGTGTCGAGGTAGCGGTCGAGCTGGGCGCAGACCTCGTCGAAGGCCCGGGCGAAGACCGGGTGGGCGGTGTACAGCCCCTGGCCCATTCCGGGGCGCTGGGAGCCCTGGCCGGAGAACAGCACGGCGAGCCGTCCCGATACGGCGGCGGTGCCCTGGACCAGTCCGGGCGCGTCGGTACCGGTGGCGAGTGCGGTGAGCCCGGCCCGTAGTGCCGCGGTGTCGGCGCCGAGTACGACGGCGCGCCGGGTGAAGGCGGTGCGGGTGGTGGCGAGGGCGTGGGCGGTGCCGCTGAGGGAGGGGGTGCCGCCGGGCTGTGCGGGGTCGGTCGCCGCCAGCAGCGCGGCGGCCTGCCCCCGTAGCGCTTCGGTGGTGCGGGCGCTCAACGGCCAGGCGTAGAGGGCTGGTTGGGGCTGGTCCTGGTCGGGGGTGGGCGCGGGTGGTGCCTGTTCCAGGATGAGGTGGGCGTTGGTGCCGCTGATGCCGAAGGAGGACACCGCGGCGCGGCGGGGGCGGCCGGTGACGGGCCACTCGGTGCGTTCGGTGAGGAGTTCGATGTCGCCCGTGGACCAGTCGACGCGGGGGCTGGGCCGGTCCAGGTGCGGGGTGCCCGGCAGGATGCCCGCGCCCAGCGCCAGGACCGTCTTGATGACTCCGGCGGCGCCGGCGGCGGCCTGGGTGTGCCCGAGGTTGGACTTCACCGAGCCGAGGAGCAGGGGGAGTTGGCGGTCCTGGCCGTAGGTGGCGAGCAGGGCGTGGGCTTCGATGGGGTCGCCGAGGGTGGTGCCGGTGCCGTGTGCCTCCACGGCGTCGACGTCGGCGGGGCTGAGGTCCGCCTGGGCGAGGGCCTGCCGGATGACGCGCTGCTGGGCGGGCCCGTTGGGGACGGTCAGGCCGCTGCTGGCGCCGTCCTGGTTGACGGCGGAGCCGCGGATGACGGCGAGCACCGGGTGGCCGTTGGCCTGGGCGTCGCTGAGGCGTTCCAGTAGCAGGATGCCGGCGCCTTCGCTCCAGCCGGTGCCGTCGGCGGCGGCGGCGAAGGGTTTGCAGCGGCCGTCGGCGGCGAGTGCCCGCTGCTGGCTGAAGTCGACGAAGAGGTCGGGAGTCGCCATCACGGTGACACCGCCCGCGAGCGCGAGGTCGCATTCGCCCTGCCGCAGTGCCTGCGCGGCCAGATGCAGGGTGACCAGGGAGGAGGAGCAGGCGGTGTCGACGGTGACCGCGGGGCCTTCCAGACCGAGGGTGTAGGAGATGCGTCCGGAGGCGACACTGCCCGCGTTGCCGCTGCCGGCGTACACCTCGACGCCCTCGGGCAGGGCGTCGAGGCGGGCGGCGTAGTCGTGGTGCATGACGCCGACGAAGACGCCGGTGGGGCTGGAACGCAGGCTGGAGGGGGCGATCCCGGCGCGTTCGATCGCCTCCCAGGAGGTTTCCAGCAGCAGCCGCTGCTGGGGGTCCATGGCGAGGGCCTCGCGGGGGGAGATGCCGAAGAACTCCGCGTCGAACGCGGTGGCGTCGTCGAGGAATCCGCCCTCGCGGACGTAGGAAGTGCCGCGGTGGTCGGGGTCCGGGTGGTAGACGGCGTCGAGGTCCCAGCCGCGGTCGGTGGGGAAGGGGCCCATCGCGTCGCGCCCGTCGAGCAGCAGGTGCCACAGGTCCTCGGGGGTGCGCACCCCGCCGGGGTAGCGGCAGCCCATCGAGACGACCGCGATCGGCTCGGCGGCCTGGGCGGTCCTCAACTGCTCCTTGGTCTGGTGCAGTTCAGCCGTCACCCACCGGAGGTGGTCCAGCAGCTTCTGTTCGTCGGTCATGACGTCCGGACTCCAATTGCTCAGGGGTGCGGCGCCCGGCGGGGGCGCGGGCCGCGCGAGGGCTCAGCGGCGGGACACACCGGTGTACTGCTCGGCGAAGCTCCGCGCCTCCGCCCCGGAGTGGAGCAGCCGCGCGAAGCGGGCCCGGCGCAGCCTGCGGGTGAACGGCTCCTCGTCGGGGGCTTCGTGCAGCAGTGTGGTCATCGCGGCGGAGAACTCCTGCCCGAGCCACGCTCTGCGCAACGCGGTCCGGGCGTAGGTGTCCAGGGGTTCCCGCCGGCCGTGGGCGTACCAGAGGCTGAGGGCGCCGGCGAGGAGGCGGGCGTCGGCGACGGCCAGGTTGAGGCCCTTGGCGGCGCTCGGGGGGACGATGTGCGCGGCGTCACCGACGAGGAACAGCCGCCGGTACTGCATGGGTTCGACCATATGGCCGCGCAGCGGGACCAGGACCCGTTCCAGGATGTCGCCGGTGGGCAGGGAGCCGGTGCCGCCCGCGAGGCGGAAGTCCAACTCCCGCCAGATGTCCTCGTCACCGCGGTCGTCCACCCGTTCGTGGGGCGGGACTTGGAGGTAGAGGCGGCTGACGCTCGGCGACCGCATACTCTGCAGCGCGAAGCCGTGGCGGCTGACGGCGTAGATGAGTTCCGCCGACATCGGGGGTGCGGAGGCGAGGACGCCCAGCCAGGCGAAGGGGTAGGTGACGGCGTGCCCGGTGAGTTCGCCGGGGGGCGCGGCGTGGCGGCTCACTCCGTGGTAGCCGTCGCAGCCGGCGAGGAAGTCGCAGGCTATTTCGGTGAGTTGGCCGTCCAGGGTGCACCGTACGCGCGCCCCGTCCGCGGTCACCGACACCACCCGAACATCGTCCACACCGAAGTGCAGACCGCTCTGGTCGTCGCGGGCGGCGATGAGGTCCTTGACGACTTCCTGCTGCCCGTACATCCACACGGCGGCGCCGCTGAGTTCGGCGAAGGGCATCCGGTGCCGTTCGCCGTCGAGGCGCCACTCGAAACCCTGGTGGACCAGGGCCTCCCGGTCCAGGCGGCCGGTGACGCCGGCCTCGCGCAGGGTGTCCACGGTGCCCTCTTCGAGCAGCCCGGCGCGGACCCGTTTCTCCACATGGGCGCGGCTGCGGCGCTCCAGTACGACGGAGTCGACCCCGTCGAGGGTGAGCAGCCGGGACAGCAGCAGCCCCGCGGGGCCCGCGCCGATGACGCACACCGGGGTGTGTAGCTGTCTGACCTCGCTCACCGGGTGACCTCCCCGGTGAGCGGCAGCAGCGCCGAGGAGGGGCCGACACGGACGGTGCGGGGGCCGGTGGTGGGGACCCAGGTGTGGTGGGCGGTGTCCCAGTGGGTGAAGCGGGCGGCGTCGAGGGTCACGGTGAGCCGGGTGGCGGCGCCGGGTTCCAGGGTGGCGGCGGCGTATCCGGCGAGGGTCCTGGGGGGCTCGTCGGCGGTGGCGTCGGGGCGTGCGTCCAGATACACCTGGGCGATCTCACGGCCCGCCCGCTGCCCGGTGTTGCGTACGGTGAAGGTGGCGCGCACACCGTCGTCGGCGGCGGTCAGTTCGAGGTCCGTGTAGCTGAAGGTGGTGTAGCTGAGGCCGTGGCCGAAGGGGAACAGGGGGTTGGCGGCGTTGTCCTGGTACCACCGGTAGCCGCTGAACAGCCCTTCGGAGTAGTCGACTTGGCCATCCTCGCCGGGGTAGCGGCGGGCGTCTTGGGCGACGGGGGTGTGCGCGGGGTCGGCGGGGAAGCTCTGGGTGAGTTTGCCGCTCGGGTTGACCTCGCCGAACAGCAGCCGCCCGGTGGCTTCGGCGCCGCGCTCCCCCGGGTACCAGATGTCGAGCACCCCGGCCACCTGGTCCAGCCACGGCATGGTGACGGAGGAACCGGTGTTGAGGACAACGACGGTGTTCGGGTTGGCTTCGGCGACCGCGCTGATCAGGGTGTCCTGGAGGCCGGGCAGTCCCAGGGCGGGCCGGTCGATGAGTTCGGCCAGTTCGTCGTAGGCGAAGACCACCGCGGCCTGCGCGTTCCGGGCGGCTCCGGCGGCCTCCTCGATATCAGCCCGCGCCTGCTGCGGCGTCACCCAACCGAGCGTGAGCCGCACCGGGTTGGCCGGCACCGGCAGCGCGGACAGCACCAGCTTGTACGTCCCGGGCTCCAGGTCGGCGGTGAGGCCCGCGGTGTCGCCGAAGGAGCTGCCGGCGAAGACCCGCGGGTGCCCTTCGAGGTCGATCGCGGCGTAGCCGCCGAGGGCGGTGACGGCGATCCGGTAGCGGCCGGGGGTGTCGATGGTGAGGCGGCCCTCGTAGAAGTAGTCGGGTTCGGTGGACGGTCCGGGCGCCACCTCGCCCTGGTGGAACGGGGGTTGGAGGGCGGAAGCGGGGAGGGGGCGGCCGATCGGGTCCTCGCCGACGCGGTAGGCGACGGCCTCGGTGCCGAGCCGCCCGGTGAAGTCCTCCAGTGGGCTGAGGGCGGTCTCGGGGACGACCAGGGCGCTGCCCACCCCGGCGGTCTTCGGGGTCTGTGCCGGGTGCCCGATCACCGCCAACTTGCCTTTCGCGAGGGCCTGTTGGGACAGGGGCAGGACACCACGCGGGTTGTGCAGCAGTACCGCGCCGGCCTCGGCCACCTCCTGGGCGAGGGCGGCACCCCGGTCGGCGTCCCGGGTGGTGACGGGGGCCTGGGTGCCGTCGAGCAGGCCGAAGCGGGCCATCTGGCCGAGGACGCGGGCCACGGAGCGGTCGAGGACCTTCTCGTCGATCCGGCCCTCGGTGATCGCCTCCCGCAGCGGCTCGCCGAGGTGCTTGCCGTCGGGCATCTCCTGGTCGAGTCCGGCGTCGATCGCGGCCGTGTCATGGACGGCGTCCCAGTCGCTCATCACCCAGCCCTCGAAACCCCACTCCTCGCGCAGCAGGGTGGTGAGCAGGGGCGCGTTCTGGCAGCAGAAGTCGCCGTTGACCTTGTTGGTGGCGCCCATCAGGGCCCCGGCCCCGGCCTCCACCGCGGCCTGGAACGCGGGGAGTTCGAGTTCCCGGAGGGTCCGCTCGCCGACGCGGGCGTCGACGGTCATCCGGTTCTCCTCCTGGTTGTTGGCGAGGAAGTGCTTGGGCATCGCGATCACCCCCTGGGACTGGATGCCGCGCACCACCGCGGTGCCGATCGCGGTGACCAGCAGCGGATCCTCCCCGTACAGCTCGAAGTTGCGGCCGCCGAACGGCTGGCGGAGCAGATTGAGCATCGGGCCGATCAGTACGTCCTGGCGTTTGGCGCGCGCCTCGTGGCCGAGGAACTCCCCGTAGCGGGCGGCGAGTTCGGCATCGAAGGCACAGGACAGGGCGATCGGTGCGGGCAGTGCCGTGGTGGTCTTCCGCTTCATCCGCACGCCCGCGGGTCCGTCGGTCATCCGCAGCGGCGGGATGCCCAGCCGCGGCACACCGGGGATGTAGCCGGACTGGCCGAGCCTCTCGGGGTCGTCCGCACCGTGGGTGAAGGACAGCTTCTCCGCCAGGGTCATCGCCGCGACCAGCGCGGTCACATCGGGCCGGGCGCTCTGCACGGCGGGTGTGGTGGGGGTGGGCTGCGTGGTCATACGCGGTCACTTCCGTCGGTCTCGGCGGTGGCGGCGGCCAGGGAGGCCGGTGAGGGGTGGGCGCGCAGGGCGCGGGCCGGGGCGTCGGCCTTGAGCAGCATCTCGGCGTACTCGTCGGCCGGGTCGGAGTGGAGGACGATGGCACCGCCCGCGCCGAGTTCCCAGCTCTCACCGCCGCGGACCATGGTGCGGATCACGATGTTGAGGTCGACCGCGCCGTTGCAGGACAGATAGCCGAGCGCCCCGGAGTAGACACCGCGGGCGCGGCGCTCCAGGGAGTCGATGATCTCCAGGGTGCGCAGCTTGGGCGCGCCGGTCATGGAGCCGCCGGGGAAGCAGGCGCGGATGCAGTCGACGGCGTCGGCGTCGGCTCTCAGGCGCCCCCGGATGGTGGAGACGAGCTGGTGGACGGTGGCGTAGCTCTCCGTCGCCATCAGCACCGGCACTTCCACCGAGCCGAGTTCGCAGACCCGGCCCAGGTCGTTGCGGAGCAGGTCGACGATCATCAGGTTCTCGGCGCGGGTCTTGGCGCTGGAGGCGAGTTCGGCGCGGATCGCCTCGTCCTCGGCGGGGGTGGCGCCGCGCGGGGCGGTGCCCTTGATGGGTTTGGCCTCGGCGGTGCCGTCCGGGGTGATCTTCAGGAAGCGTTCCGGTGAGGAGCAGGCGATGTCGAGCTCACTGAGGTGCAGATAGGCGGCGTAGGGGGCCGGGTTGAGTCTGCGCAGTCTGCGGTAGGTGTCCCAGCCGTCGCCGTGTGCGGGGAACTCCGCGGAGTTCGTCAGGCATATCTCGTAGCTCTCCCCCGCGTGCAGTTGGGCCTGGCAGGCCTCGATCGCCCGGATGTACTCGGCCCTGCCGTGCGCGAGCCGGGGTTCGACGGACACGGGTGCCACGGGGGGTGGCGGGGTGAGCGGGGTGAGTGCGTCCAGTCGGGCGGCGGTCCGCTCCAGCCACCGGGTGGCCGAGGCGGTGTCCGCGTCTCCGCCGTCTGTGTCTTCGCCGTCCGCGGCTTCGCTCAGGGCGAGGAGGTAGGTGCGGTGTGCCCGGTGGTCGACGGCGAGGAAGCGGTCGGCGAACAGCCAGACGGCGTCCGGGGTCCAGGCGGTGCGGGTGTTCGGGGAACCGCACTCGGCCTTGAGTTCGTAGCCGAAGTAGCCGACATAGCCGCCGGTGAAGTCGAAGGGCAGCGGGGGTGCGTCGATCACCCGGCGGGCGAGTTCCCGTCGGAGGTAGTCGAAGACGGACTCGCGGTGGACGGACGGCTTGGCCGCGTCGACGATGACGAGACCTTCACCGGTGCGGTAGCGCACGGTCTCCGCGAGCGGCCCCCGGGCGTCACCGAGGAAGGAGAACCGCGACATGCCTTCCTCCACCCGGGCGCTGTCCAGCCAGAAGGCGTGTTCGGAGTCCGCGTAGAGCTCCTGGAAGGCGGCCTCGGTGTCGACGGCGTACGGCAGTTCCCGAACGTGCAGCCGGTAGCGGGGAGTTGACCCTTCGGAGGGCTCCGGGCGGGCGGCATTGGTGGTGGGTGCGGCTGTCGCGGGGCGCCGTACCGTCGTCCCGCCGCGGGCTTCGCGGCTGAGGTCGCGGAAGTTGGCCATCAGCCGCAGCCCGTACTCGGTCTCGATGGACTCCGGGTGGAACTGCACACCCCAGCACGGCAGTTGGCGGTGCCCCAGGGCCTGCACCACACCGTCCTCGGAGCGGGCCAGGACCTCCAGTACGTCCGGGAGCGGCTCGGCCACACACAGGGAGTGGTAGCGCACGGCACCGAACTCGGCCGGCACACCGTCGAAGAGCCCGTGCCCCTGGTGGACGACGCGGCTCACCTGGCCGTGCCGGGCGCGGGGCGCGGCGATGACCTTGCCGCCCTCGGAGACGGCGAGTCCCTGGTGGCCGAGGCACACCCCGAGCACGGGCAGTTCGCGGCGGCGCAGCACGTCCATGGAGACGCCGAAGTCCCTTGGCCTGGACGGGTGTCCGGGCCCGGGAGAGATCACCGCGTTGTCGTAGCGGGCCAGGTCGGGGAGCTCCCCGGCGTCGTTGGTGAGGACGTCGGGCTCCTCACCGTTCACCTGTCCCAGGAGGTGGAACAGGTTGTAGGTGTAGGAGTCGTGGTTGTCGATCAGCAGGGTCCGCACCGTCGTCCTCACCCCTCACCGATGGCCGGGGAGCGGCGGGTGAGCCGGTCGAGGTGGGCGCGGGTCTCGTCGGGCCGGGCGGCGGGCGCGAGGTGTGCCAGATGGCCGTCGGGCCGGACCAGGGCGAGCCGCGGCGCGGGCCCGAACCGGTGCCGCAGACCGCGGTGTCCGGCGGGGCTCAGCGCGGCCAGGTCGTGCACGGTGACCCGCCCGTCGAGCGCGCCGCGTGCCTCGGCGACGAGGGTGTCCCACTCGGGCGGTGGGTGCTCGCCGGGCCACAGCACGGCGAGGTGTGCGCTCTGCTCCAGGAGCGGGGCGCCCGGGTCCGGGCGGGAGGTGTGGAAGAACGGCAGCCGGTCGCCGGGCACCGCGCGCCGCCGCAGCGGTGACCGCCACAGCGGCCCGTCGAGCGGGGCGTAGCTCAGCCCGGTCTGGCTCATCAGGGGCGCGGCGACCTTCGCCAGGAAACCGGAGGCGTCGGCGGCGCGGATCGCCTCGTCGCGCCGCTCGGTGTCCTCGGGGGTCTGCGGCATGGACAGTTCCATCTCGGTGCGGATCACGGCGCGGACCTGCTCGACGGCCTGCTGCCGCTCGGTGTCATAGGTGTCGAGCAGGCTGTCGTGGAAGTCTCCGCGGAGCACACCGGCGAGTTTCCAGCCCAGGTTGACGGCGTCCTGGAGGCCGAGGTTGAGGCCCTGCCCGCCGAGCGGCACCACGGAGTGCGCGGCGTCCCCGACGAGCAGCACCCGGCCGGACCGGAAGTTCTCGGCGACTCCGGGACGCGGGTGGTAGGTGCGTTTCCACAGCGGTTCGCCGAGCCGGTAGGGGATGCTGGTGCGCTCGTCGGCCATAGCCTGCCAAGCGGACAGCGGCCGCTCGGACCAGTCCTCCTCGCCCGGTGCGACGACGGTGGCGAGACGGCAGATCCCGTCGGGCAGATGGACCAGCGGCAGCAGTCCGGACCCGCCGTAGTGGTACTCCACGCCGGAGGCGACGGGGCCGGTCAGCGGGAAGTCCCCGAGGGCGATACCGATCGGGAAGGGCAGTCCCGGGTACGCGGTGCCGAGGAGCCGGCGGGTGGCACTGCCCGCGCCGTCGGCACCGATCAGCCACTGCGGCACGGTGTCCTCGGTGCGCCCGTCGGCGTGCCGCAGGGTGGCGCGCGGCAGGGGCCCGGAGTTGTCGAGCGCTTCAAGGGTGACACCGCACTCCACGGTGCCGCCGAGCGACTCCAGCCGCTCCCACAGCAGATCCTCCAACTCCCGCTGGACCAGGCCGAGTCCGAACGGATACGGGGAGTCCAGCCGGTGGAAGGGGACGGCGCCAAGGCGGTGGCCGCCCGCGAAGAAGCTGACATCGTGCGCGGGCCGGCCCCGGGCGACGAGGTCCGCGGTGAGGCCGGACTTCTCCAGGACTTCCAGGAGCCGGGGCAGGATCATCACGGCCCGCGAGTGCGGGTCGCTCTCGGCGAGTGAGGGCTTGGAGTCGATGAGGCGCACCGGCACACCCTGCCGCAGCAGGTCGCAGGCGAGCAGGGAGCCGACGGCGCCGCCGCCGACGATGAGTATCCGCGGATCGTTCACTGCCCGGACGCCCCTTCCGCCCCGTTCCGCAACTGCCCTTCGACGGCGTCGGCCGCCGCCCGCGCACCGCCCGCCTCCTGTGCACACCGCCGCATCCGTGCCGTACTGTCCCCGATCCGCCGGTCGGTGACGGCCTCACGGGCCGCGGCGAGCAGAGCGGCGGGGCCGGCGTCCGGATCCAGGCGGACACCGAGGTGCAGGGCGGCGACCCGGTCGGCGATGACTTCCTGTTCGACCATCTGCGGCACGACGACCATGGGGGTGGCGGAGGCGAGCGCCTCCATGGTGCTGCCCATACCGCCGTGGGTGACGAAGACGTCGGCCTGTGCCAGCACGGACAGTTGGGGCACCGTGCGGTGCACCTCCACCTGTGCGGGGAGCGGGCCGAGCGAGGCGGGATCGGTTCCCTCCCCCACCGACATCACCACGGAGAACTCGCTGCCGTCGAACGCCTCGGCGCAACGGCGGTAGAAGTCGGCGGACCGGTTGAAGACGGTGCCCAGCGACACATAGGCGACCGGGCCGCCGCCCGGGGGCCGCCGCCAGGTCCCCTCGTCGTCACGGCCGCCGAGGCTGGGGCCCACAAAGCGGTGGTGCGGCCCGAAGGTGTCCGCGGCGGGCTGGAACTCCCTTGGCAGGAAAGCCAGGTTGAGTTCCTCCTCGAAGTCCATGAACTCCTCGGTGCCCAGGCCCGGAAGGCCCGCCCCGGCCAGGAACCCGGCGAGGCGCCGGTCGAACTCGGCGGTGTGGGCGTCGTGTTCGGGGGAACGGCCGGTGCGTTCCAGCATGGCGTCCATCAGTGCGTAGCCGCGGCCGGAGGCGAGGCTGGGGAAGAACTGCACCGCCCGGCAGCCCCAGCGCCGGGCGAGCGCACGGCCCGCGAACGGCGCGGTGTTGTCGTAGACGATCGCCTCGGGCCGCTCGTCGCCGAACCACTTCTCGGCGAGGGCGACCCGTTCCGCCGCGCTGTGCAGGAAGAACAACGGCAGCGCACTGAGGTCCCCGGAGGCGAAGGCCGCCGGGGACTGGTTCGGCGAGGGCGCGGTGTCATAGCGGCAGACGGTGGCGCCGAGCCGGGTGAGCCGTTCCTCGAACGCTCCCGTCGTGAAGTAGGTGACCTGGTGGCCGCGTGCGGTGAGCTCCGCGACGACGCCCAAGGTCGGCGAGATGTGGCCGTGTGCGGCCACGCTGAAGAATGCGATATGTGCCATCAGTCACCCCAGGTCGCCCGGCTGCGCCGGTCAGATCCCGATCTCCCCGTCCAAGATCTCGAACAGCTCCTCGTCCGTGGCGTCCAGGGCGGTCGTCTCCGCACCGGACTCCGTTCTCCGCACCGTGCCGCCCAGTCGGGCCACCAGGGCACGCAGTCGTTGTTCGGCATACCGCCCGGTGGCGGACTCCGGATCGGCCTCGCCCAGTACCGCCTCCAACTCGTCGAACCCTCGGATCACGGACTGCTCGGGCGCGTCCACGTCCGGTTCCACCTCGCTGACCAGGTGTTCCGCGAGCGCCGCCGGGGTCGGGAAGTCAAAGACCAGCGTCGGCGACAGCGCCAGACCGGTCTGCTCACCGAGGCGGTTACGCAGTTCCACGGCGGCCAGCGAGTCCAGCCCCAGCTCACGGAACGACTTCTCCCCCGCGATCCGCGCGCCCCCGCCGTGCCCCAGGACGGCGGCCGTCTCCAACTGGACAAGATCAGCGAGCAGTTGACGCCGCCGGCCGGTGTCGGCCGAAGCGAGCCGGGAGGCGAGGGAAGGCCCGGCGGTGGCGGGCGCCGTCCGCAGCACACGGCGGGCACGCTCACGCACCGCGGGCGCGGACTCCTTGACGGCCACCAGCTTCGACGGCCCCCGCGACGGCCCCGGGGCACTCAGTGCGGCGTCCAGCAGCAACAGCGCTTCCTCGTTGCCGAGCGGGACCGTACCGCGCCGCGCCATCCGGGCGACGGCATCCGCACCGAGACGGCCCGCCATCCCGCGCTCCTCGGCCCACGGCCCCCACTGGAGGGACAGCGCGGGCACTCCCAGCGCGCGCAGTTGGTCCGCGTAGGCGTCCAAGTACCCGTTCGCCGCAGCGTAGTTGGCCTGGCCAGGGCTGCCGTGGACCGTGGCCGCCGAGGAGAAGAGGACGAAGGCGGCCAGCGGGTGCCCGGCGGTGGCGGCGCGCAGCGCGAGCGCCCCCTCGGCCTTCACGGCCAGCACCCGGGTGAACTGCTCCTCGGTGAGCGCGGTCAGAAGCCCGTCATCGACGATCCCCGCGGCATGGAACACCGCGGTGAGCGGCCGTGCCAGTGCCGCCACCGCCCCGGCCAGCGCCGCCCGGTCGGTGACATCACAGGCCACCAGAGCCACCTCGGCACCCAACTCCCGCAGCGCGGAGGCGAGTTGCTCGTCCCGCAGCTCCCCGGCACTCCGGCCCAGCAACACCAGATCGCGAACCCCGTACGCCTCCACCAGATGCCGGGCCACCACGGCGCCGAGTCCCCCCGTACCACCGGTGATCAGCACGGCACCCGAGGCCAGGTCCGGCCCCTCGCCCCCGGCGGGACGCTCGACGGGAACCAGCCGGGGAACGGTCAACTGCCCTTGCTGTACGGCGAGTTCGGGTGCCTCGGCGGACAGGGCGGCGGACGGGAGTCCGGTGTCGCTCTGTACGACCTGGATCCGCCCCGGGTGCTCGGTCTGCACGGCACGCAGCATGGCCCGCACTGCTGTGGCTACGGTGCCGGTGCCGCTTCCCGTGTCTGTCCCCGTTCCGGGTGTGAGGAGGGTGAGCCGTGCCGTGTCGTACAGCGGACCGTCGACCCATGCGCGCAGCAGCCCCGCCGTGGCCCACAGCGCCCGCGCCGTCTCCTGCACGGAGCGGACGGAGTCCTCGGTGTCCTCGGTGGCGGCGGGTTGTGCCAGGTCCAGGGCGCACACCACAGCGTCCGGCCGCTCACCGGAGTCCTCCAGCGCCTTCAGATCCCGGTACAGACTCGCCCCGAGCGCCTCCGCCACACCCTCCTCATCCGAGCCGAGCACGGCCACACCACCGCTGTACGGGGCGTGGTCCTCCCCCACGTCCTCCCCCAACGGGACCCACTCGACCGCACGCAGGACGGGCGCCGCACCACCGAGGTCCCCGGCCTCCGACCTCCGCAACCGCAGCGAGGCGATATACGCGGCCGGCTCGCCCGCCAAGTCCATGAGATGCAGGGAGAGTTCGTCCTCGGCGAGACGACGCAGCCGGACCCGCCCGGCCGCGGTCCCGGGCCGCGTGACGGTCACGCCCTGCCAGACGAACGGCAGCCGCCCACCGGCGTCCCCCGCCCCGGGCGTGTCCACGAACCCGGTGTGCAGGGCCGCGTCCAGCAGCGCCGGATGCACCAGATGGTCCGAGCCGTCCTCCCCGTGCAGCGCGACCTCCGCGAAGACATCCGCACCCCGCCGCCACACCCGCCGCAACCCGCGCAGCGCGGGCCCGTAGTCGAAGCCCATCTGCGCGGCCCGGTCATAGACCTCCGCCGGGTCGACCTCCTCGGCACCGGGCGGCGGCCAGCTCTCCGCCGGGGAGGACGGCACCTCCGCCTCCTCCGCCCCGAGGACACCGCGGGCGTGCCGGGTCCACCCGGCGTCCGGCTCCCCGGCGGGCCGGCTGTGCACGGTCACCGACCAGCGGCCGGGCTCCCCGGACGGCGGTGCGTCCGGCTCCTCGACGTCCAGCGGGGCCACGGCCACCTGGATATCGACGGCACCGGTCGCCGCCAACCGCAACGGTGCCTCGACGGTCAACTCCGACACGGTGCCGGCACCCACCGCCCGCCCCGCGTACAGCGCCATCTCCACAAAACCGGTGCCGGGCAGCAGCATCGCCGTCCCGACGACATGGTCCGCCAGCCAGGGATGCGTACGCACGGACAACCGCCCCGTGAAGAGGACTTCCGCCGACTCGGCCCGCTCCACGACCGTGTCGAGCAGGGGATGCGCCGCGGGCCC
Organism: Streptomyces sp. NPDC058045; assembly: GCF_042885635.1. Classification (NCBI taxonomy): domain Bacteria; kingdom Bacillati; phylum Actinomycetota; class Actinomycetes; order Kitasatosporales; family Streptomycetaceae; genus Streptomyces; species Streptomyces sp. NPDC058045. The sequence continues at coordinate 1,746 of NZ_JBHVRR010000067.1, read as the reverse complement.
CCGGGACGTTCCACTCCGCGGCCGCGGCCAGTACCGCTCCTCACGGAACGGGTAGGTGGGCAGCGCCACCCGCCGCCCCCTCGCGGGACCGAAGTACGCCTCCCAGTCCACCGGCAGTCCCCAACGGTGGAACTCGCCCAACGCGGCTGCCACGGTGCGGGGTTCAGCCTGGTGGGGGCGCAGCAGGGAGACGTAGCCACGGGTGGGGGTGTCGGTTGTCCCGGTGGCCTCGGTTGATGCGGGTTCCGGTGTGTCGAGAGAGTCGCGGGCCAGGGCGGTGAGTACGGCGTCGGGGCCCAACTCCACGTAACGGGTGACCCCTTGGGCCTGCAAGGTCTGTACGCCCTCGTGGAACAGGACGCTCTGACGGGCGTGACACATCCAGTAATCGGGGGTGGTCACCTCCTGCCCTACCAGCCCACCCGTCACGTTCGACACGAGCGGGATCCGGGGCTCACGCAACTCCAGCCCGGCCACCACCTCGCCGAAACGCTCCAACATCGGCTCCATCAAACGGGAATGGAACCCGTACCCGACCGGGAGACGACGCGCACGACCACCGCCGCCTCGCACCAACTCCACCGCCTCGTCCACCGCATCCGCATCCCCCGACACCACACACGACCGGGGACCGTTCACCGCCCCCACCTCAAGACGGCCACCGAACCGGGCGCACAACTCCTCTACCTCGGCCAACGGCAAGGCCAGAGCGGCCATCCCGCCCCCCGAGGCCAACTCCCCCATCAGACGGCCCCGTTCACCCACCAACCGAGCCGCATCCGGCAGGTCGAGAACCCCCGCCACATACGCCGCCGCAACCTCACCCACCGAATGCCCCAACACCACATCCGGCCGAACCCCCCACGACCCCACCAACCCAGCCAACCCCACCTCCAACGCAAACAACCCCGCCTGCGCCCACCCCGTAGACCCCGGCACACCCTCATCACCCAACACCCCCCACACCTCATCAACCACCCCCGCAAACACCGGAAAAGCCTCATACAACTCCCGCCCCATCCCCTCCCGTTCGCCACCTTGGCCGGAGAACAGGAAGGCGAGGCGGCCGGGTTGGGGCGCGGGGGTGGGTCGGGCCGCGTCGAGGGCCAGGAGGGTGGCGGTCGGATCAAGGCGGTCGGCCAGGGCGACGGCACGGTGGGCGAAGACGGTGCGCGAGGTGGCGAGGCTCCGGCCGACCTCGGCCAGATCGAGTTCCGGGTGCGCCGCGAGGTGCGTACGCAACTGTGCGGCCTGGTCACGGACCGCCTCCGGATCGCGGGCGGAGAGCAGCAGGGGGACCACATCGGGCGCCGTGTGGTCGGTGGGCCGGGCGTCGGGGGCCGGGTCCGGGGCTGGTGCCTCTTCCAGGATGACGTGGGCGTTGGTGCCGCTGATGCCGAAGGAGGAGACCGCGGCGCGCCTCGTGCGGTCGGACCGGGTGGTCCACTCCTGCTCAGAAGCCAGCAACCGCACCGTTCCGGCCGACCAGTCGACGTGCCGAGTCGGCTCGTCCACATGGAGCGTTCGCGGCAGGAGTTCATGCCGCATCGCCATCAACATCTTGATCACACCGGCCATACCCGCCGCAGCCTGCGTATGCCCCAGATTCGACTTCACCGACCCCAACCACAAAGGCTCCCCAGCCCCACGCTCCACCCCATATGTCGCCAACAATGCCTGCGCCTCAATCGGGTCACCCAACACCGTCCCCGTCCCATGCCCCTCCACCACATCCACCTCACCACC